>JADGAY010000016.1 GCA_015231775.1 Magnetococcales bacterium | reverse complement strand
GAGCAGATCCTGCGCTTCCAGGAGGTGGTGGCCAATGCCGGGTTGGTGACCATCATCCGGGACAGTCGCGGCGCGGATGTGGGGGCGGCTTGTGGCCAATTGGCCGGCACGGCAGGGGAGATGGGGTTATTTAATCCCCTTCATGCAACAGAAGCTTGACTCACCAAAAAAAATGCATAGAATATAGGGTTTTCGTCGCAGATGCGCCGAACGTGGCGCGCAAGACATTTCAATCCAGAAAAAAAGAGGCACGAGATCAATGGCGGTTCGTATTCGCATGCAACGCAGAGGCTCCAAAAAACGTCCCTTTTACGCCGTGGTCGCGGCGGATGCCCGCATGCCGCGGGATGGTCGTTTCCTGGAAAAACTCGGCGTTTTCAATCCGCTCCTGGAGAACGATCGCGTCTCCCTCGACATGGAGCGCGTCAACCACTGGTTGAGCGTCGGCGCGGTCCCCTCGGACACCGTGGATCGCCTGATCAAGCAACTCCAGGCCTCGGCCTGAAATGATCGACTCGGGCGCCCGCTGGGTCGCCCTGGGGCGAATCAAGGGGGCGTTCGGCGTGCGGGGCGAGGCGCGGGTGATGCCGTATTCACTCCCCGTTACCCGAATTCTCCCGGACGATGCCCCCACGCGGGAGCTGCCCATCGATTGGCTGCTCACGCGACCCCGATGGGCGTTGGGCAAGGCATCCCCGCCCGAACTCGAAGTGACCGTGCGTTCCGGTCGCCGTCACGGCGATGAACTCCTGGTGACACTCGAAGGGTGGGCGATTCGGGAGACGATCCAAACCCTGGCCGGCACGACCGTCTGGGTTCCGGAGGATCAACTGCCGGATCCGGGCCAGGGACGTCACTACGGGTATCGCCTGCTCGGCTGTCGGGTTGTGGCCATTCCGGAAGCGGTGACCGAACCGTCCGAGGATGCCGGTTCCAGCCCACCGGATGGGTCCGTACCACGCCAGGAGATCGGCGTGGTGAGCGAACTGCTGGGAACCGGCTCCAACGATGTGTTGGTGGTGACCCAGCCCGACGGGGAAGAACGTCTGCTGCCGATGATCCGCGATGTGATCCTGGCGGTGGACGAAGCAGGCAGGACGATTCAGGTTCGGCTCATGCCGGGCCTGTAAAGGGCCGGTGCACCCGTGATGCGCTTTTCGGTTCTGACCCTGTTTCCCGAGATGTTCGCCCCGGTTCTGGATGGCTCCATCCTCGGACGGGCCAGGGAACAAGGGTTGATCGAAACCCGCCTGATCCAGATTCGCGCTTTCGCGCTGGACAAGCACAACCGGGTCGATGACGCCCCGTTCGGGGGTGGTCCGGGCATGGTGTTCAAGCCCGACGTGCTGGAACGGGCGGTGCACGCGACACGGACCGAGTGTCCAGGTCGGGTGATCTGGTTGACGCCGCAAGGCCGGCGGTTTGGCCAGGATGACGCGCTGCGGTTGAGTCTGGAACCCCATCTGATTCTGGTCTGCGGCCATTACGAGGGCGCGGACGAACGATGGGTGGAGCAGACGGTTGACGAGGAGCTTTCCATCGGCGATTTTGTCCTGACCGGCGGTGAATTGCCCGCCATGCTGGTTCTCGACGCGGTGGCCCGGTTGGTTCCCGGTGTCCTGGGGGACGCGGAGAGCGCTCAGGCCGAATCGTTTTCACAAGGGTTGTTGGATCACCCGCATTACACCCGCCCGGCCCTGTGGCGTACCCTTTCCGGGGAAGAGGTTTCGGCACCCAACGTGCTTTTGTCCGGAAATCACGGGGCGGTAGCGGCGTGGAGAAGAAGACAGTCGCTGTTGCGCACCCTGATCCGTCGTCCGGAGTTGTTGACGCGGGTTGCCTGGAGTCGCCAGGAGCGGCGGTTGATCGAAGAGTTGGCCACGGATCTGGAGGCCATGGATGTCACCGAGGAACTCTCCGAGGTTGGGGAGTTTGAGAACACGCATGACGGGATGAAGAGATCATGAACGAATTACAGTTGTTTGAGCAGGCGCAAATCAAGACCGATGTCCCCACCTTCAACGCGGGCGACACCTTGCGGGTGCATGTGCGCGTGATCGAAGGGAGCCGTGAGCGTATTCAGGTGTTCGAGGGTGTGTGCATCGCCCTGCGCAACGCCGGGAGCCGCACCACCTTCACGGTGCGCAAGGTCTCGTTCGGCGAGGGCGTGGAGCGTCTGTTCCCGCTCTACTCCCCGAAGCTGGACAAGATCGAGGTGCTGCGCCGAGGCGACGTGCGCCGCGCCAAGCTCTACTATCTGCGTGATCGTACCGGCAAGGGCGCCCGCATCCGGGAGAAACGGGACTGGTAGCCCGTATTCGTCCAGGTCTCGACCTGGAACAGGAACTTCAAGCGACCGGCTTTACGCTGATTTGCGGCGTGGACGAAGCCGGTCGCGGCCCTTTGTGCGGTCCGGTCGTGGCCGCCGCTGTCATTTTGCCCGCCTTCCGGGCCCTCCCCCCTTCCCTATCCAACATCGACGACTCCAAGCGTCTGACCGCCGCGCAACGGGATACTTTGGCTGTTGCGATCCGTGCCGAGGCCCTCGCTTACGGCATCGGTGCGTGCGCGGTGGTGGAGATCGACCGGCTCAACATCCGTCGCGCCTCGCTTCTGGCCATGCTGCGCGCGGTGGAGGCGTTGCGCGCTCCCAGTGTCGCTTCCCTTGCCACTGGAGTGCGGTCTGCCACGGGCCGAGAGAACGCCGCGGATTGCCCTGCCGCGCCTGGCGGAATGCCAGCTACGGGCTTGGCGGGTGTGAACCGTTCCCCCGCCGTGCCGGATGCGGGGATCGTGCCTGGATTCGTGCTGGTGGATGGTCGCGACCTCCCCCCCGGACTCCCCTGCCCGGCGCGGGCGGTGGTCAAGGGAGATCAGTTGTCCGCCTCGATCGCGGCGGCGGCGATTCTGGCCAAGACCCACCGGGATGGGATCATGGCGGAATTGGCGCGGCGCTATCCGGGTTACGGCTGGGAGCACAATGCCGGCTATCCCACCCAAGCGCATCTGACGGCGTTGGAACGGTTGGGTGTGACCCCGGAGCATCGGCGCGGCTATGGCCCGGTTGCACGCTTGCTGGGATTGTGTTGAGAGGGGGATCGGTAAAAAAAGCAGGGATCCGGCTTGAGGGGGGGGAGGCCGGATCCCTGGAGGAGGCATGGACGAACCACGCCTCGGTCTTGATGAAAAAGTACCAAGGGTCAGCTTGAGGGGGGGGAGGCCGACCCTTGGTTGGGACGTCCAGCGTCCCATTGCCATGAAAAAGAACCAAGGGTCAGCTTGAGGGGGGGGAGGCCGACCCTTGGTCGGGACGGCTAGCGTCCCTTCTCGAAATTTGTTTTCATACTCCCCTTTTCAAGGAGGAGAGGAGGATCAAGGGTTGGATGGGGGGGAGGGTATCCAACCCTTGATCCGGGCCATGCGCGAACCTGGCCCAGTTCCTTCCACTTCTACTGCTGCATCACAACTGCCACGGCACATGCTCACTGCCGCACAAAAGCTTGAACCATCCGTAGTTCTTACGCTTGTTCCTTGATTTGATAAATATCAAATCACGTGCCAAGATTGAAAATATCGATTATTATTAAAAAAATCAATGAATTAGCATAGAAGGTCGAGAAAAATCCGCTTTCCGACTGGTGCAAAATTTTCATTGATTTTGCACTGCAATATAAAATCCATCAGCAAATTCTTAAATAGAAACAATTGATGATCAATCAGTTAACAGGTGGTGGTGATTTTTTTTACAAGAATGCCGTGGAGAACGAAAAATTTTCGCGTGCGCTCAAAACCGTGAACACCACCAAACGTTGGAAACATTTCGCTCCAGAACAGGAGCCAGGAAGATGGGGTAACGGGCATGATGGGGGGAGAGCCCCCACACCCCCGTCCGTGGACCTACCTTCGGAAGTTCCACGGTCGTGCCGGGCAGCGTGACGGAAGGAACGCCCTGCCTCTGGAAAGGGACACCCTGTAACGAAACAGTGATCAACCAGGAACGAACCAATGGGCGCCAAACAGGTCAACACACGGGCGCAGAGGATGTCACCCCTTCCAACACCACATGGGCCAGCGCAAAGCCGCCCTCATCGGCCAGGGAGAGATGAATCACCACCTTTTGCGCCCCAGACCGGTCCCGCAACGTCTCCAACCGCCGCGCCGTCTCGCCGTTCACCCGCAACGTGGGACGTCCCAACGGATCGTTCTCCACCTCCATGCCGGTGAACCACACCCCATCGCGCATCCCGGTGCCCAACGCCTTGGCCATCGCCTCCTTGGCGGCAAAACGTTTGGCCAGGCAGGCCGTCTCCTGACGCCGCGCGCACGCTTGTCGCTCCGCGTCGGTGAAGACCTTGGCTGCGAACCGCTCCGGATGACGTTCCAGAGCCTTGCCGATCCGGGCGATCTCCACCAGATCGGTACCGATCCCCAGAATCACCTCCGCCAGCCCGCGGCTTCCAGCATCAACCGCTTCATCTCGCGCACCGCCCCTTCCATGCCATCGAACAGGGCCCGCGCGATGATCGCATGGCCGATGTTCAATTCGGTCAGGCCGGGAATCGCGGCAATCGGCTGCACGTTGTGGTAGTGCAACCCATGTCCGGCGTTCACCATCAACCCACGCGCCTTAGCCACCTCCACGGCCAGGCGGATGCGGCTCAACGCCTCCTCGCGCCGTCCCTCGTCGTGACACTCGGCATAGGCGCCGGTATGCAACTCCACCACCGGCGCGCCCACCGCCACCGCGGCGCGAATCTGCTCGGGATCCGGATCGATGAACAGCGACACCCGTATCCCAACCTGGGAGAGGGCGTCCGTGGCCCGGCGCACCGCATCTTTGTTGGCCAGGATGTCCAAGCCACCCTCGGTGGTCAACTCGGCCCGTTTTTCCGGCACCAGACAGCAGTCCGCCGGACGCAGTTTGCAGGCCAGGGCCACCATCTCGTCGCTGGCGGCCATCTCCAGGTTGACCTTGGTCTGGGACAACTCCAGAAGCAGCTTGACATCCCGATCCTGGATGTGGCGCCGATCCTCGCGCAGATGGACGGTGATGCCGTCCGCGCCAGCCCGTTCCGCCACCAATGCCGCCTCCACCGGATCCGGATAGCGGCTTCCCCGCGCCTGACGCACCGTGGCCACATGATCGATGTTCACACCGAGTTTCAACATGGCGTATTCCGTTTCAGATGAAATCGAATGATTGCTGGGAAGCGGAGGCGACCACTCCCCCCCTCAACACAACTCCTCCAAACCGTCCAACTCCTGGGCCGACTTGCGAATTCTTTTCAACCGGATCTCCCCGGTATCGGTGAAGAAGACGATCTGTCTGGCCCACGGCCCACCCACGTCCGAGGCGGTCAAATGCAACCGCCGGGTACGAATGAACTCCATGGCCGTGTCGATGTTGCGCTTGCCCATCCCCAGACCGGATCCGCCCCCCAACGGATTGGCGAACATCATCGCCCCACCGAACAACTTGACCTCCAACTCCGATCGTGGCACCCCGCGCGTGTCGAACCAGGCCAGCATGAACTCCAACGAACAACGCACATGATCGCCCAACTCGCGACACACCTTCAACCCCGTGGAGGCGGGCCGGCACGCATGATCGGGCTTGCGACCATGGCAGATCGCGCCCAATTTGAGCCGTTCATGGAAGAAAATGATAGAAACGCAAGAACCCAGAATGGTATGCACCTCGGCGGAGGCGGTGCCGATGTAGAGTTCCCCAGGATCGAGACGGATGATCTCCATGGAGAAGAACGACGCGCATCAAGACATGTGGGTGGCAATGAAATGATCGATCTCCGTCTTCAAAAACGGCAATCCATCCCCATCCATCCAGGTCAACAAGGCACCGGACACCCCCTTGCCGGTCATGAAGAAATCCACCCGCAACATCAGCAGATCGTGGCTCTCGTCTCGTTCCGCCAAACCCAGTTGAATCGACAACGCTTCCGGATCCCCACGAAAGAAGAACGGTCTCTGACAATCGATATCCGACTCCAAAAGCGCGCTCAAACTGCTGGCACAGGTATAAAGCAGCACATCCCCGGCCAGTTGCATGGAATCGGCCTCGATCTGCCCGATCATCTCCACGGGAATGGCATCCCCATGCAAGGCCTCGAGAAACAGCGCCAGATCCGTGGCCCGCACCAGCAACACCGCCATGCCCGGCACCACCTGTTCGGAGGGGAAGATGAACTGGTAACGCATGCCCACCAGTCCGATCGAGTCACCGAACAGCCGATGGATTTGCATGAGCAGTGAACGGGGGGAGAGTCTGCAAAAACTGGGCACCGACAACGCGATCTCCGCATCCACCATCTCGCTCAAGGTGGCGGCGGTGGTGCCGAAGCTCAAATTGAACAACTCCTTGAAGGCATCTTCCTCGACCTCGTCGAGCAACAACGGCGTGGTCATTTCAACTCCATATCACGAAGGCTGAGCGAGGCTGGCGCGCTTCTGAAGGGTCTCGAGCATCTTCCAATGGATGATCGGCGCATCCAGCAGGCCAGGCCACGACAAGCGCACCAGATCGCCGGACTCCTCCATCCGGAAGCGCCACGGACAACGCCCTGAATTCAAATAGGCCCATTCGCCGAAGAATCCCCCGGCCTCGATCACCCCCACGACCGCGCCCGTCCCATCGCACATCGCCACCCGACCCGAGGAGACCAGCCACAACGCCGGCGGATCCTCGGTGATTTCGATCCAGGCCCCCCGTTCCTCGCGGATCGTCTCGATATGGCGGGTGAGGGTGGCCAGGAAGACGAAGGAGGTCTGTTCCCCGAACAGCCAGGTGTGCCGCAGGAAGCGGATCTGCTCCAACACCCCGGCCAGGCTGGCGTACAGCCCACGGTTTTGCAAAAAGATCCGCAACATCCGGCTGGGAATCCGCAACACCGCGCTGTGAGAGACCGAACGATACCCACCCTCGTCGGACTGGATCTCCGGAAAGATCCTCTGCAACCCCATGAACGAGCCGAAACCCAAATGGTAACGAATGCCGAAATCGGCATCCAGGTAGACGATATCCCCGCAGATGGTCATCTCCACGAAATCGTGGGCATCCGACTCCCAGCGTATGAACGAGCCGGCGTTGTACTTGATGATCGGCCCGTTGATCAGCATGCGGATGTCGTCGTGGGAGATCTCCGGGAAGAGGTCGCGCAGATAGTAGAAGGCCCGCTGCCGACGGTAGTCCTGCTCACCCGGAATCAGGATATCCATGGCGCCGAAGGTGGACTCCGAGCCAATCTCCATCTCCTCGGTGGTCAGATCGCGGGAGAGATGGGCCAGGATGCGCCGTCCGGAGGGATCGCCCTTGAAGTCCTGGGCCATGCCGTGGATCATCCCGCCGCCGACGTCGAGCTTTTTCAGATCCGCCGGGAAGTGGTAACTCGCCTTGATGCGCTCGATCTGCTCCCTGGGGACCGCGAACGGTCCCGGATTGGTCATCCGGTCGAGTACCGAGAAGGAGGTCAGATCGGTCCAGTGGCCATAGGTGCGGTAGCCATCCTCGGCCAGGGTGCGAAAGAGCAGAAGCGAGGTCTCCACCGGGTGGGGCGAGTAGATCGGGCGCACCTCCAACCCCCCGCACTGGTTCCAGACATCGAACTCCAGATCGTGGATCTCGAAGAACTGGTTGAACTTGTCCTCGTCAAAGGACATGAGCGCGGCCAGTTTCTTGGCCACCGACGAGCGGACCATGGGGGTGGCGTAATACTTGAGGCGACGATCGGTCTGGATCAGGGCCGGAAGACCGGCGAAGTGATCGTCGTGGGCGTGGGTGTGGAAGATACCCTCCACCTCGCTGATGTCGATGCCCATGGCGGTCAGCACGTTGAGCACGCCGGGGATGGCATCGATGAGGTAGAACCGCCCCTGGAACATCAGCACGCTGCTCATGCTGGGACGCTCCGGATCCCAGCCATCCCCCTCGCCGGTGTGCAGCACCGCGAAGTAGTGGCGCGGCACCCGATGGAATCCCAACGGATAGGGGGATTTGTAGACCGTATCCTTGGGCAGATTCAGATCGATCTCGGCGCTCTCATCGCGAAAGGCGATGCGAAAACGGTTGGAACCCACCCGCTGGATGGTCGCGCCATTGCGGATCTCCCTGGGTTTGTCCGTGACCACCAGGGTATCGAGAAACTCCGAGGGCTCGCGAATCCGCCCGAAGGCGAACTGCAGCTTGATGCGCATCATCATCTCGACGCTCTCGGCGTCCACGCCGGACTCTTCAAGCTCCTCGCGGGAGAGTCCGTAGTTCCCACGGTGGATATAGGCCAACTGCGCCGTGACCTGATCCTCCGCGCCCATCAACATCGGTTTGACCCCGGTGTTGTTCGGATGACCCGGCAGGATCATCCCCTGCCGGTAGAGCATCTGCAACACCGGGAACTCGGCCATGTTGGAGAAGCCGCCGTTCTGCATCAACAGATCCGACAGAAGGATCACGTTCGGACCGGTCTCGAAGTGGACCCCGTTCTTGATGGCCGGGGCGTTGAGACCCTTGTGCATCAGAAGCTTGACCACCTCGCTGGGACAGCCGCACAGGATGAAGAGTCCGGCCTCGGGAATCTGCAGCCAATAGACCCCCGGCCCCACCCGGATGGTCAGGAGATTGCCCATGGAGGAGCGCAACGCCTCCTTGGCCTGCTCCAGGGCCTGGGTGCGTTCGGCCACCTGGCGCTCCAGCACCCGGCTCTGATCGGCCAGAGCCATGTGGTTGCGCACGCGCGCGCGCAAAAGCGCGGGGCGGATCGGCTTGAACAGATAATCCACCGCGCCCAGGGAGAGCCCGATATCCTCATCCTCGGTTCGATCCCGCTCGGCCACGAAGATCACCGTGATCCCGCGGGTTTCCGGATCGGCCTTGAGACATCGGCACACCTCCAGACCATCCATGCCGGGCATGGCGACATCCAACAGGATCAGATCGGGCTTGGGATCCTCTCGGACCAACCGCAACGCCTCGGCGCCGCTCTCGGCCATCACGGTCCGATAGGTTCCGTCGAGCAGACCGGTCAGTGTCTCCAGATGCGTCCGCTCGTCATCGACTATCAGGATCCTGCCTTGAGTTTCTTGCATGTCGCGGTCTCTTGTCAGATAGCATAGGCCTGCCGGCCATCCGAAACGTATCAAGCAAATCGGCCCTGGTATTCCTTCCAGATCTCCAGCACCTTGCGACGGATCTCCGGAAACGGCGTATCCTTGCGCAGGGTATAACGGGCGCCATGGGCCAGGCAGATGGTCCACTTCTCCTGATCCACGGAGGAGGTCAGAATGATCACGCAGGCATTGGGATCCACGGCCAACAACGCCTTGAGCGTCTCCAATCCATCCATCACCGGCATCTCAATATCGCAGATCACCACATCGGGTTTCAATGCCTGATAGAGCGACACCCCCTCCTGTCCATCCCTGGCCTCCCCGACCCATTCGAACCCCTCATCGGCAAACGCCTTGGCATACATGAGACGCAATACCGGATCGTCGTCGATCAGCAGCATCCGCAACGCCTTGCCCGCGGCAAGGGCCGGACGCGCACGGATGGCGATGGTCTCCCGGGAGCCTTCCGGGAGGAAACAGGTGAAGATCGCCCCGCGATCGGCATTGTTCGCCACCACGATCTCACCATGATGGGCATCGACGATCCGTTTGACAATGGACAACCCCAGTCCGGTACTCTTTTCCTGGGCCGTGGGCCGGGTGCTCAGTCGCTGGAACACCCCGAAGAGCCGATGACGCTCCGCATCCGGAATGCCAGGCCCCTGATCGACCACCTGAAGGAAAGAGCGATCGTGGAGCCACCCGCAGCGCACGGTGACCTCGGACCCGACCGGCGAGAACTTGATGGCATTGCCGACCAGGTTATCGACCACCTGGGCAAACCGGTCCGGATCCAGGGCGACGGGCGCCATCGACGGAAGCTCATCCCGAATCGTCACCCCCTTCTCCCGCGCGGGGATCCGCAGCAACGCCACCCGCTCGCCAATCAGCGTGGCGAGATCGGTGGGACGCTTCTCCAGGGCAAAGGCGCCGGATTCGATGGTGCTGACATCCAGAAGATCGTGGATCAGCTTGAGCATCTGGCCGGCCACATCGTGTATGGACTGGATGAAACTGCGTTTCTCCTGCTCGTCGAGGGGCATGGTCAGCAGGATTTCGCTCAGGCCGGCGATGGAGATGAGGGGATTGCGCAGGTCATGGGCCGCCATGGCCAGAAACCGGTTCTTGAGTTCGTTGAGCGCCAGAAGATGGGCCTTCTGCCGTTGCAGGGCCAGATGGGTCTGGATGCGCGCCAGGGCCACCACCGGACTGAACGGCTTGCGGATGAAATCCACCGCGCCCACCGACAATCCGCGGGTTTCATCCTGTTCCGACTCCTTGCCGGTGATGAAGATGATGGGAATGTCGCGGGTCTCGGGGTTCTCCTTCAACCGCCGGCACACCTCGAAGCCGTCGATGTCGGGCAACACGATGTCGAGCAGGATCAGATCCGGATGGGGCTTGACCAGGGCGCGCCGGACCGCCTGTTCGCCGTTCTTGGCGACCACGATCTTGCACTCCTCTTCCAGAAGCCCCACCAACACGTCAATGTTGGTGGTCTCGTCATCGACGATCAGAATCTTGGGAAGCTCCACGCCCATCAAGCCCCGCTCCTCATGCTCACGTCTCCCCCGATTCCGGGAACCGCCCCAGGGTGGACATCTGGTCGCGCCCCCCCCGCTTGGCTTTGTACAACGCCTGATCGGCCCGGGTGATCAGATCCAGGGGCTGCTTTTCCGGATTCGGGATCATGCAGGCCACCCCGATGCTCAGCGTCACATACGCGCCGGCCTTGGAGTGGGCATGGGGGATCTTGAGCGCCCGCACCGACCCCAGGATCCTCTGAGCCACCGCCTGGGCACCGTTTTCATGGGTCTCCGGCAGCACGCAGGCGAACTCCTCGCCGCCGTACCGGGCCGCCAGATCCATGGCGCGCGGCATGGACAGGGCAATCGCCTCGGCCACCCGACGCAGACAGGCATCCCCCTGGGCGTGACCATAAAGATCGTTGTACATCTTGAAATAGTCGATGTCCATCAGCAACAGCGAAAATGGATGGGCATGGCGCTGGGAGCGGCTCCATTCGTACTCCAGGAACTGATCGAAACGGCGCCGGTTGGGAATGCTCGTCAATCCGTCGAGCACCGCCAACCGCTCCAGCAGATCCCCGCGCCGCTTGAGTTCGATGTGGGTCTTGACCCGCGCCAGGACGATCCCCGGACGATACGGCTTGGTGATGTAATCGACCGCGCCCACCTCAAACCCCCGCGTCTCGTCCTCCTCGGAGTTGCTCGAGGTGATGAAGATCACCGGGATGTCGCGGGTGCGGGGATTCTTCTTCAACTGCTCGCACACCTGATAGCCATTCAGGCCGGGCATGACCACGTCCAGAAGGATCAGGTCGGGCGGTGCCTGGGTGTCGAGTCGCGCCAGGGCGTTTTCACCGCTCTTGGCCGATACCACGCGGTACAAGGGACGCAACAGACCGGACAAGACATCGATGCTGACCGTCTCGTCGTCGATGATGAACACCTTGGGACGATTCTCATTCTGTTCCACGCCTCGACCCCCCTCACGCCCCTTGCAAGCCCAACTCGGACACGATCCCACGCAAGGTCTCCCGCGCCATTTCGAACTCATAATCGTCGATCTGGGCGATCATGCGCGCCACGCTCCCGGCAACCGGCGCACCGGCCAACAACGCCCCGGCCTTGGTCGCCCACTCCTGGGCATCCGAATCCCCCTCCTCGATCAAACCGGCCAGCTTGTCGAAGATCCCCCGCAACGGCTCGACATCCAGAGGCCTGGTCTCGACTGCCACCGGCTGGACCACCGTCTCCCGGCCACCGGCAATCCCGGCCAGGGAACCCATCAGCCGCTCCACCACCGGGTTCCACACCGGGATGAGCCTCTCGACCCGCTCCAACGCGCCATCGACCAACGCCTCTTCGATCTGCCCGGAGAGCCGTTGCGCTTCGCTGGCGCCCAGGGTTCCGACCACCCCCTTGAAGGTGTGGATCAACCGCCGCGCCTCGACACGATCGCCCCCGTCCAACTCCGCGCGCAGCCGATGCACCACGTCGTGAAAGCGGGCATGCACATCCCCGAGAATCTTGCGGTAGAGCTTGCGGTTGCCGTTGAGATTGGCGAGCCCCGCCTTCATGTCCACCCCATCGAGCCGCTCGGGCAGATCGATCTCCTCGCGCGCCGGAACGGATGGCGGGAGCGGGGCCTCGGAACGACCGCCCGAGCCGGCGACGCTCCCCCCCGCCACCGCGCTCTCGCGGAGGCGCGCGCGCGACGAAACATGGCGGCCCATGGTGGCAAACATCGTGACCGGATGGATCGGCTTGCTGATGTGATCGTTCATGCCCGCCTGGATGCACTTCTCCCGATCCCCGGACATGGCATTGGCGGTCATGGCGATGATCGGCAACCCCTTGAACCGCACCTCGGCGCGTATGGCCCGCGTGGCGGCATAGCCGTCCATGATCGGCATCTGCACATCCATCAACACCAGATCGAAAGGGTCGCGACGCACGGCCTCCAGCGCCTCCTCGCCGTTGCGGGCGATGCTCACCGCCACCCCCTCCTCCTCCAGGAGTTCCCGCGCCACCTGCTGGTTGATCTCGTTGTCCTCGACCAGAAGCACCCGCACCCCGCGCCAGTCGGAACAGGGGCTCTCGCCAACGCGACCGCGCGCCACCACCATCTCGCGCGCCTCGCCCCCCTCGTGACGCTCGGCATCCTGCTTCAACACCGACAGCACGGTCTCGAAGAGCACCGACAGGTTGATCGGCTTGGTCAGAAAGGCATCGATCCCCGCCCCATCCGCCGCCAGAATGATATCCTCCCGTGAGTAGGCGGTCACCATGATGATCTTGGGGATGTGAGCCTGGGGAAAACGGCGGCTGATCTCCCTGGCGGTGCGAATGCCGTCCATCTCGCCCATCTGCCAGTCCAGATAGACCATCCGATAGGGATGACGGGTGGCGATGGCCCGTTCCATCTCGAAGACCGCCTCCTCCCCCGAGGCCACGCAGGTGACCTTGAAGGAGAACGATTCAAAGGATTTTTGCAGAATTTCCCGGGAGACCGGGTTGTCATCGGCCACCAATACCCGCATGCCGACCAGATCCCGGGAAGGGAGCCGGAAACGACGCCGATCGGTCCCCTTCTGACCCAGAATCGCGGTGAAATGAAAGGTACTCCCCACCCCCGGCGCGCTCTCCACCCAGATGCGCCCGTGCATCATCTCCACCAGCCGCTTGCTGATGGTCAATCCCAATCCCGTGCCACCGAACCGGCGCGTCGTCGAGGAGTCGGCCTGGGTGAAGGCGGTGAACAGACGACTCATCTGCTCCTCGCTCATGCCGATGCCGGTATCCTCGACCGTGAAATGCAACCCCACCCGGTGTTCGGTGGTCTCGTGACGGATCACCCGCATGGAGACGACGATGTTCCCCTTTTTCGTGAACTTCACCGCGTTGTTGGTGAGGTTGACGAGGATCTGGCCAAGGCGCAGCGGATCGCCGATCAGGTTCAACGGCACCCCCTGAGCCACGTGGAAGTTCACCTCCAGCCCCTGCTCCTCGGCGCGCAACGCCACCAGGTTGGCCACGTTGTTGAGCACATCCTCCAGATAGAACGGCACCGACTCCATGGTCAGCTTGCCGGCCTCGATCTTGGAGAAGTCCAGGATGTCGTTGATGATCCCCAACAGCGACTGCGCCGAGGCGTGGACCTTGGTGATGTAGTCGCGCTGCTTGGGATTGAGTTCGGTCTTCAACGCCAGATGGGTCATGCCGATGATGGCGTTCATCGGGGTGCGGATTTCGTGACTCATGTTGGCCAGAAAATCGCTTTTGGCCTTGTTGGCCTCCTGGGCGCTCTCCTTGGCGGCCTGAAGCTCCTGGGCCTGGGTGCGCAACATCATCTCACGGGAGACGGTGTTGGTGATGTCCTGGATCTGGATCAGACAATAGCGGATATCGGCGGCATCCCGAATCGCCTTGATCAGCACCATCTGGCTCATGCGCGGCGGACGGTCGGCGCTTTTTTCCGAGGCGGTGAACAAGGGAAACGGGGTCGGCGTGAGCCGGTGGGACAACATGGTCGGCAGACCGGAGTTCAAGGCGCTCTCCACGGCGCGGGCGATGCGCGAGCCGGCCAGCTCCGGGAAGATGTCGAAGAGCGGGCGACGCACCACCTCGTCCGCCTGCAGGCGCGACCCCTTCTCCATCCAATCGTTCCAAAAGAGCACTCTCTGATCGGAATCGAGCAGAATCGTCCCCACGGCACTGACTTCCAGAGCCCTGGTCAGCAGTATAATGTCCAGCTCGCTCATGCGGATAACGCGAACACCTTTAGAGACTGTTCATGGATTCCATCCACGGAATCCATGAACGCGCATGGTTCCCGTGCACTCGAACCATGCTTCACAAATTCGCCAGAATCACCTTCAACTCCCGCTTGAGGATCTCCATCGAGTGCTGCGAGAACAACAGCACCACGAAACCGCTCAAGGTACGCTGGGTCTCCTCTTCGTCATGGGTCTTGAAGTCCATCATCAACACGAAAGCCCGCTCCCCCCCGCTGTCATCCACATCGCTCAGAGCCCGACGCTGCGCCGCCAAATGCGAGGAGATGTCCAACAGAAAACTGCCGCTCCCTTTCAGAAACTCCGCGGCCTCGAACTCGAACTGGATCGACATCATCTGGGTGAAACTCTCCAGAAAGGCGTTCAACACCACGTTGCCCACATCCTGAAGCGTCTCCTGTTCCAGCTCGACGAGCACCTCCAGGGGCATCTGCTCGTTCAAAAGAGTGCGCACCAACTCCAGACTCTCCGCGCCGGGAAAGATCAACAACGCGGTACCCGTCAACTCGCCGGTGAAGTTCTGGCGGATCGCCACCAGCTTCTCCTCGCTGTCGGAGACCAGCATGCGGGTCGCCTCCGCGTAGGATACCACCTTCAACTGCGGCAGGGAGAGCAGCACCTCGTTGTCCACCATCTGGCTCAACGAGGCCGCAGCCATGCCCAGCCCCATGTTGAAGAACTCCTTCAAGGCATCCTCTTCCATCTCGGTCAGGAAAAACATCTCGTCATCGCTCCCCGGCCCGGCCAGATCATCGCTACCCGCGTGCATATGCTTGGCATCCCAATGGTTCATCCCCCCCCGGGACCAGCCACCCCCCCTAAACGAATGACTTCAAAATCTCCGCGATCTTGTTCTCGGCGATCGGCTTCTTGATGAAACCGATTCCCATGCTCTCCGCCCGCTGATGCATCCGCTCCTGAATGTTGGCGGTCACCAGATAGACCAAGAGGCGTGGATTGCGTTCCATCAGTTTCTCGGCCAACTCGATGCCGTTCATGCCCGGCATGTTGAAATCCACCAGCGCCAACAGCACCTCGTCGCTGGTGAGGGACAACGCCTCCTCCCCATCCTTGGCCTCGACCAGATTCCAATCCGGAAAACGGGTGGCGAAGATCTTGCGTACCATCATGCGCGCCAGACTGCTGTCGTCCACGATCAAAACCGATTTTCTCTCCATGATTTCTCTGCTCCGCACTTCCAACAATAGGTAAAATCTACAAAAAAAAACGACTACTTGATCAGTTCGGTCACACTCAACAGAAACGATACCGAACCATCCGGCATCACCGCGGTCCCGGCCAGAATCGGAATGTCGGCAAAGATCCGGTTCACCGGCTTGATCACCAGATTGGCCGGCTCCTTGATGTCATCCACGTCCAGGGCGAACAGGCGCTCCTCGGATTGCAGCACCACCACATGCAGCGCCGGCTCGGCCAGGATCTGCTCGACGCTTCGAACCCGTTGGGTCGCCTGGCTGGGATGGGCCACCGCCTCGCGCAGGGCCACCATGGGATGGAGCCGTTCGCGCACCCGCACCATCGGGGCCCGCATCTTCCCCTCGACATGTCCGGCGATCTCGGCGCCGTGATAGGAGACCAGCTCCACGATGTTCACCTGGGGCACGGCAAAGGTTTCGCCGGCGGCGGTGACCAGCAGAACCGGCACGATCGCCATGGTCTGGGGAATGCGCAGCCGAAAGCGGGATCCCTGGCCGATCTGACTGGAGATGGCCACCGATCCGCCCAGCTTGTCGATGGCGGCCTGAACCACATCCATGCCGGTGCCGCGTCCCGAGATCTTGCTGACATGATCGGCGGTGGAGAAGCCGGGGGCCATGATCAGACGCATCAGCTCGGCCTCGGCCATCTCCCCGGCCTGCTCGTGGGTGATCAACCCCCGTTCGAGGGCCTTGAGACGTACCCGCGCCACATCGATGCCACGCCCGTCGTCGGTGATCTCCAGGTAGATCTGTCCCTGCTTCTGCTCGGCCAGCAGACGGACCCGACCCACCGGCGACTTGCCATGGGCCACGCGATCTTCCGGGGTTTCGATGCCGTGATCCACGGCATTGCGAATCAGATGGCCCAACACCTCCTTGATGGAGATGAGCACATTGCGATCGACCTCGGTCTCCTCGCCGACCAGATCGAGCACCACCTTCTTCTTGGTCTCCACCGCCAGATCCCGCACCAGACGATGGTAGGTGTCGAGGATGCGCCCGATGGGTTGCAATCGATACTGCAACACCTCGCCCTGGAGGGTCTGGATCTGTTGACCGAGATTCTCGAGCACCTGATCGAGTTGCGAGGCGTTGCGCGCCAGGGCATATTTCACCTGATTGAAAGTGGCGCCCAACTCGCCGACCAGGCTCATCAGCCCATCCAGTCGCTCGATGGAGAGCCGGATCGAATCGAGTTTGCCCGTCGCGGCATCGCCCTCTCCGCGCTGGGTCGCCTCATCGAACAGAGCGCCAGGAGAGGAGACGCGGACAACCTCCGGGGTATCCCCTTCGTCGTGTTCCATCGAAATGTTGGCACCCTGACGCTGCTGCAACCGCTCGAGCTGCTGGATCAACGCGGAGAAATCGGCCTCACCCTCGGAACCACTCCGCTCGATCTCCTCCAACGTGCGGCGCACCGTGTCCAGCACGCTCAAGAGCTGATTGCCGATCAACACGTCGATCACCACCCGGCCATCACGCATGACGTCGAGCAGCGATTCGGCGGTGTGGGTCAACTCCTCGAGCCGCTCGAACCCCATCATCCGGCAGTTGCCCTTGACGGTATGCATGTCGCGGAACACGGAGTTGAGCAGATCGCGACTCTCCGGAGCGGTCTCGAGTTGCAGCAGTCCCCGCTCGATCCGGTCCAACGCCTCCCGGTTCTCGGAGAAGAACTCCTGCATGAGTGCCTGCTGGCTTGCTTCGTCGAACATGCGACCCTTTGAACCCTTGATTCCATCCAACCACGAATATTTCTCGCCAAATGTCGAAAAATATTCCATGAGGGCCTGCCCGCGCAATCCCGCGTGAACCATCCGCGCGATATTCCTGACAAAGCCGATACAATGCGTTACAAATTATCTTCCGCGAAAGTCGCTCACCCACCAGACAGGATGGCCATTCAGGGCTCCTTCGCGCCACGCTCCGGCGCGGCGGACGACTTCGACTTGCCGGTGACCCGCTTGATCCAGTCGATCGGGGCGGTGATCCAATCACGCAACAGGCCGGGGGCCAGACTGGAAACCGGGCGAATGGTCGCTTGCGGCGCATGGGTCGAACCGGTGACATCGAACTGGGTCTCGAGCACGGCCTGACGGTCGCCGGTCACCAATTTCCCCAGCAATGGCACGGTATTGACCAACGAATCCAGCGTTTGCAGGGGACGCATGCCCACCAGCAGGTCCACCGTATCGCCAGGGAAATCGATCCTGCCGGTGACCACCATGTTCATCGAGGGACTGAGCAGCCGCATCCCGTCAATCACCCAGACGCTCTCGCGAATGGCGAAATCCCCCTGGAACTCCCGATAGTGCAACCCGGTCACATCCAAATCGGGCCGCGCGCCCAGCACGAGCTTGGGCAGATCCTTCAGGGAGAAGAGTCCGAGGAGGGTGGCCACGAAACCGAGACGGCGCACCTTGCCATCCTGGAACTTGAAACGGGCAGTGCCGGAGAGGGTATCGATCCAGCGTTGACCGGGAGGCTTGAAGCCGTCGAGAGATACCTCCATCTGTCCGGATCCCCCCTCCAGACCTTCGTTGAGGTCGAGGGATTTGAACAACCTGCCGAAATCGGAGCCGTGCATCAGCAGACGACCCGAGTAGCCACCGGAGCCGATGCGATTCGACCACAAGAACTCCCCATTGCCGCTCACCTCCCCCCCGGACTGGAGCATGGAAAAGGCGGCGATACGCAGAATGCGCAGCTCGATCTCCACCTCGGTGTCGAGTTGGCTGGCCCGTTCACCGTTGGCCAGCAACAGATGGTCGGCGCGCAGCTTCATGGCCACCCTGGGCCAACTCCGTTTCGGATCGATCCGTTCGGCATCGCCGGCGGCGGCACGAGGATCGCCCGTTCCACCGGGTTGGCTCCACAGGGGGCCCATGTCGAGCTGCTTCCAGGCCGCATCGATCGACCAACCCACCCCGCCCTTGCCGCGCGCACGGGTCAACTTCACCTTGCCGAAGCTCTTGTCCAGACGCAGCTCACCGAACGCCACCTCGCCGAGATTCCCGGCCAGATCCCAATCGAGCCGACCCGCGCCACCGAGGTTGCCGGCGTTCACCCGGAAATCGGTCAGCTTCAACCGGCCATCCCCGTCCAGCACCCCCTCGCCCCGGATCTCCCCCTCCTCGCCGGCCACCTTGCTCCAACCCATGCGCCCACGCGCGGCGATCTCCTTGAGATTCGCCGTCCCCTGGACGGCAAACCCGGCGCCACCCGGCTGACGGACGAACCCGATCTCCAGCGGTGCCCGCCCCCGGATCCCCCCCTCCTCGCCCAACAGCGGGGCCAACCATTCGGCCAGATGTTCCGCCTCCACCCGCGTCTTCACACGGGCGGTGAACGCGGTCTTGCCAGGCTCCCGGTAGTGGCGGGCCGCCGCCTCCCCGGAGAGCGGGAACTCCCCGAATTGGCCGCTCTCGAGGCGGATGTCGAGCCGCTCGGAATCGATGGAGAGGGTTCCGGTGGCCTCGGTGAGGGGGTGGTCGAGAAAGCGGGGATGGAACTGGGTCTGTTTCATCTCCACCTGGCCCGAATAACTCAACGTGGCGAGATTCTCCAGCGGCAGGCTTAGTTTAATCGATCCACTCCCCTGCCCTGTGGCCTTGGCGCCCCCCATGCCCACCGCCTCGTCCCAACGCAGTTTCGGATGGGTGACGATCTCCTGCCAGATCGACCCCAAATCGAGCTGGGGGGAGTCGGCGGCGATCTCCACCACCGGGTTGTCCACCATGTTGGCGATCCGCACCTCTCCCTTGACCTTGCGGGTCTCTCCATAGGTAGCCTCGGAGACCCGCGCGGTGAACGAATAGCGATCGAAGATCAGATGGGTCGTGGCCTGGGTGAGGGGTACCAGGGGCGGAAAGTAGTGCAGGGTCGCGCCGGTGACATCGGCCTCGATGTGGAAACGATCCTCGGGGGGATCGTTCGGACCGGCGGGCATGTTGGCCAGATGGCCCTTGATGTGGGCCGAGGCCCGTTTGACCTGGCCCTCCTTGATGGCGTTGTCGAGCCATTGGACCAGCGAGGGGGCCATGATCGGGGTGGGATAGTAGAAACCGGCCTTGCTGGCCGGGTTGCCGGAGGCCTCGGCCTTGAGATCCATGAACGGGGATCCCGGACCGCCGATCCCGCTCACCAGCACCGAACCTTGGGCCTGTCCGTGGGCGGAACGCAACGCGAAGCCCTGGACATCGACGCGCCAGCCACCAGCCTCATGATCGAGGCCGCCGTGGGCGGTCAGACGGGTGATGGGGAGCGGCCAGCGGAACAACGCGGGCCAGGCCAGCTCGCCGGCGCCCAGTTCCGCCCGCCAGTCGGCCTTGAGGAGATCCCGATCCTGGCCGGTCATCTCCACGGTCGCATCGATGGGCGCGGTCAGACCGTTCAACGGCTCCGCATCGCTCAGGTAAGGCTTGAGCGGGGCGACCAACCCCTGATGCAACGCCACGCGCGCGCTCCAGCGACCGTCCCGGAACCGCTCCCCGGAAAACTCCAGCCGTCCCCCCTCCCCGAAAGATGCCAACCGCGCCGATCCGTTCACCCGTCCCTGCCCGGCCCGTTCCAGAAAGGCGGAAAGGGTGATGTCGGCGGCGACGAGTCGCAGCGGTCGCCCCGCGTCGCGGATGGTCTCGTCGATCCAGATCCACTCCGCGCCGTGCAGATCCACGGCATTGAGCAGCACCCAGGCGTGATCGCGGGCCGGAGCCCCCGCTTCGCCCGCCAAAGGCAGGCCGCCGAGGTAAAGTTTCCCAGCCGCGTCGCGTCGCAACGTAGCCTTGGGTTGCTCCAGGGTGATGGCGACCGGCAGCCCACCCCTGGCCAGAGCCAAGGGGGAGACGCGCAGCAGAATCCGCTCGGCGGACAGAATGGGCGCTCCGTTCACCGGATCGTCGATCTCCACCCCCTGGCCGACCACGGCCAGCGACAGACCGGTGGTCAGATCGAGGCTTGCCAGGCGAACGGCAAAGCCGCTCTTCTCGGAGAGAAAGGTCGCCAGGGTTTCGACATACGGGGTGAGATCAGGGGGATGGAAGGTGACAAGGGCCACCGCCCCACCCAAAAGGAGCGCCAGGGCCACCACGGGCGCCAGACACCAGAGCAGCAATCGGGAGATCCACTCCAGACCGCGCGTCAACCCGGATGGAGATGGCTTTCCAGGCCGTGGGGCGGGAAGCTCTTGGGAGGTGGATTCGCTGGTGGACATGCCCGATCATTCAAGAACACGGATGAATGGAACAAAACATGATAGGCCCAAACCCCCATCCGGGCAATCGATGGCGCGCGTGCCGGGTGAATAGGGAGAATTTCCGCCTTCCTGGTTGACTTTTTCCCAAGGAGACTTATCTGAAGGGAGGATGCCCGCGAAGACCGACCCGGCGACACCCCCGGTTGGCATCGTCCATCCCACGTCACATCGTCATTTCAGCCCCAGCGGGAACGAGCGCGACCATGAGCAACAACATCAGTCAAAACCAGGAAGAGATCCCAGCCAACGGAGAGGCCGGATTCGACGCAGCCAGCGGGGCCTCCCCGATCACCCCGGACGCGGATGGCGAGATGGATGAAGCCGCCGTCGAGGCGGGTGCGGAGCCCTCCGAAAAGCCGGAGGGGTACATCTCGCCGATGGAGATGCTGATCCAGGCGCAGGCCAAGGCCGAGGAGTATCGCAACGACTACCTGCGCGCCCTGGCGGACATGAAGAATCTACGCCAGCGCACCGAACGGGAGATGCAGCAGGCGCGGCAGTTCGCCATCGAATCGTTCGCCAAGGATCTGTTGCAGGTGGCGGACAATCTGGAGCGGGCCCTGGGGGCGATCCCGGCCAGCGACGATCCTCTGGCCACCGCCCTGACCGACGGGGTGCGCATGGTGGCCAGCGGTCTGGAGAGCACCCTGAAAAAACATGGCGTGACCCGCATCCAGGCCCTGAACACCCCCTTTGATCCCAATCTCCATCAGGCGGTGATGCAGATCGAGGATCCGGACGTGGCCCCGGATCAGGTGGTGCGCGAGCTGCAAACCGGATATCTGTTGAATCAACGCCTGCTGCGCCCGTCCATGGTGGGGATCTCCAGAAATTAGACCTTTCTGTTTGACAACGTCTCTGTTTCCCGTATCCTGGACCGGACCACGGGAAACAGTATTTCAATCAGACCTGTCCATCCTGAATGTCATTCAAATTACTCATGGAATTCTCATGAACATCTGGGCTCCTCAAGCAATTCAATACTTTCTTCTATTGTTTGTTCCCGGTTTCGTTTCATTCAAAGTCTACGATCTTTTGATAGCCGGTGAACGTCGTGATTTTACAAAAACGATTCCCGAAGCCGTTGGATTGTCAGCATTCTTCTTTGCGATCTATTACCTTATCATATTGTTTTTCCAAATCAATTTTGCATCGATCAGCATTCTATGGCTGTTGGCTTTTCTGTTTTTCTTTCCAGCATTAGCCGCCTATCTTTGGGTCAAATTCACGCGCTCCGACGTCTTTACAAGAAACATCAGAAATCTGACACCAACCGCATGGGATCATATTTTTGAGAAAAAAGCCAGTTATTGGGTAATCATCCACTTATCCGACGGCAGAAAGATTGGTGGTCTCTACAGCGAACAATCGTTTGCAACCGTATATCCAGCGGAACCTCAGATCTATCTCGAGGAGGTATGGAAACTCGATGAAGATGGTAAATTCGATAAAAAGGTTGAGCGCAGCGCGGGAATTGTCGTACTTGGAAAAGAAATTTTTTCTATAGAGTTCTTCAAGGGAGAATAGTGCCATGAACAACCAATCATCGTATCCGACTTTACGTACCAATCCATCTGTTTCATCAATCCGATCCGGTGTCCAACCCACAAAAGGCATCGTTAATCCATCCAATCCCCCCAAAGGTGGCTCCGGGGTGCCCACCAAACCCCCACAAAGCTCATCTTCGTCCAGCAACCCCGTGAAAGACTGACTTGTACCGTGAAATGTTCGCAAAAAAGCACTTCGGGTGATGGTGACTCTGGAAGCGTTTCATGCACGTGATCCAAACCACAAGGAGCGCATCCTGGTCATGCCATGCGAATCCACGGTCCGGGAATTCTTGATCGCGACGCTCTTGACAACACGCCGGACCATTCCCATATCAAGCTCGGAATCCGCGTGCGCAAAAAGCGGATTCCTGAAACTGAAATATAAAAATGCATCGCCACACGGCTTAAAACGAGGAAATTCGAACATGGGCAAAGTCATCGGTATTGATCTGGGTACCACCAATTCCTGCGTGGCCATCATGGAAGGGGGAGACCCCAAGGTGATCGAGAACAGCGAGGGCAGCCGCACCACGCCGTCCATGGTCGCCTTCACCTCGAGCAACGAGCGTCTGGTCGGCCAATCGGCCAAGCGTCAGGCGGTCACCAACCCCAAAAACACCCTCTTCGCCATCAAGCGACTGATCGGACGGCGTTTCGAGGATCCCACCACCCGTCGCGATCAGAAACTGGTCTCGTATGAGATCATCAAGGCCGACAACGGCGACGCCTGGGTGCGCTGCGGGGACAAAAAAATGAGTCCCTCGGAGATCTCGGCCATGATTCTGCAAAAGATGAAGCAGACCGCCGAGGATTATCTGGGGGAAAAGGTGACGGACGCGGTGGTCACCGTACCCGCCTACTTCAACGATGCCCAGCGCCAGGCCACCAAGGATGCCGGTCGCATCGCCGGTCTCAACGTGCTGCGCATCATCAACGAGCCCACCGCGGCGGCCCTCGCCTACGGTCTCGACAAGAAGGGGAGCCAGACCATCGCGGTCTACGACCTGGGCGGCGGCACCTTCGACATCTCGATCCTCGACATCGGCGATGGCGTCTTCGAGGTCAAATCGACCAACGGTGACACCTTCCTGGGGGGCGAGGATTTCGACCACGCCATCATCCAGTATCTGGCCGACACCTTCCAGAAGGAGACCGGCATCAACCTGCGCCAGGACAACATGGCGCTCCAGCGGTTGAAAGAGGCCGCCGAAAAGGCCAAGATCGAGCTTTCCAACAGCACCCAGACCGACATCAATCTCCCCTTCATCACGGCGGATGCCAGCGGTCCGAAGCATCTGAACATCAGCATGTCCCGCCCCAAGCTCGAATCCCTGGTCGATGACCTGCTGCAACGCACCCTCGAGCCCTGTCGCATCGCCTTGAAGGATGCCGGCATCTCCACCCGCGAAGTGGACGAGGTGATCCTGGTGGGTGGCATGACCCGCATGCCCAAGGTGCAGAGCCTGGTGGCGGAGTTCTTCGGCAAGGATCCTCACAAGGGGGTCAACCCGGATGAAGTCGTGGCCATCGGCGCGGCGATCCAGGGCGGCGTGCTCAAGGGCGAGGTGAAGGATGTCCTGCTGCTGGATGTCACCCCGTTGTCCCTGGGCATCGAAACCCTGGGCGGCATCTTCACCAAGCTCATCGACAAGAACACCACGGTCCCGACCCGCAAGTCCCAGATCTTCTCGACCGCCTCGGACAGCCAGTCGGCGGTGACCATCCGCGTGGCCCAGGGCGAGCGCGACATGTTCGCGGACAACAAGCTTTTGGGACAATTCGACCTGGTGGGAATTCCGCCGGCCCCGCGCGGCATTCCGCAGATCGAGGTCACCTTCGACATCGACGCCAACGGCATGGTCCATGTGTCGGCCAAGGACAAGGGGACCGGTCGCGAACAGTCGATCAAGATCCAGGCCTCGGGCGGCCTGACCCAGGACGAGATCGACAAGATGGTGCGTGACGCCGAGTCCCACGCCAGCGAGGACGCCAAGAAGCGCAAGCTGATCGATGCCCGCAACCATGCCGACTCCCTGGTCTACTCCACCGAGAAGTCCTTGAAGGAGCATGGGGACAAGGTGGATGCCGGCGTGAAGAAATCCATCGAGGATGCCGTGGCCGCCCTGAAGGGGGTCATCGACGGCGATGACGCGGAAAAAATCGAAAATCTCACCCAGACGTTGATGGAAGCCTCGCTCAAACTGGGTGAGGCGGTGTACAAGGAGAGTCAGGAGGCCCAGGCGGGTGCCGGCGCGGAAGGTTTCGGCGCCGATCCCCACGCGACCGGTAAGCAAGAGGGCCATGGCGGCAAACACGACGATGTGGTCGATGCCGATTACGAGGAAGTCAAGACCGATAAAGACGGTAAGTAATGTCCAAAGACCTCTACGAACTCCTCGGCGTTCCCAAGGATGCCTCGGACGCCGCCATCAAGAAGGCCTACCGGGCCTTGGCCATGGAACTCCACCCGGATCGCAATCCAGGTGACAAGGTGGCCGAGTCCAAATTCAAGGAGGTCAATGGCGCCTACGAGGTGTTGAAAGATCCGAAAAAGCGCGCCATCTACGACCAGTACGGCCACGCCGGACTCAACCAGTCGGCGGGCGGCGGCGGTGGCGGCTTCTCCGGGGATCCGTCCGGCTTTGGCGGCGGCGGTTTCGGGGATATCTTCGAGGAGTTCTTCGGCGACATCTTCGGCGGTGGGGGTGGTGGCCGCGGCGGTGGCCGCGGCGGACCCCAAAAGGGCGAGGATTTCCGCTACGACATGACCGTCACCTTGGAGACGGTCATGCATGGCGCCAGCGAGCGGATCCGCATCCCCTCGATCGTGCGCTGCGAAACCTGTCGCGGATCGGGCTCCCGTCCGGGCAGCGGTCCGGAGACCTGCGGCTCGTGCGGCGGCTCCGGTCAGGTGCGCACCCAGCAGGGGTTCTTCTCCATCTCCCGTCCCTGTCCGAACTGTCGCGGCCAGGGACGCATCATCCGCAACCCGTGCGGCGAATGTCAGGGCCAGGGACGGCAACGTTCCGAAAAGACCCTCACGGTCAAGATCCCGCCCGGCGTGGAGACCGGCACCCGCATCCGCCTCACCGGCGAGGGTGGCGCCGGCCCCCTGGGAGGCCCGTCCGGGGATCTCTACATCATCATCGACGTGGCCCCCCATCCGATCTTCGAGCGGTTCGGCCCGGACATCCTCTGTCACGCGCCGATCACCTTCCCGCAAGCGGCCCTGGGCGGCAAGCTGGAGGTGCCGACCCTGGTGGGTCGGGCCATCGTCACCCTGCCCCCCGGCGTGCAGACCGGCAAGCGTCTGGCGTTGCGCGGCAAGGGGCTGCCCCATCTCAACCGTCCCGGCGTCTTCGGCGATCTGGTGGTGGAGGTGCGGGTCGAGACGCCGGTCACCTTGACCAAGCGTCAAAAAGAGCTGTTGCAGGAGTTCGAGGAGCTATCCAATCAGGAGTCGCAACCCGAATCCCACTCCTTCCTCGACAAGGTCAAAGAGTTCCTGGACAAGATGTCCTCGAAGTGACCTTCCCCAGTGTCGGCCAAGCCGGATCGCTCGCCTGGCCCCTTGCCAAATAAAATCTTCCCATCCCTCCGTGCCGCGCTGGCCCGGAGGGATGCTGGATCAAGCCACCAAACCCACCACGACCACCAGTTCGGAGTACCGCTTCAATACCGAATCGGTGGTCAACAGATGGGCGGGAAGGGATTGGGCCTGAGCCACCAGCATCCGGTCGAACGGGTCGCGATGGTGCCAGGGCATGGTGGCGATGGGATAGCCGTGATCGCTCTGGATGGCCAGTTCGGTAAAACCGGTCTCCAGGGCCAGTGCGTGGATCTCCTCGGGCCGAAAGGTGAATCCCTCCCGCTGCAATGAGCACTTGATGGCGATCTCCCAGATGCTGGCCGCGCTAAAAAACACGTCGTTACGTGGCTGGCTCAACCAGGTCCGCACTTCGGCAGGCAAACGCTCCGGTGCGATGAGCGCAGTCAGCAGGATATTCGTATCCAGCAGATAGACTCGCCGGGACATGGGTTACGCCCCCTGCTCGAACATGGCCTGAATCTCGTCCGCATGCAGGCTGTCGAAACTGTCGGGCAGGGTGAACTTGCCCTTGCCAAGTCCCAGGGTGCGCGGGCGTTCTTGGGGGATATCCAAGGAGATCAATCGTGCCACGGGCTTTCCGGCACGGGCGATGATGATCTCCTCCCCGGTGGCCACCCGGTCCACGAACCGTGAGAGATGGGTTTTGGTTTCATGGATGTTGATGGTCTGCATGGGCGTCTCCTGTTTATCATGGATGGACTGGACTGGACTGGACTGGACTGGACTGGACTGGACTAAGTTTAGTCCGATTCCATGGAATCATGCAAGCCGCTTCTGTTCGACTCATCAAACCTGTTTGCAACAGGCGCTGCCGTTTGGCAACCATTCCGGCAACACCCCTTGCCTTCCGGCAAGCAATCTTGCAAGCTGATCACCCTTCCGGGTGGTGGATTCGTCGCTGCATGGCACCACACGGACTGTTCATCATCATCACCGCACATTCCAAGGAATCCTTTGCATGGCACACACCGAAATCGCCGTTGTCGGCGCCGCGGGCCGCATGGGCCGCATGCTGATCCAGGCCATCCAGGCCCGTTCCGAAAACGCCCGCCTGGTGGCTGCCACCGAACACCCCGCCTCCCCCTTCATCGGCCAGGATGCCGGCGAGGTGGCCGGGGTGGGCAAACTCGGCGTATTGATCGCGCCCGAGGCGGAAAGCGCCTTTCGGCCAGGCGTGGTGGTGATCGATTTCACCCTCCCGGCGGCAACCCTTGCCCACCTGGAGCTGGCCAGGCGCCACCAATCCGCCATGATCATCGGCACCACCGGCATCGATGTCGCCGGTGTTCAGGCGATCCAGCAGGCCGCGACCACCATTCCCATCGTCTTCGCGCCCAACTTCTCGGTGGGGGTCAACCTGATGTTCCGCCTGGCTGCCGAGGCCGCCAAGGCACTGGGCGAGAGCGTGGATATCGAGATCATCGAGGCCCATCATCGCCACAAGGTGGATGCCCCCTCGGGCACCGCGTTGGGACTTGGCAAGGCAATTGCTTCAGCTTTGGAACGCAACCTGCAAGAGGTTGCGGTGTATGGCCGGGAAGGACATACCGGCGCCCGTGACCGCCAGACCATCGGCTTTGCCACGGTGCGCGGCGGGGATATCGTTGGGGATCACACCGCCCTTTTCGCCGGCGAGGGCGAACGGTTGGAGATCACCCATCGCGCCTCCAGCCGCATGACCTTCGCCCAAGGGGCGGTTCGGGCCGCGCTCTGGGTCGCGGACAAAAATGCCGGTCTGTTCGACATGAGCGATATTTTGGGATTCAAATCCAGTTAGGGCAATGCGTTGTTTTGAAATGGATTTTCAAACGCGGCCCACTGGGCCGCGTTTTTTTGTTGCAACTTTTCGCAGGCTGTGGTGTCATACCTATTAAACAAGCTGACAAAATAAGACCGATTCAGAACGTGAAGCATGAATAAGCGTCCATTCATATCAACCCTCAACCCATCCAGGAAGAGTCGAAACACCGTCTCGAAAAATGCCCCAACCGTCAAACCAGGGGCATGAGGCAAAGCGCATCCAAGGGACCGCTTATCGGGAACATGCCACAAGGTCTGAATGCACGCTACCTGACAAGGAGACACAACCATGAACGCTACCTACCAAACCTTCGCGCAAGATCTCCACAAGCTCTATCAAGGAGCGCGCGATCATGTCCACATCGCCCTGGGTGACAACGGCTACAGCATCTGCCACAACGATCATCCGCAGGTCGGCGACTGCGTGATCGAGGGGATCCCGGAACTCGGCATTGCCCAGGAGTTGAGCGAAATGCTGATCGGCGAGATGGAAACCGGTTTTCTCGACGCCCACCAGCGGCCCGGCCTGCTCTTCGGTTGACCCGGATGGAGTTGCCGTGACTACCGTTAACAAATAAACGCGCAAGCGCCCCTCGACATCGACCGGACGCTTGCGCGTTTTCTTTTGTCCCCACCAGCACCGCCCACGCGTCCCACTCTGGAGACGCCATCCCCGCATCCACCCGCGATCTGTGGAATCCCACGAAGAACACCGGCTCGATTCACCCCCCCCACCCCATTCTCGACCTGGCATCATGAGGTTCTCTTTGACTTTTCCGCCTCGAAAAGCGCATCATGGCACCGTGATCATTCACTGATTTTATCTCCCCAGGAATAAAACGGCATGCCAGTCACACGCTATTGGATGCAGAGCGGCGGATGCGGAGGGGACACCCTCTCCTTTTTCAACGCGAAGGCTCCCAATCTGCTGGATCTCTTCGAGCAACGGGAGATCCAACCCCTGTGGCGGGCGCAGCCCCTGCTGAATGCCGAGTCGTTGGACAATCGGCTCATCCGGCGCGGCATCCTGAAAGGCCAGAAGCGCGGCATCGTCGCGGGCCCGGTGGAGCACACCTTCAACACGCTCAAGGAGATCCCTTTCCCGCCCCGTCTGCGTCAGGTGCCGGATCTGTTTCAACTGTTTCTGCGCTCCGGAGTCTATCCACGCCACGCCGAGCCACACCTTGCCGCCACCCAGACCGACGCGGTAGACCTCGCCCCCCATCTGAACTGACCTGCTTGCGATAAAAAAAACCTCATGCTGCCCCGTCATCCAAAAGCCAAATATTTTCTTGAAACCGGACTGTTTCAGGAGATCACCCGTTTCGTGGATCTCGAAACGCGCATCCGCGCGCTGCCCACGCCCGAGGAGCAACAGGCCGCCTTCGGACTGTTCGCCGAAGGAATCCTCACCACCCGCGCCTTGCACCGGGCGGTGGAGATCTGGCCCGCGGGCGAGATCCCCCTGGAGGCGCGCCGACGTCTCTCCCTGCCCGAGCGCATTCCGGGGGCCGATGGGGTGTTCCGCTCCCTGGAGGGGGAGATTCACGCCTATCAACTCTGTTTCCGCCCTGATCGGCTCATCCCCTTGCCCGATGAACCGGAACGACTCCTCCCCTTTGCCGCAAACGCGCCGCGCCCGCTGCTCATCACCAACGGCGACCGCCTCGATCACCTGGTAAAGGCCAAACAGACCCACGCCTTGCGCGGAGCCGACCTGGACCGCCTGGAGGCGCGCCATTTCCAGGCGCTGCGACGCTGGCTGCAAGGAGCCGGTTCCGCCATCGAGCGCCCCCTGCCGGTGTCCTCCCACGCCTGGGCCATGGAGCAGCTTCACGAGGGACTGACCCGCTCGGATCAGGCCGAGTTGCACCTGGCTCCGGGCGCTGAGGCCGGCCTCCTGGCGCTGCGACTGGCGTTGCGCCTGGGTGGGCGGCGCCTGGTGGTGGTGATCGCCACGGATCTCGAACAGCTCATCCATCTGGTGCGGCAGTGGCGTCACCATCTGGGCTGGGGGGATCTGGCGGTGCTCCAGGTGACCGAAGAGCCCGGCTCCACCTGGCACCCCCTGGAACTCGACTTTCCCCTGACCCACCAGGTGGACGGCATCCGCCGGTTTCTGGCCTGGAGCCACACCGGTGGACGGGTGATCCTGGCCACCCGTGCCGCGCTGGGGGTGGTGGCCCGCGCCATGATCGGCACACCCCGCGCGGATCTGGCAATCGGCTTCGACACCCTCGCCGAACCGATCGCCGCCGCCAAACGGATCCGACTCACCGCCCCGAGCCTGCCCCGACCGGCGGAGACCGAATCCAGCGTGGTCGCGCCACTGGCCCGCCCGTGGCGACTGGTGCTGCTGCCGCTCGACACGGCGGAACCGACCCTTGACGACCTGACCGCCCGACTGGAAGAGATGGAGCGCTGCGACCATCTCTTCGCCCTCTCCACAGATCTTAAGCGCCCCAACGATGTTCCTTCAACCTGGAACCGGCTTACGCTTCCCGAAGAGCGGGGTTACCTGATACGCGAACCGGTTCTTACCACCTTCAGCCAGGCGAACCGGGCGATCCTGCATCTGATGCCGGCGCAACTGGGGCGGCATCTCCCGATCGTGGATGGGGCGCTGGTGCTTGTCGCGCTCAACCCGACTCAGTTGACCGCGCTGCTCGAACCCTTGCTGGCCGCCTCCCGCGCCGAGACGCCGGCGCTGTTGATCCTCCCCCTGGTGCTCGACGGGGCTGATATCGGCGCCAATCCGCTGTTATGGGAGCTGTTGAAGGGGTTGCTGGCCTGGGATCCAACCTTGGGGGCCCAGCTCCGCGCTTCCATGGAGCAGTTGGGACGGACCGGAACCTGTGACCCCGAACCGTTCTTGACCCGGATGCGGATACTCCCCGGCCCGGCGGGCACGGTGGATGGGGAGATGTTGGTCGAGGCGCTGTTGCGTACCTTGGGCGATCCCCAGGAGCGGCGTTACGGGGAGCTGATCCATTTCTGTCGGCTGCACGGTCATGGGGCGGTGCCAACCCACCTGCCCCAGACCCCGGAGCTGGCCGCCTGGGCCGTGCGAATGCGTCAGGCCCACATGCGGGGACAGTTGGACCCAGAGTGGCGGGCGCGGCTCGACAAGCTGGGCTTTGTCTGGGATCTGGAGGCCCACGCCTGGGCCGAGGAGCTGAACCGCCTCAAGCGGTTCATCGCCCGCACCGGTCACGCCATCGTTCCCAACCCCTGCCCCGAGGATCCGGAACTCTCCGAGTGGGCGGAACGCCAACGCCTGGCGCGGAAACGGGCGAAGATCTCCTGGGAGCGTCAGGCCGAATTGGAGCGGTTGGGGTTTGTCTGGGATCTGGAGGCCCACGCCTGGGAAGCGGATCTGCTCCGTTTCAAACGGTTCATCGAACAGCATGGCCACCCCCGAATCCCGGACCCCTGCCCCGAGGAGCCGGAACTCTCGGACTGGGCCGAGCGGGTGCGCCTCTTGGCCAAAAAATCCCGCTTGCAACCCGAACGGCACGCGGAACTGGAGGCGTTGGGATTTGTCTGGGATCCGGCGCGTCTGATCTGGGATGAACGGTTCGCGGCCCTGGAGGATTTTTTCACCCGGTTTGGCCATTTCGATCCCACCCGCGACCTGCCCGATGATCCGGAACTGCCCGCCTGGATCAAGGGGGTGCGCGCGGCCCAGGAAAAGGGGCGGCTGGAGGCGGACAAACGGGTGCGTCTGGAGGGAATCGGCTTTATCTGGGATGGCCGACAGGCCGCGTGGGAGGCCCGTTTCCTGGCCCTGACGCGGTTTCGCGCCGCCCGCAACCACTGTCTGGTGCCGGCGCGCTGGGAGACGGATCCGGATCTGGCCCGCTGGGTGGAGCAACAACGCCGCGACTACCGCGCCAACCAGCTCAACCCGGAGCAGATCGCCCGTCTGGAGGCGTTGGGCTTTTTGTGGGATTCGAAAGCGATCTTCTGGGAGGAGATGTATGCCGCCTTGACCGACTATCGGGCCCAGCATGGCGACTGTCTGGTACCCGAGGGTGCGGCGGAGCTGTCACAACTGGCCTGGTGGGTGGCCGCGCAACGCAAGGCGCGCCTGTCCGGACAACTCGAAGCCGAGCGCGTGGCGCGACTGGAGGCGATCGGCTTTGTGTGGGATGCCCAGGAGGTGATCTGGCTGGAGTCGTTCCGGGGGTTGGAGGGGTTCAAGGAGCGGTTCGGGCATCTGCTGGTGCCTGGCGACTGGCCGGAGAACCCGCGCCTGGCCGCCTGGGTGACCGCGCAACGAAACGCACGCCTGAAGGGCCATCTGGCCCCGGAGCATGCCGAACGGTTGAGCGCGCTGGGGATGATCTGGGATCCCAAGGAGGCGGTGGCCGAGGAGATGATGCAGCAGTTGCGGGATTTCAAACGGCGTCACGGTCACTGCGAGGTACCGCTCGACTCCCCGGACCACCCGCGCCTGGGGATGTGGTTGCAGTTTCAGCGCCAGGCCAAAAAGGATGGCCAACTCGACCCGGAACGCACCCGCAAGCTTGCCGAAATCGGCGTCATCTGGCGCTGAGGGGATCTCAGGAGGAAGATTCGTCCGGCTCCTGTTGCGCGATCAGTCGTTTCAACCGGTCGAAAAATTGATGCACATCCGCGTGGATCTCCTCTGGCAACATGGCCCGCGCGACATCCTCGCGCGGGATCACGACAGATGGATCCATTCTGCGGAGTTGGTGAAACAGGGAATCGTCGTTCTCGAATAACAGACGCTTGCCATCGACCACGCGAAAGATCGACGCGCTCACCGTGCGCCAACTCTGCCCAGGCGGAAGAGTCAGATTCTCACCCACGAAGAACTGGTCAATTCTGTCGATTCCGCCTCGATCAAACAGGGGGCCATATCCCTTGAGTTCAACCACCCGTTTCCAGGCATCCGGAACCAGGAGATAATTTTCGATATTCTTCCGTTTCCACTCCACCAAAATCGGATTCTCCTCTGGCGGATGAAAGGCGGTCTCCTGGGTATCGAAATCAAACAGCACCAAACGTCTCACGGCGGGTACCACCTGGCGCAACGCCTGAAAGTGTGATTCCGCCTGACGCTTCATCTCCCCTTTGTTTCCGCCATGCATCAGCCGGAAACGAATCCTGTCCATGTCTGACTCGGCACCACACGCCTTGGCCCAGGCACGCAGGGTGCGCTCATCGCTCTCCCCCTCAACATAGAGAATAAACGGCCAAACCCGTAAATCCGCGATCTCCTCATTGGTGATCTCCGCCAAAGCCCGCACCACGGTTTCCGTGGCATCGATTTTTCGTGGCGTATGATCCAGCAACGAAAGGATCTTCTCGGGTGCCACCCCACGAATGAACGCCTCGGCATGGGTGGCAATCAAAAACTGCCGGCCATCTTCCAGAGATTTTCTCTGACAAAAATCCAAGACCGCGCGTTGCAGATTGACATGCAGATGGGCATCCGGCTCGTCGATCAGGATGGTCGTGGCATCATAGCCATAGTAGAAGGCCAGCAGGGTCAACGTCTGATGAAAGCCACTGCCCCCGGAGATGATGTCATATTTCTTTTTGTTCTGTTCATACTCGACCGTGATATACACATCACTGGAGGCATCATAGATGGGTTGATTGAGTCGGACAGAAAACCAAAGCCTCACCAAATCAGCCAATTCATCCCACCTGGGATGCATATGTTTCCTGTCTACCACCTGAAGCAGCAAATTGCGCAGCACGCTCCCAGGCTGTCCCTTGCCCACTTGTTGCCGAACCGGCCCAGGATCCAACGCCCTTTCCATGGGCTCCAGTCCAGAGAAAGGGGGAATGTAGACCATGCGCGGCATGCCTGAACTCTGAACCTCGTTAAACAGACCCCATCCTCCCACGGGGATTGCATACATGGTCTGAGGCGAATGATAACGCAACTCGACATCAAACACCTTGCTTTCACCAGCGTGGGTCAACCACGACACGCCAATATGGATCAGGATAAATTTCTGCTCTCTTTTATCCCCAACCTTGGGATAGATCCGGTCCGTCCGATCCGGCCACAGCAGATTGAACTCCGGAATCGGTAACGCGGTAAAATTGGGCAGCACCACCTGAATACCCTTGGAACCTTGTCTGGAGGAACTCCCAAACAGATCCACGCAGTACTGCCAGATCGCCAGGGCCTGCAAAATCGTGCTCTTGCCGCTGTTGTTGCCGCCCACCAGCAAACCGAAGGCATCGAAATCAAAGCTCTGATCCCGGAAACTCTTGAAATTCTTCAAGGTCAACCGGCGAACGATCAACGGTCGCGTTGAAGGATCCGTCATGGGAAACTCCAGTGGATAAAAGAACCGAATTCAACCATCTGCAAGTCTAACCGCCGGGCAGTCGTGGCGACAAAAGGAATTCCAAGGCAGGCACCGGCTCCGGAATGGGCAAGCCCTCCAGAACCGGGTTGATCATGTGCAACGAGAGACCGGGTTATCGCTCCTGGGTCGATTGCTGCTCGCGCAAGGACTTTTCCCGTTCGTCGAGTTTGCGGCGCTGCTCCTGGATGCGTTGCAGTTGCTCGCTCTGGTGACGGGCCTTGATGGTCTCGTGACACTGTTTCATCTCGGCGGGGGTGTTGGAGGATTTGACACAGGTCAGTCGCGCCTCCAGATCCTGGATCTCCCGCGCCTTGCGCGCCTTGAACTGCGCGACCTTGTCGCCCTTGACCGGTTCCTTGGCCGCGACATCCCCGGCAGCCCACGCCGCTCCCGCCACGCCCAGACCAATCACCACCCCCATCATGCCCATCCACCGCTTTTTCATCATGCCCTCCTGATCTTCATGCAAAAAAACGGGGCATCACCCGCCCCGATCTCCAGTCTGTTCCAACCTTCTCTAATACCGCCACTCCATCTCCAGCCCGATCGTCTCGATCTTGGGCTGCTGCAACTGCCAGATATGGTTCAAATGGTCCTCGCGGATACGCTGATTCTGCTTGTGGGTCAAGCTCACCGCACTGAAAATCGTGCCCGAATACCAACCCAGCTCCACCACCCCCAACGCCGCGCCCAACCCGGAAATCCCCTTGGAAAAGGCCTGGATCGTCCCAGCCAGCAGCAATCCATTGGAGAGCAACGCCATCCCCGCATCCTCCGCACGATCCAGATAGAGATGTCCGGCCCCCGGTACCGCCGCCGTCAACAACCCCGAGATCCACGGATCCTTGTAAGGGAGCTTGGAAAGATGATCCAGCTCACGAATCAATTCGCGAACCGGTTCTTTCAACTTCGGATGCTCCACCGCCTGCAAATGACCGCGGGCCATCTCCTCCTCCCCCGGCTTGCCCATGGCCAGCCACGCCAGACGCAGACGGGACAAGGCGCTCAACTCGGTCTCCATGCCCATCTCGGCAAGCCGCTGATAGCGCCGCACCGCCTCCTCACGCGCCCCGGCCCGCTCGTAGATCAACCCCATGCGCAACAGAGCCATCGGAATGAAAGGACTCTTCGGATAGGCCGCGCCCAGATCGGAGAAGGCCCGCAACGCACCATCCGTCTCGTTGGCCTGGGCCAGATTCACGGCCAGACGGAACATTGCCTCCTCGACTCTGGGAAATTCCGTATTCGAACCATGCCGCGCCGCCGACACATACCGTCCGAACTCGGTGGCCGCCCGTTTGTGGTCGTTCTGTTTCTCCAGATCCAACGCAAACGAAAAAACCGCCTCCGGGGCGTTGAGATAGCCCCCTTCCACCCCCATCGGCCATGCGAGCCAACAGGCCAGAATCCCTATGAAAAGGCGTAACCGGGTCTTCATTTAATGAACTGGTTCATCTCGAAAATGGGTAACAAGACGGCCACAACCACATAACCCACCACACCACCCATGACCAGAATGATCACTGGTTCCACCAGATGCATCAAACGTTCCAAGGTCTGCTCGATCTCCTCGCGATGCAAACGCGCCGCCCGCTCCAGCATCGCCTCCAGACTCCCGGACCGCTCGCCGGCCTTGATCATCCGAATCGCCAACCCTTGAAAACAGCCGCTCCGCTCCAGGGCATCGGCCAACGAATCGCCGCGTTCCACCGCCTTGGCCACCTCCAGCATGGCGGATCGCACCGTGACGAATCCGGTGGCGTCCGCGGTCACCTGCAAACTGCCGATCACCGGCACCCCGCTTTTCAACAGCAAGCCAAGCAGTTGACACACCCGCATGGTCGCCACCGCCGACAGCAACTCTCCCAACAGCGGCATACGCCACCAGAACCGCTCCAACCCCGTGCGTCCCTTGGCCGATCGTGCCCACCCCGCCATCACCAGCAACCCGATCAGAAGCGCCACGGCGCTCCACACGCCCCAATCGCGCAGGAAATCACTGATCGCCAACAAGGAACGGGTCACCATCGGCAACGCCTGCTGGGTCTCCTTGAAGACCGTGGTCACCTTGGGCACCACCACGGTCATCATGAAGATCAAGATCATCCCGCCGACGATCGCCATGACCGAAGGATAGATCAAGGCGCTGATCAACCGGGCGCGGATGCGCCGTTCCTCCTCCATCACCAGCGCCAGACGTTCGAAAATGGTATCCAGCGCCCCGCCGCCACCCCGTTCACCGGCACGCACCAGACTCACATAAATCGGCGGAAAGATCCGCTCGTGACGCGCCAGCGCCTCGGAGAGCGACAACCCCTCGCCCACATCGTTGCGAATGGTCGCCACCACCTCGCGAAACGGGCCGGTGCGGATCTGCTCCTCGACGCTGCTCAACACCTCCATCACTGGAAAACCCGCCGCCAGCAGGCTTGCCATCTGCCGCGTGAAGACGATCCGCTCCCGCATCGGCGGCAGGGGTGCGCGTCCCTTGAAGGACCATCGCCTCTGGCTCTGTTTCGGCGCCTCCCCCCCCTCGAGCCGTTCCAGAATCGTGGGATAGATCTCCTGCTGCTTCAACAGACGACGGGCATCCCGTTCGGTGTCGGCATCCAGCACCCCCTTGACCTTGCGACCGCCGCCGGCGCGCATCCCCTCGTAGCGAAAAACCGCCATCAGACCACCTCACCGCGCTCCTGGGTGACGCGAAACACCTCCTCCAGACTGGTGAGCCCCTCGGCGGCCTTGATCAGACCCGCCTCGCGCAACGAGGTCATCCCCTCCTCCCGCGCCACCCGGTGCAACTCCAGATCCGAAGCGCGTCGGTCGATCAAGGCCCGGATCGCCGAACTCATGGTCAACAACTCAAACACCGCCGTCCGTCCCAGATAGCCGGTGCCCATGCAACTCGGGCACCCCTTGGGACGATAAAAACGCGCCCCCGCCAGCGCATCCGCGCGACTATCGCCCACGTTGGCGCGCAGCAGCGCCTCCTCGGGTACGAACGGCTCCTTGCACCCCTCGCAGAGCCGACGCACCAACCGTTGCGCCACCACCCCATCCACCGAGGAACTGACCAGAAACGGCTCGATCCCCATGTTCACCAACCGCACCACCGCGCCCACGCTGTCATTGGTGTGCAGGGTCGAGAAGACCAGATGTCCGGTGAGACTGGCCTGAATGGCGATCTCGGCGGTCTCCAGATCACGGATTTCGCCCACCATGATCACATCCGGATCCTGGCGCAGGATCGAACGCAGTCCGGAAGCGAAGGTCAGGCCGATCTTCGGGGCTACCTGGATCTGTCCCACCCCGGTCAGCGAATATTCGATCGGATCCTCGATGGTGATGATGTTCTTCTCCGAGGTATTGATCGCCGACAGGATCGAATAGAGGGTCGTGCTCTTGCCGCTCCCGGTCGGACCGGTGACCAGCATGATGCCATGGCTGGCGGTCATGCGCGATCGGATCCAGCCCATCTGTGGTTCGGTGAGTCCCAACTCGGTCAAACCGGTCTTCTCGCCCTGCTTCTCCAACAGGCGCATCACCAACCGTTCGCCGTAATGGCCCGGCAGCACCGACACCCGCACATCGATCTCCTGGCTGGCCACCTGCACCCGCAGCGCGCCATCCTGGGGCAGCCGTTTCTCGGCGATGTTCAGGCCGGCCATCACCTTGATGCGCGACATGAGCGGAGCCTGCACCGGCTTGGGGGGACGCAACGCCTCGTGCAGCATGCCATCGACCCGGAAACGTACAATCAGATTATTCTCGAACGGTTCGATATGGATATCCGAGGCGCGGTTGCGCAGAGCCTGGATGATGAGCGAATTGACCAGTTGGATGATCGGCGCGTCGTTATCCGCTTCAAGCAGATCCGGCTTTTCCGCCAGTTGGCTGGCGAGCATCGAAGGCGGGAGTTCGTCGAGAACGTTTTCCACCGCGATGCCGTGCTCCTGATGCACCCGTTGCAGGGCGTCGAGCAGTTGCTCCTTGGAGACCCGGACCGGTTTGACCGGCTCCGCACGGGCCAGCCGGAACTGATCCAGGGCATGGGGATCGGTATGCGCGGTGGTCCACACCTCCAGGCGGCCATTGTCGGTTTTCCAGGCCGGCAGGAACAGGGCCCGTTTGGCCACGGCAAATGGAAGCGACCGGGCGATGGCGGGGTTCAAACGTTCCGGTGGGGTTTCTGTTCTGCTCATCGAACCAACCGTGCGAGAAAGGGGAGACAGGGTTCCAGTGTCACCGGAATCCAAGGGCTAAGCCCTGTGGCCTTTCACGGGAGAGCCGCCACGGAGGCCTGTTTGGGGCCATGTTCGCGGGATCGTTTCGCCAAAGGCGCGAAACGATCCCGCAG
>JADGAY010000191.1 GCA_015231775.1 Magnetococcales bacterium | reverse complement strand
ATCGATTTGTTCGATTCGTGCAGGTTTGGTGATTCCATTCATGGAATCACCAAACCGCCTCTTAGGTTTCCACCCACGCAGGGAATCGGATTCCTCTCCGATTCCCCGCTCCTTGCTTGTGAGGTATCGCATGCGTCTGCTCCCCTCAAAACGCGCCCATCTCTACGTCCTGGAACGGGCGCGCATCGTGGTGCGAGATGGTCGGGTCGAATCCATCGACGCCGCCGATCAACTTACCCGCGGCTTCAACATCCCAATCGCCAACACCAGCTTCCTGCTGCTCGGACCCGGCAGCTCCATCACCCAGGAGGCGGTACGCCTGCTGCGCGGCGAAGGGGTGTGCATCGGCTTCTGCGGAGCCGGCGGCACGCCGCTTCTGGCCGCCCAGGATCCCTATCCGGACCTCCTCACCCCGTTCGACGCGTACCGCGAACCGCGCTTTCTGCAACAGTGGATCGAAATCTGGCGCGACGAGGCCAAACGGCTGGCAGTGGCCAAACATCTCTTCCTGGCCCGCCTGGAGCGGATCGAACACGGCTGGACGAATCTGGATTTTGGCGTGCAGATCCCCGAGCCCCCCTCGGGTCAGGAACTCAAGGCGCTGATTCGGAGCATCGAAACCGCCAACAGCGTGTCGGAACTCCTCGGGCATGAGGGGAGCACCACCAAAAAACTCTACAAGCGCATGTCCGAGCAGTTCCGGTTGGGTGATTTCACCCGCCAGACCCGCGCCGGACTGCCGCTCACCGATCCCAACACCCTGTTGGATCAAGGGAACTACCTGGCCTATGGCCTGGCCTCGGTGGTGCTCTGGTGCCTGGGGATTCCCCCCGCCCTGGCGGTGTTTCACGGCAAGACCCGACGCGGCGCCCTGGTGTTCGATCTGGCCGACGTGATCAAGGACGGGGTGATCCTGCCCATGGCCTTCGCTTCGGCCCACCGCGCCATCAAAGGCGAGGAACTGTCGAAAAAGATCTTTCGCGACCGCTGTGTCCAGGCCTTCGACGACGCCAAAGCCCTCGACACCCTGTTTGCAACCCTCATCGAGGCCATCGACGCATGCTCGTGATCGTGGTAAGCGCCTGCCTGCGCACCGCCTGGCCAAAAACCCGCGCCATCGTCGATGCCTATCTGGAACGGGCCGGCGAGCGCACCTGGCGCGGTCGTCTCACCCAGGAGGGTTTGGACCGGCTGCGGCTCGAGCTGACCGCCGTGGCCACGCGCCAAACCTCGGTGGCCACCTCGGTGGTGACCCGGCATCAACGGTTCGAGCTGGCCTGGATCGTCGGTTCGGCGCGCCCGTTCGGCCCCAACGGCCAGTTTTGCACCTACAACGGGCAGGCCTATGATCGTTATTTCGAACAAGACCCGCCGCGTCCTGGCTATTTCATCCAGCTCAACGAGGTGTGCGGGCTGGCCGGCCTGTGGCACGACGTGGGCAAGGCGAACGCCGATTTCCAGGACAAATTGCGCCGGGGCACCCGCGATGCCGATCCCATCCGCCACGAGATCCTCTCCGCATGCCTCTTCATCGCCACGATGCGACGTCTGCTGGCGCTCCACCCCCTCACCATGGAGGCGGTGGAACGGGCAATCCAGGCCGCGGCCCGCGAACCCCTCGTTTTGGCGCGGGTTGGGGATCCCATCGATCTCACCCCCACCGACCTCCCCCCGCCCTTGCGGTTGACCGCCTGGCTGATCGCCTCCCATCACCGTCTGCCCGATGCCGCGATGACCTTGCAATCGATTCCGGATGGTGGGTTGTTCAAGGTCACCGAGCATGTCAATTCCGCCAAACTGCCGCATCGGATCGCGTTGGACACGCGCATCTGTCGGAGCGGCTGGCTGATCGGCGGCACTTTCCATCGTTTGGAAAGCCTCCTGGATCCCAAGCATCCGCCCTGGCCCGAAGAGGATGCCACGGGCGCCTTCTATGGACGAGTGGCGTTGATTCTGGCCGATCAGTCGGTCTCGCGCCAAGGGTTCGTCCCCGGCTGGCATGGCAACGCGCGTCCTGGCGCGGACGAGCTGTGCGCCAACTACGAAACAAAACCTGGCTTGGCCGGGATCGATGCCGATACCGGCCTCCGGCGCCGGGTGGGACAGTCGCTGGAGGTCCATCTGAGCCAAGTGGACACTGCGGCATCGTGCGGGCTGTCGGATCTGCTGGATCTGCGCGACGCCGCGCCCGCGCTCGAGAGCGCCGGTCTGCCCAGGAATCTGCGCGGACGGGCGCCGGAACCGTTCGACTGGCAAAACCAGGCGGTGGAGCGGGTCCGGGAGGGACGCCGCCCGCAAGCCGGTTTCTTTGGCGAGTTGATGGCCGGCACCGGCGCGGGCAAAACCCGCGCGGCCCCCAAGATCCTGGCCGCGGCGGGCAAGAGTCTGCGCCATACCCTCTGTCTGCCGTTGCGATCGTTGACCCTGCAAGCGGGCAACGACTATCGCGCGGATCTGGGGTTGAACGATCTGGAGGTGGTCACGGTGATCGGCAGCGACGTGATGCGCGAGTTGTACGAACAACGGGATTCCACCCCTGATATCGTGGTCTCCGGCGCGCGCAACAGGTGGGTGGAGGGCTCGGAGAGCGCCTGGGAAGAGACGGAGCTGGAGGTCGATGCCACGCGACTGGAGATTCGCAACGCCCTCCAACACAAGCTCCCACCCAACCTGTGGCAGAATCTCGATCGGGACAAGGGCCACTTTCTGGCCGCGCCGGTGGTGGTGGCCACCATCGATCAGATGATGCCCGTGGCCGATGGCCGTCGCACCGGACATGCGCTGGCGGCCATGCGTCTGTTGAGCGCCGACCTGGTGCTCGACGAGATCGATGGCTACGACGCGGAGGATCAGATCGCCATCGGCAGACTGGTCTATTGGGCCGGCGTGTGCGGACGCAAGGTGATCATCGCCTCGGCCACCGTGACCCAACCCCATGCCGAGGGACTGTTTCGCGCCTATCGCGCCGGCTACGCGGCTTATGCCCGATTTCACGGCCTGCCGATCGCCATCGATGTAGGCTTGTTCGCCGACTCGGGCGAGCTGGCCCGACTCTTCGCCGGCGAGGCGGAAAGCGACTATCAGGCCGAAACGACCCGGTTTCGCGCCGCCATCGCCACGGCACTGGCCGCCCGTCCACCCCTGCGACGCGGCCTGATTCTGCCACGCGTCACCCTCGGGGATCCGATCCCACTGTTCGAAACCATGCGTTCGGCGATCCTGGCCTTGCATCGCGACCACCACCAGAGCCTCGCCCGAGGCCAACAACGGCTCTCTGGCCTGCTGGTACGCCTGGCCCACATCCGCTCCTGCGTCAACTTCGCCGCCTGGCTGGTCAACTCCGGCGGCCTCGAAGGGGTCAACCTGAAAATCATCCTGTATCACGCCGGCTTTCCGGTGCAAATCCGCGATCGCATCGAACGGTTTCTCGACGAGGCCTTCAAACGCAAGAACAAACGCCAGGATCGCTTCGCCCACCATCCCCAGGTCAAAGCGTGGCTGCGTGACTCCCGCGACCCAGACCACATCCTGTTGGTGATCGCCACGTCGGTGGAAGAGCTGGGACGGGATCACGACTTTGACGGCTGCATCCTGGAACCCACCAGCGAACACGCCAAAACCCAATGCGCCGGACGGGTGAATCGTCATCGCCAACTTCCGGTCACCACCCCCAACGTCTACCTGTTGCCCACCACCCTGCGCGCGGTGGGCGACCCGAACGAACGATACCCCTTCCGCCATCCCGGCCCACAGGGCAACACCCGCCTGGCGTGCGACCGCTCCCTCCCCTCGCCCTGGATCGAGGCGCTGTTGCGCCCGGAGCAGGTCGCGATCATCGACGCCCGCCCCCACCTGCTCCCGGACACGGGTGGGGCCCTGACCGAACTCGAACAACGCATCCTGCGCGACCATCTCCTCGACCCCGAAGCGTGTTACCCCTATTCGCTGCGCGGTTTCTGGCGCGCGGATGTCCAGGCCCGACTGAGCGGCGCCCATGCCAAAGAGATCCGCTTCCGCCGCTCCAGCGGCTCCCTGACGGTCTGGTATGATGCGGACGCGGATGAATTCAAAACCTTCGTGGACAACAGCCCCCTGAGCGAAACGATACGCCCATCCGGGCTGATACTGGGTCGTTTCGACTTCCTGCGCCTGGATTGGAAGGAAATCGCCAGGGAAGCGCTCCAGGACGAAACCAATCCAGAGAAAAGAAGACGCTTCCTGCGCCGCTATTTTCAGGTCAGCCTCGCGGTGTATCCGGATCAATCGCCAACCCGTTATTATTCGAACGCCTTCGGGCTCTATCAAAATGGCACGGAGGGTGAGCAGGGTTGAGCCCCTGAACACGTCACGTCAGGGATCCTGAAAATGGATCTGTTCTTTCACCTGTTAAAACAACCCGTTAAAATAGATTGTTCCAGACATGGTTTCAGGAGGGCACGCCGAAAAATGATTGAGATATTCGCCATATAGCCACTTTTTGCAGGGTTTGCCGCCGCGTAGGCGGCCAAGAGACGGCGGGACACCTCGAAGCTCGAGCCGTTCGAGTTTGCCGCCGCGTAGGCGGCCAAGAGAGAGGTGTTGATCCGGAACTATTGATCAAAAATGTTTGCCGCCGCGTAGGCGGCCAAGAGAACGTACATCACGCCCAAAACCTCCTCGGCGATGTTTGCCGCCGCGTAGGCGGCCAAGAGAATTCGCAAGATGCAGGCGGAGGGGGTAAGGGCGTTTGCCGCCGCGTAGGCGGCCAAGAGATCCAATCTCCCCAAAAGAGGTTTGGTTTATTTGTTTGCCGCCGCGTAGGCGGCCAAGAGACTTCCTCAAGAGGTTTTCGACGATCTGCTTAAGTTTGCCGCCGCGTAGGCGGCCAAGAGATGCCTGGCCGGTGGTCTGCCTGCCTGGCCGGTGTTTGCCGCCGCGTAGGCGGCCAAGAGATTGGGTCGCGCCGTTTTTGAAATTCTACCGCGGTTTGCCGCCGCGTAGGCGGCCAAGAGATACATGTTGGCCGAACACCCGAACACCGGCAAGTTTGCCGCCGCGTAGGCGGCCAAGAGATGGTTGCCTGCCTGGGCGGTGCCTGCCTGGTTGTTTGCCGCCGCGTAGGCGGCCAAGAGATAAACTGTCAAAGAGAATTTCGGCAAAATGATGTTTGCCGCCGCGTAGGCGGCCAAGAGAAAAGGGAGCGGTGTAGCCCTGGAAATCAAGTGGTTTGCCGCCGCGTAGGCGGCCAAGAGAACCGGCCAGGCAGGCAGGCAGACCACCGGCCAGTTTGCCGCCGCGTAGGCGGCCAAGAGATATCTTACCGCCATCGCCGACGCTGGCG
>JADGAY010000015.1 GCA_015231775.1 Magnetococcales bacterium | reverse complement strand
GCCGTTGGACGGGCCGCGGGCGGGGCGGCGATCGGACGGCTGGCCACGGTTTGGGGTGGGGCGGCGGTCGGACGGGTGGCCATGGTTTGGCTTGGGGCGGCGACCGGACGGCTGGCCACGGTTTGGCTCGGGGCGGCGGGGGGACGGCTTACAGTGGGTTGGGTGGCGACCGTGGGCAGAGGCGCGGGGGTGGCGCGCCGATCGGCGAAAAACCGTTGCGGATCCGGGAAGCGGGCCGTGGTGGTGTTGGGTGCGGTTACGGGTCGGTTCGATTGGGGCGCGGTACCCGCGTCCGGCGTGGTGAAACAGGCCGTGGTCAGGGAGGCGCGCGCTTCGGGTTGGGTCTGGCCCGAGATCCTGGTCTGGAGTCCGGTCTGGGACTCCTCGGCGATGGTCGAGGCCATCAGCAGCGAGGCGAGCAGGATTCCATGCAGCACGTAGCCCCGTCCGTCGTTGGAAGAGAGTCGCGACAGGGGGATCGGTTCGTGGGTGGGGGCCTGGGCGAACGCCTCGGGCCACGCGTGCGGTGGGATCGGGGCGACCCTGAGGTTGCTTTTCAGCCAACTGACCGGCATGAGGTAGAGATCGCTGGATAAAAACCGCTCCGGGAATTCGGCTTCATCGGCGGACGCCCCGGCGAGCGCCACGGGTTCCCCCACCGGCTGCCCCATGGGCGCGACCAATGGCGGCGCGGGCGGGATGGCGTGATCCAGGGTGTCGAGGAGCAGACTCATCGCCGGGCCTGCTCGCCGCGAGATTTGGGGAGGATCGTCAAGGTGTGTCCGTCGCGGATCTGGTGCCGGATGCCGGTCTGCGCCGCGATCTGCGTAAGGATTTCGGACAGGGGCCGGTTGGTGAGGTTGATATTCACCGTGCCCTGCACGCCGGGCGCCATGTCGATGTTCAGACCGGCCTTGCGGGCCAGGGATGGAAGCAGTTCATCCACCGGGATGTTGCTGGCCACCAGCGAAAAGGTGGCGCGCGTCGTGCTCTCCGGGGGGGCGAAAGGGGTGTTGATCACCAGCGGCGGGATCGCGCCATCTTCCGCGCCCGCCGGGGCGACCGCGAGGCAGGCGAGCGCGGCGCAGATGAACGCGGCTGCCGGGTGGCGTGGTGTCAGGCGGTGGGCGGGCATGAACGGCTCTCCTGCCCCGTGGCGCAACCATCCGGTCGGGTGCGATCGCGCACGAAGGTTTTCACCCGGTCGAGGGGAACCACCAGCGGTCCGCCGGAGAGCAGATCATGGGGCAGTCGCAGCAAGGCCTCCTGGGCCTCGTGTTCGCTGTCGAAATCGCCCAGATAGACCAGCAGTTTCTGGTTGCGCAGTCGGAAGATCTTCAAATCAGCGATGTTGATGTCAGAGCGCGCGGCGGCCAGGCTCTTCTCCAGCTTGCCGATTCCCTCGAGGTTGCGCAACTGGATGAGCTGAATGGTGTGGCGCGTGTTCTGGCTCGTCTCCAGCCAGCGGTGCGCGGCGCGCACCCGATCGCGCATCGGATCGTTCGGCTGTATCCCCGGCAGGAGCGCCACCTCCCGTGGCGCCGCTTTGCGCGCGGTGATCCGTGAGGGGGCAAACGTCGGCTTGACGGGTTGGACCATGCTGGCCGGCATGGGCGGGGTGGGCAGACGCAGGGTTCTGGCCAGGGTGAGCGGCGTTGGTCCCATTTCGATGGGTTCGTAGCTCACGGTCAAGGCGCTGGCCACGACCTGGGCGCCTGGGTCGATCTTCGGCAAGCCTCGCTCCGCGACCGGAAGCGCGACGGGTTGGCTTTCCGCGCCAGGCGCCGCGTCCGTCGTTGCCGGGCGGGTGGCGTGCAGGGGCTTTGGCGGCGTGAGGTGGGTGGTGACGTGCCGATCCGCTTCGGGTTCGGCGCTGACCGGTTCGCTCTTGCGCGGCGCGTTCGACTCGACGACCGGCGCGGGCAGGGGCTGGACGGTTTGATTCGGCGTGGCCACCACCGGGGTGATCTCGGGTTTGGAGGCCGGGGTATCGCTGGCAGCCGTCGGACTGGCGGCCTTGGGGACGCTCAATGTCTGGTTGGTCGGGCTCGTGGTTGACAGGCTCGCCGGGCGGATGTCGGCCTGGCTGGCGATGGTGGGCAAGCCGGACAGAACGAGTTCGGAGGGGGAGAAGTGAATCCCCCAGGAGGATTGCAGGGCCAAGCCGCCGGCCAGCAGGGCGATCATGGCCCCCGCGGCCAGGGTCGGACGACGCCAGGCCAGACCGTTGGCGTTGCCCGAGAGGCTGGAGATCCCCTGGGAGACATGGCGGCTCTGGATCTGATGGGCGCCGCCGCGACTGGCATGCACGATCGACTTTTCCGCCAGCAGGTTGATCTGACGGAAACTGCCATGCGCGGCCTTATGAATGGCGCGCACCGCGCCGGTGGCAAAAAGCTGGGGTCCGCGATAGCCCGAGGCGTGCAGCCGACCGCGCAGGTATTGATCGGTCTGCTCGACGGAGAGCTTCGGCAGGGTCAACTGGGTGGTGATCCGTTCAAGAATTTGACGGGAGTCACGGGCATGGAGCGTGCGATCCAGTTCCGGCTGTCCGAACAGGACGATGGAGACCAGCTTGACCCGTTCGGTCTCCAGGTTGCTGATCAGGCGCAGGGCCTCGAGGGTGGCGGGAGGCATGCTTTGGGCCTCTTCGACCACGATGATGGCCCGCTCCCCCTGGCGCTCCAGGGAGACGAAAAACTCCAACAGCGCCTGATGACGCGCCGCCGCGCCCTCTTCACGCATGGGCGAAAGACGGAATTCCCGCAGCAGGGCGCCGCTCAACTCCTCGGGCGGAATGCCGGGATTGAGCAGCAGGGCCAGACGCGCATTCCCGGGAAGTTTGCGGCAGAAGAGCCGACAAAGCATGGTCTTGCCGCTGCCAACCTCGCCCACCACCTTCACAAAACCCTCGCCGGCCTCGACGGCCTTGAGCAGTTTTTCGAGGATATCCCCCCGTTCCCCGCCGGGAAAAAAGAGTTCCGTGTCCGGGGTGATGGCGAATGGTGGAGCGTGGAATCCGAAGTGATCCAGATACATGTTGTTTCCCCAATCGGCGTGAGACGCGCTCCTCAATCGTCATTTCTTGTAAAAATGACGGGATGATGGAATCAATGGTTAATGAAGCAAGAAACAGGCCACGAACAGGCTTGGGGGTGTGATCCTCGTCACGCCAGGCGCTAAAAAATGCCAACGTTCACGTCTGGTCAGGGGGTGTGCGCGCTCAATGCGAATGGGAATCGAGATGGACCACCCGTGCCGCCTCCTCCAGGGAGATCTCCCCCTGTCGCACCCGGCGCAGGGCGTCATCGGCCAGGGTGGGGAGTTCGTGGGCGTGGAAGCAGGGGATGAAGGCGGAGTGGCGGGCTCCCCCCTCGAGCCAGAGGGAGACCGGGGCATCCGCGGGCAGCGCCTCGAACAGAGCTACCCGGCCATGGTAGCCGGAGTGCTGGCACGCTGGGCACCCGCGCGCCGAAAAGAGCGTGTCCGGGATGCGGGCGCCGAGAACTCTCTTCTCCTCGGGAAGCGGGGGATGGGCGCTCTTGCAGGCCGGACAAAGCAGACGGACCAACCGTTGGGCCACCACGCCGGTCAGATTGTCGATCAGGGCCGGAATGGGAAGTTCCATGTCGATGAGTCGTTGGAATACGCCGTGGGCCGAGTGGGCATGGATCCCGGCCACGATCCTCTGACCCCGCATGGCCGCGCGCAACGCGGCGCGCATCGCCTCGGGGGCGCGCACGGCATCCAGGAACAGGATGTCCGCGTCCATGTCGAGCAGCTCCCTGGGATCGGCGAGCGGATCCGAAAGCCACTCCCCGCCGGTCACCCGCCGCGCGGCGTGGCGGGGATGTTCCGGGTGCTCCTCGATGGAGATCAGGGAGATCTCCTCATCCTGAAGATAGGCCATGAGGGCGCGCAACGTGGTGCTCAACCCGCCACCGGGTGGGGCGGCGATCATGGTGAGACCGGTGGGATGGACCAGCATCCCCTTGAGACGTTCGGCGATCGGCAAGGCCAGACCGAGGGACTCCAGGGTGGGGCTGGAGAGGAAGCCCTTGCGCACGCGCAGCACCAGGGATTCGTCGGGCATGGTCGCCAGCGCTGTCACCTGGCAGTCGATCTCCATGCCGGAGAGCTGGGCGCGGAAGCGACCTTGCCGGGAGGCGCCGTTCGGGTCGTTCTCCATGCCGGCGAGTTGACGGATGCGGGAGAGCATGCCGGAGAGGTGGTCGCGATGCAGGGCGCAACGTTGCGACATCACGCCGTGGTGGCGATAGCGAATGCTCACCTGCCCCGGTTCCGGCTCGATGTGGATGTGGGTGGCCTCCTGCCTGGCGGCATCGACCAGCAGGGCATCGATCAGCCGGATCGGATCATCCGCCACCACGCGCGGATTGACCACGGGCGCGTTGGACGGGTGGAAGGCCCTGCCGATGGCCCGTGAGAGTTCGCCGGGACCGGAGAGCACGCTCTTGAGGTTGATTTCGGTGTGAATGTTGGCCTGGATCGCATCGAGCACCGCCATGTCCCGTGGATCGGCCATGGCCAGGGTGAGGATGGCCTCCTTGGGATTCCAGCGGATCGGCAGCACATGATGGCGTTCGATCAATTTTTTTGGCACCAGGGCCAGGATGCGTGGATCGATGACGGTCTGATCCAGATCGACCACCGGCACCCCCAGCAGATCCCCCAGCAGGTCGCGCAGCAGCGCTTCGGGCACGAATTCCAACCGGGTGAGGATCCGTCCGAGCAGCTCGCCGGTTTTTTTCTGTTCAGCCAACGCGATGTGCAGTTGATCCGCGGTGATCAGCGACGCATCGTGGAGCAGTTCCCCCAGACGGCGCGGTTGGGCATGGTGCGGGCTGGTGACGGCGGCGCTCATGAGCGGCGGTCGTTAATCGGTGCGGATTCGACCCGTTGGGACGGGGCGAGACCCAGTTTGTGAATCGTGGTCTTGACTCGGGCCAGGGAGCGCACGCTCGGATGGTTGGAACGCATGGCGACCGGCAGACGGTTCATCAGGGCTTCGCACGCCAAGGCGGAAGGACACTCGTTCAGATGGACCAGCAGGGTGTCATCCTTGAGACGAAAGAGCTTCAGATCCAGTTCGCCGGGTGGCGGTTGGATGGCAGCCAGTTGATCGGTGAGCAGTTCGAGGCCTCGATCATGGGTCAGAAGCATCAATTGAATGGTGTAGTGGCGGTCGTTGCCCTCCTTGAGCCAGCGGTGCGAAGCGAGAATCGCCTCGCCGAAGGGGTCGTTCTCCTTCAAATAGGGGAGGCTGTCCGTGGCGGTGGAACGGGTTGGATGGGTCGCGACCGGGCGGATCGATGGGGCCCCATCCGGAGTCGCTGTTTTCCGCGCCACCGGCTTGACGGCCATCCCCACCGGCTGGAGGGGCGTTTGGGCTTCGGGGGCGAGGCGCGCGGCCATCCCCACCGGCTTTACGGGCGTTTGGGCTTCGGCGGCGGGCCGCGCGGCCATCTCCAGCGGCTTGACGGGCGCTTGGACTTCAGGGGCAAGGCGCGCGGCGCTCGATGGCGAGTCGGAGGGGCGATTCCGGGGCGCGGGCGGCTCCTGGATCACCGTTTTGGATGGGGGAGCGGCATCGGATCGTTTGGCAACCGCCTCATCACGCGGCTCAGGCCCCGTGTCGGCCTTGGCGATCGCCTTGGAAGCGATGTGCGTGGTCTCGATGATCGGCTCGGGCCCATTGTTCCGGATCGGGGGAGTCTCGGACAGCGGAGCGGCGGGCTGTTCCAGGCGCGCCTGCTCGATGGCGGGTGAGCTGATCAGATAACGGGGGGCGATGCCGGCTGCGAGCAGGGCGGTCAGAAAAACCCCGGCTATCAGGGGACGATACCCCTGGGTGAGGGGCGCGAAGGGGGTGTCCTGGGCCATGGCGCGCCAGACATGAATCGAGCCGACCCGGCTGGACTCATCCTCGTGGGCCTGACGCAGCGCCTGATGGGCGAGAAGATGGATGCGCCGCGGACATCCGCCGGAGCCCAGGTGGATGAAACGGGCCGCCAGGGGGGTAAAGGGGGAGTTGCCCTCCCGTCCGGCGGCAACCAGGCGTGCATGCAGATAGTGGGCGGTCTGTTGGGCGTTGAACGGCTGGAGGGTGACGCGGGTCAAGACCCGTTCCAGGATCGGTCGCGCCTCGCGGGGATTCTTGATATTCTCGAACCGCTCGTGGGCGAAGAGCACGATCTGGAGCAGCTTGGCGTGGCCGGTCTCCAGGTTGCCCAGCAGACGCAGCGCCTCGATGGAGGCCGCGGGCAGGGCATGGGCCTCATCGATGATCAACAGGGCCCGTTGTCCGGCGCGATGCAGGATCAACAGGTGATTGAGCAGCAGTTGACGGGCGTTCCAGGGTTCGATCCCCTCGGCGACCGGCACGCGGAACTCCTTGAGCAGCGCCGCCAGCAATGAGTTCGGTCCCAGGTCGGGATGGAGCAGCAGCGCCGGGCGGTAGTGGCGCGGCAGACCCGTGCAGAGCATGCGGCAGAGCATGGTCTTTCCCGTGCCGGGAGCGCCGACCACCCGCACCATCCCTTCACCTTCCGTGAGCGCGGCGAGGATGGATTTCAGGTTCTCCTCCCGTCCGGCGCCGGGAAAGAAGCGACCGGTGTCGGGGGTGAGGGTGAAGGGCAGATCCCGCAGGCCGAAATGGTGCAGATACATGGTTTGATTCTCTCATCGCTCTAAAGCTGGATGGGTCACGCCGATCGGACGTGTCAGAACCAGCTTTTGCAAGAATCAAGCCGTGGGGGCGATGGGGGGATCGAGCCAGAGAGGCTGGGGGTCAATAATGCTTCAACCAGCGCTCCACCAGGGCGTTGATCTGACCGGTGGCGTGGTTGTTCCAGGCGCGACCGCGATGGATGTCGTTGCCGGAGTGCTGGCCCTTGTTGGCATCGAAGGCTTTGCGCTTCTCCATGTCGCTGGCGAAGATCGCGAAGACCAGGCGGCGGTTCTGCTTGGTGAACAGATAGCCCGCCAACGCCTTGCCGTACAGGATGGTGCCGGTTTTGGCCCAGACCCGAAACGAGGTGTCCGGTCCGGCGAACCGTCCGGCCAGGGTTCCTTTCCAGCCGGAGACCGGCAGCATGGAGGCGTAGGAGCGCTCCCCGATCGGCGCGGCGTTGGCCAAAAGCAGAATCGCCACCATCTGCCGGGGGGTCATGCGACTGCTGGTGGAGAGGCCGCAACTGTTGGTCAGATGAAAGCCGTTCCACTCCACCTGCGGCAGTTGCGCCATGATCCAGTCGCTCAACACCTTGGCGGCGCTGGTGGCCGATTGCGGCTGACCGGTGAGACGGGAGGCGGCCATGATGCCGATCATCTCGGTCCAGAAGTTGTTGCTGTGGGCCAGGGCCGAATCGGCCAACTCCTGCAAGGGGGCGCTGGCGCGACTGGCCAGAATGGTGGCGTTCGAGGGGGGGTGGCCCGGTTCCGGTTCGGAGAGGAGCAACCCGTTCTGGCGACAATACTCCCGAAAGGCCATGGCGGTGTGACGCCCTGGTCGTTTCACCGGCACCCAGTCCCAACCCGATTTGGCGCCGTGGGGATTCAGTCGCCACTGCTCCACCTTGGTGCCGCCCAGATAGGTCAAAGTGGGTCCGGCCCCCGAGGTGGGGCCGAGGCTCAGGGCGATGTCACCGAGGTTGGGATTGGTCTGGGTGAGGAGTTGACCGTTGCGACCGAGCATCCAACGCAGTCGCACCCGGTTGGGATCCAGCGACAGGGCGCTCAACCCCTGGTTGTAGCTCTCCTCGTCGTTCTGTTCGGTGCTGATGCTGGTTTCCGGGATCATCGCCGACTCGTCGAACAGAAAACGTCCGCGGATGCGATGGATGCCGAGGGTCTGGAGTTGATGGGCCAGATCGACCAGACCTGGCATGGTGAGCGACGGATCGCCGCCGCCAACCAGGATCAGATCCCCCTGCAACTCACCATCCACCACCGGGGCCGACGAGAGCAGCGAGGTGACGAAGCGGTGGTTGGCCCCCAGGATGTGCAGGGCGGCCAGAGTCGAGGGGACCTTGGCCACCGAGGCGGGGATGTAGCTTTGGGTGTCCCGTTGCGCCTCCAGGATCTGCCCGGATTGCAGATCCATGAGCAGGTACCCCATGAAGGGGGGATTCTCGAAGGTGGGCGCCGCCGCCTTGACGCCACCCTTGCGGCCCTTGGCCCCCTTGGCCGGCTTGGCGGCCCGTTTCTGTTGGGACTGGGCCTTCTTGCCGTTGGCGGGGGGTTCGGCCCAGACGTTGTCGGGCGCGAGCAACAGAAGCGACAGGGCTAGACAGATCATCCTGAACATGCGGTTCGTGGTCTTGTCCATGCGAGGGTTCGGAATCCGGAGTCTCATCGGTTGTTTGGTCGTTGTCCAAACAGCCGATGCGGGCAAGCGCGTTGGGTGATTCCAAGGATGGGATCTCCAACAGCCTTCAAGCCGCGACTCCGCTGCGCAAAGGCGCATTAAACCCGCATTGAGACATTAACGCAATGTTTCTCGCGCGCGTGGTTGTGATTCCGGCATGAAGGCAACCGGATTGATGCAGGCTCCGGGATTGATCGCGTTTGTTTAATGATGTTGTGTTTCAGGGTGATGGCGTGTTGGCCGGAGGGACGGAGTTCCGGCACCCTTCGGCGCGGATGCGGTTGGCCTGGGCGAGTTCGCGGATGCGGGGGGCGCTTTCGTTCAAGGCGCGGGCTTCGTCGCCATGTTCCGGATCCCCGCAGATGCCCGACAGCCCGCAACGGGGATCGTGCAGGCGCGGGTTGGAGAAGAGCGGCAGGCTGGCCTTGTCGTCTCCCATCACCCGTTTCATCCAGCCGCCCACCATGATGGTGCCGAATTCGCCGGGTTGGGGCGCTCCGTCGCAGTTGCCGACCCCGTAACCCAGCGCGTAAGGGGCGATGGCCGTGGCGTGGCCCTGTCCGGGTTGGCAGGCGTCCACCAGTCGGCCATGGTTGAGCCCCATCAGATGGCCCAGTTCGTGGGCCAGGGTGTGGGCCCCGCATACGATGTCATAAACCATCAGGCCGTTCTCCGGACGGCTTGACTGTTCTGGATGCTTGTTGACCGCGATGGCCCGTCCACAGCCGCGCTTGCCGCGCAGCAGATGGCGCGTCACGGCCACGGTGTAGGCCGCCCCATGTTCGCCCGCCTGGCAATAGAGCCCGGCAAAGCCATGGTGTTCCCCGCGCATCGCCGCGAGAATGTCGATCACCTCCTGCTCCGCGATCGGCACGAAGGCGATATCCGCGACTTCGGCCCGCAGCTCCACCCGACTCTCCCGGTAGTAGCCGTTCACGGTCGTCACCTGTCCGTGCAGACGTTGGCGGATGGCGGCGCGGGCCGGTTCGTCCCCTCCCAGGGTGTCGTTGACCAGAAAGCGGATGCCGAACACCGTTTCGGCGTGTGCCAGGCTCCAGGGGCCGATCCAGGCCATCAGCAAGACGATCGGCAGCCATCGGCCCATGGCGTATTCAAGACAACTCAACCCGGTGCGCGGGCATTGAGAAAACCCGCGATGCCCAGGGCCCGTTTCAGACGCAACGCCTCGTGGGGTTTTTCGACGAAGACCCGCACCTCCTTGATGAACTTGATCAATCCCAACAGGTCGATCCACTGGGGCAGGGTGCGGGTTTCCGCCGCGTTCAGGGGGGAGGCGGCGACATAATGGGAGAGGAGTTGGTCGAAACGGCCAAAATCGGCCAGGTGGATGTATTTGTCCGCCAGCGAGAATTCAATGCCGCCGTCGATCAGGTCCAAGAGCCGTGGACCGTGGTAGCAGTTGTTGAAATCAAAGAAAACGGTCGCCCCATCCGGGGTGATTATCACGTTTTTTGGGGTGACGTCACCGTGGTTGTGCACCGCGTGGCAGCCGTCGTGGAGACGGGTCCGGAACTCTTCGTCCAGGAAGGGGGCGATGCGCGGAGCGAGTTTGTCGAAGGCGGCTTTCAACTCCGGGGTCAGAATCGGGTTCTCCCGGTAGGTGGCGAAATAGGGCAGCCAGATGCGACAGGAGTCCATGAAGGTGAAGTTGGCCTCCAGGGAGAGTGGGGAATCGATCTGCACCTGATGGATGCGCGCCAGGGCCGCGCCGATGCGATCCAGGGGGTATTCGGGCTTGGATTGGGGCGCGCCGGGAATCCGTTCGAAGAGGAGCGCCGGATAGCGGTTGATGGTCGGATCAGCGCCAGGAAGCATGGGCAGGATGTCGGCGGTCGGCACGCCACGGGCCACCAGACCCCGGATCAACGCCGCCTCGTAGGCGGTATGTTCGGCGATGCGTTGGGTGTGGTAGTTTCCGGATACCTTGTGCAGTTTGAGAATCGTCTCCCGCGAACCGTTGAAAATCCGGTAGAGCAGGTTCTCGGTCGAGACCTTCATGGACTCGAGCAGCGCTTCGGGCATGCCATAGCGGTTGCGCACCTGTTCGGTGAGGCTGTGCAGATCCCCGACGGTCGGGGGTGGGGCCTCCTTTTGGCGATCATGGATCAACTTGGCGCCAAATTTCTTCAGAAAGGCATCCTTGGCCGCGACCTTGCCGCGGGAGGGGAAGTAGATGTAGGCATCCACCAGATGGTGCACGAAGGGGATGCGTGGATGGAGGGTGGTCCAGCGGCTCACGTCCATGGCGAGGGGAATCTGGGTGATGTGGTAGACCGCGCAGCCGCTCGAGGCGGATTCGGGGTTGATCAACTGCCAGTTGGGCGGAAGCGCCTCTTCCCGGTCGGGATGGATCTCGATCAGGATGTCCACGTCCGAGCCGAGCTTGGCGTTCTGGCCATGGACAAAGGGGGCCTGATAGAAGCCCATGTCCCCGCGCAGGGCCGATCCCATCAGATAGACCCGCTCCACCGCCGCCCTCGAGGAGACCTCGGTGCGCAGCGTCTCGTGGACTCGTGTCTGTAGCGCGGCCTGTTCATCGGTTGAAAAGGTGATCTTGGTGGGCTTGATGAAGTTCATCTCCAGCCGGGCCAGCAGGGTGCTCCAGTTGCGATAGAGCACCTTGGCGGCGTCCGGTTGGGGGTTGAGATCGTGGGGAAAGATCACCCGGTCACTGCCAGGGGTGAAGAGCCAGAATTGCGGATCGCACATCACCTGGGCCGGTTGCCCGGCGGCCAGGGCATAATAGAGATCGAGCACCTGGCATTTGATGCGGTTGAGCCGGTCGGGATCGAGGCTCGCGCCGTGGCGGCTTAAATATTCCACCAACCGTTCGCCATGGTTGAGACCGCGCATGGCGCGAAAGTCCGGTCCACCCTCCTTGCGGGTGGCTCTGGCCAGAACCTTGAGCTTCTCCCCCTGATAGAGGATCCCTTCCGGGGTCTCCGTGCGGGTGAAGCCGATCAGCTTGAAGATGTCCCGCACCTTGGGCATGTGGTGCGGGGCCACCAGCAGATTCATGCTCTCACCGGGGGCGTTGCCGGAGTCGAGCATGAAATCCAGCTCGTTGGCCTCCAAAAGCTCCAGCACCTCGGTATAGTTGGAGGCGCACGGGACGTCGGGATCGAGTTGCTGGAACTGACGGTGCAGCTCCCGGAAATCGGCCTCGTCGATGAGGATCTTGTAGTTGCGGTAGTGCAGATGATAGCCGTCGCTGCAGGCCTCGATGGAGATCCGTTGCGGATGATAGGCCACCGGATGTTTGAGTTGCGATTCGGTCCAGATGCGCACGTCATCCTGGTTGGCGTTGGCCAGCTTGCCATCCTGGTAGTTCTTCTCCTGGATGATGCCCATCAGTTCGGCGGACTGACGGTTGAAGATCGTGCCGATCTCCTCGAATTCGTTCCGGCTCAGTTCGATGCGCAGATCGCGGAAGTGGATGTGGATGTTCTCCTCCATGTCCAGGAAGAGATTGCGATGCCTCGGTTTGCCGAGGATCTGGCCACGATAGAGGATCTTCTTGATCACACCCATGTTTGAAGGACTCTCCCAAGGCTAAGGATGGCAAGGCAGGCTTGGCGCTATTCATTCAGAGGCGGTTTGGTGATGCCATGCAAGCATGGAATCACCAAACCTGACAGCCTCTACGGACGACCGATCTCATCCTCGACGCCCTGGACGATGCCGGGATCCAGGGTGAGCAGCTCTTCGAGCTTGCCCGGATAGTCGAACTGACGCAAAAGATAGCGGATGCTGTTGATGCGCGCCAGTTTCTTGCTGTCCGAACGGATCACGGTCCAGGGGCTCTCCGGGAAGTTGGTGCGTTTCAACATGTCGTCGCGGGCGCGGGAGTAGTCCTCCCAGTGGTCCTGGGCCTCCTGATCCACTGGACTGAGTTTCCAGGTTTTCAGCGGGTTGGTCTGACGCGAGGTGAACCGTTTTTCTTGCGAGGCCCGCTCCACCGAAAACCAGAACTTCACCATATGGACGCCCGATTCGGTGATCATCCGTTCGATGCACGGCAGTTGATGGTGGAACTCTTCCACCTGCTGTTCGGTGCAGAACCCCATCACCCGTTCCACGCCGGGACGGTTGTACCAACTGCGGTCGAAGAGCACGATCTCGCCGCCGTGGGGCAGATGGGCGATGTAGCGTTGGAAATACCAGGAGTGTCGTTCGAGTTCGGTGGGTTTTTCCAGGGCCACGACATGGCAGATACGCGGGCTCAGGAACTCGGTGAAGCGCTTGATGGTGCCCCCCTTGCCGGCGGCGTCGCGTCCCTCGAACAGGACGAGCACTTTGAGTTTCTGGTCCACCACCCACTGCTGGAGCTTGACCAGCTCCTGTTGCAACGGGGTGAGGATGTTCAGATAGTCCTGCTCGCGCAGCAGTTTCATGATTTCCAGCTCGCGACCCTGGATCAGCTCTTCGAACGGAATGCCGTCCGGGGAGACGAGGGGAGCGGGAACGGGGGTGGGATTCTCCTGATCGGTCATGATGGGTACTCCAAAAAATGAACATCGAAACAAAACCAAGGGACGGATCATGGTAGACCTTTGCCTCCCCCTTGTCGAGATGCTTGGGCGGGCGGATAAGGGGGGATGGCCATGCGCCCGGCATGGCATGCCGGTGGCAATGGTGATAGGATTTATCGGGTGTCCGGAAACGAGCGTTTCGATTCCGGCACGCGCGGCTTGATGGATGAAGTGCATTCGAAGGGAGGCGCAACCATGACGAGTTATCCGGCCTATTACTATCGTCAGTCGGCGGTGATTCCGGTGCGCGGCGAGGGGGAGGCATTGCGGGTTCTGTTGATCTCTTCCCGCTCGCGCAGTCGCTGGATCATCCCCAAGGGGATCGTGGAACCGAATCTGACCCCGGCGGACTCGGCGGCCAAGGAGGCTTTCGAGGAGGCGGGCATTCGTGGCAGGGTCCATCCCGAGCCGATCGGGGAGTACGACTATCCCAAGTGGGGCGGAACCTGTGTCGCCGAGGTGTATGTGATGCGGGTCGATGAGGTGTTGGACCGCTGGCTGGAGAGTTTTCGCGAGCGGGTCTGGTTGACGCTCGAGGAGGCGATCGGACGGATTCAGGAGGAGAAACTCCAGGAGATCATGCGCGGGGTGCCGGATTTTTTATCCGAAACGGCGCCATGAGCGCGCCACGTTTGACTGAGCCGGGGGAGTCCGACACCTTCCTGGATCTGCCCGAGCGGCGTTCCAAGCCGGGGGGTGCCAGGCATGGATGGTGGGGTCGGCTGCTTCGATCGTTGCTGGTGATCCTCCTGCTCGCCTACGGGGGGGTGGCTATCCATCTCTATTTCAATCAAGGCTCCAAGGTGTTCCGTCCCTCCAAGGGGTTGACCGCCACCCCGACGGATTGGGGGATCCCCTTCCAGGAGATCGCCATCCCGAGTGATAAATATCGTCTGCACGGCTGGTGGATGCCCGGTGCGCCGGATCAACCGGTGATTCTCTTCTTTCACGGCAATGCGAGCGTCATTTCGGGACTCAAAGGGCATGTGGCGCTGTTTCGGCGAATGGGTCTGGGGGTGTTGCTGTTCGACTACCGGGGTTACGGCCTGAGCGAAGGAGAGCCCTCCGAGGCGGGTCTGTACGCCGATGCCGAGGCGGCCTGGAATGTTCTCACGGGTCAACTCGGCATTCCGGCGGGCAGGGTGATCACCTACGGACACTCGTTGGGCGGGGGTGTCGCGACATGGCTGGCCATCCGGCATGCGCCGCAAGCGCTGATCCTCGAAGGAACCTTTCTCTCCATTCCCGCAGTGGGCGCGGAGCTTTATCCGTATTTGCCGATCCGCCTGATGAGCAGCATCTGGTTTGACAACGCCAGCCGCATCGGCCAGATCCGCGTGCCGCTGTTGATCATCCACAGCCGCGACGACACGGTGATTTTCCCGCGCCATGGCCGGGAGTTGTTCGCCATGGCCCCAGAACCCAAAACCTTCCTCGAGACCTCCGGCAGCCACAACACCAGCGTCAGCCAGGGCGGACCCGAGGTAGAGGCGGGGGTGAGGGGGTTTGTGATGGGGCTTGGTGTGGAGTGAGCATAGAAGAGGATTGTGGTTTAATTCATAATATGGCAATATTTTATTATTAAAAATATTTTAACCTGTTGCTTGTATCATCTAGATTGACTCAAGGAGGGCAAATGTTCAAGTCTTTGAGACTCGTTAATTTCAAGGCGTGGCGCGATACCGGAGAGGTAAAACTGGCCCCGGTCACAATGCTTTTGGGTGCCAACTCTTCGGGTAAATCATCCCTGATTCAGAGTTTGTTGCTGTTGAAACAGACGGTGCAATCGCCGGATCCCACGGTACATCTCAATCTGGGTGGCGATGAGGTGAATGATATTTTTGATTTTGGTGGCTTTCACGATGTTCTGAATAAGAATGCAAGTGAGGCTCATTTCGAGATCCATTGTACGTTTGATACGATTTTACGTCCTTGGAAAGAATTGCCGATTCAATATGGAATAAGGACAATAAGGTTTGATGGGGTATATGGTGTTGAAAAACATAATTCTGTCATTACAGATCAAATCAAATATTCAGATGAAAGTAAATCTATTGCTGTTATTCGTGAAATGGATGGTGCGTATAATGCACGGATTGATGGCGACTTGTCGTCTTCTTGTAAGCGTTTTCCTGCTCCCACGTGGGGAGGTGATTTTTCTCTTCATGAGTTTTTGTTGCATGCATCCGGTAGAAATGAGCTTTATCTATTTCAAGAATTTAGAAGTTTTTTCATTAATAAACTGTATTCTGTTTTATATTTGGGTCCTTTACGCCGTAAACCTGAGCGCGTGTATAAATGGAATAATAAATCTCCAGGAATTATCGGTAATGACGGTAATATGGTGATGGAGATTTTGGTTGCCAGTGACCAGATGCGAAATCAACCCTATCCGATCATTCATGCTGTGTCAGAATGGCTTGCGCGTATGCAGGTGGCGGAACAATTGGAAATCAGGCAATTAGGCTCATCAAGTCATTATGAGGTGGTGGTGCGACATAAGAATGGCATGATTGTCAATCTTCGCGATGTCGGCATCGGTATCTCCCAGGTTTTGCCTGTGTTGACCGCAGCCTACTTTGCGCCAGAAGGTAGCACCATCATTCTGGAAGAGCCCGAGATTCATCTGCATCCATCCGCCCAGTCTTTGTTGGCGGAACTGTTTGTGGAAGTCAGCGAAAAGCGCAATGTGCAATTTCTCGTAGAAACTCATTCGGAGCACCTGTTCCGCCGCATGCAGACCTTGATCGCTCAGGGCAGAACCGATAACGACAACGTGGCCATGTACTTTGTGGAACGTAAGAACGATGAATCCGAGTTGCGACGCCTGGAGGTCGATGCATTCGGGACTGTGAAGAACTGGCCGGAGCATTTCTTCGGGGACAGCGTGGGTGAGGCACGCGCTCAGGCCATGGCTCGGGCGCAACGGATGCGGGAACAGGCCCATGGTTGATGCGCGGGTTGTTGATACCAATGTGTTGATCGTGGCCAGTGCCGCTGATGATGGTTCACCTTTTCGGCCAGAAGCGACGCCTGTGGAAGAGGCACATTTACGTCAAAGGGTTCTGGAATGGCTGATTGGATTCGAGAATAATAAGCAAAATCATATTGTTTTAGATGGGGGTCTTATATTAGATGAATATGGAAACAAACTCACGGAACAGGACTATGGATTGCTTGTTGTTCTGAAAAAAATCAATCAAGGACATGTGATTTGGGTCCAGATTCATAAGGATTTGGATGGCCATGCGGTCTTGCCTGTGGCGCTTGATTGTGCGATGACTGATCGAGCGGATCGGAAAATGGTGGCCGGTGTGTTGGCGGCACAGCGGGACTCAAATGTTTTAAGGTGCATGCTCACCAACGCCTGCGATACGGACTGGCTGGAGTGTGCCGAGGCTCTGAAAGGGCATGGCGTTGAGGTGGAGCACCTGTTGGAAGAGTGGTTGCAAGCGAAATGGAAGACAACCAAGCAGAGACGTGCCTGATTGCTCAGGTGTGTTCAAGTGGTACGGTATTTTTCGTGACGCCCCCCACACACACCGCACCGGCCAGGCGTGGGCGGAGAGGTTTTTGGGGGTATGGTTGACGTAGCCGTTGCTCAACAGCACCACCCAGGCGTGCTCCGGGTTGCTCGCGCGCTCTTTATTTTTCAACCGTCAAAACGATCCACGCCAAGCTGGGCGCAGGTTCAATTCATGGATGCGGCCATCCCTGCCGCGATGCGGAAACGATCAACCCAACCAGGTGCGCGCCCGTTCGAGCCCGCGATGCAGGCGATGCCGCCAGGGGTGGACGATCTTGCGCCAGAAGCAGCAGGGTTCGAACACGCCACCAAAATGCTCCTTGAACTGGAAGATCCCCCGCAGTCTCGGGTCATCGGTGTGCAAACGGGCTCCCCCCAGATCGTACTCCGCCACGCCGCGCGCCTTGAGCGCGCGCAGCACCTCCCAATGGAGGAGATTGGCCGCCCCGGTGGCCGGGGCATCGATCACCGCCCCATGCAGATAGTATCCCCGTCTTGAATCGAAGACGATCAGCGCTCCGGCCTGGAACGCGCCGTTCAGCCAGGCGCTCATCTTCAAGGTGGATGGGGATAGATGGTGTTCGAGGGCCTCGAAATAGCCATCCGAGTGGGGGTTGTGCCGTCCCCCCCGGGCATAGGCGCTCTCAAGGCCGCTTTTGAACCGTGCCGGATCCAGTTCCGGGCGGATCTCGATCCCCTGGGCGTGCGCGCGTCGAATCTTGTTGCGATGGGTGGGCTTGAGCCCCATCCAGAGTCGCTCCTCGTCACGGGTCAGATCGACCACATAGGTGCCGAACGGCTCCAGGATCTCCCCGCCTACAGCCCGGATCGTCTTCTCGGGCCAACGGGCCATGTTGAAACGCGACTCCACGGCCAATGCTCCGGCGCGGCGGGCCCGGTCGAACAGTTGGTTCAGGTCCGTCTCCGAGGGTTCCGGCCAACTGCCGTATACCACCCAACGCGACTGTCCCAGTTCGCGCACCTGACCGACATGGATCCGCCCGCGTGTCAGCGCCACCGGCACCCCCGCGCTCACCGCGCCGACCGCGCCCATCACCCGCAACCAGGCTTCGCTCAAGAACAGGTTCTTTTCGACCGTCTCCCCGCTCCCGCCATCCCATCCACGCATCTCTCTCAGACCTCCTTCGCACTGTTGTGCGTGGTCCACCCGGTGGTATCCCCGGTGAGCGTGGCAAAGAGGGCCAGATATCCCAACGCCATGGCCCGCACCGAATAGTATTCGTGGACCTGCCCACGCCACGCCTCCCCCATGCGTCGCGCCGCCTCCGGATCGTTTTCCAGTCGGGAGACCGCCTCGGCCATGGCCCGGTCATCCCCAACCGGGATCAACAGGCCGTTCACCCCCTCTTCGATCAGATCAACAAACGGCGGAATGCGATGGCAGACCACCGGCAATCCGAACAGGCCGGCCTCGAGCAGGGCATACGGCAACCCTTCGCGCAGGGAGGGGAACAGCAACCCGCGCGCCTTGGCCATCACCGTCAGAACCTGTTCCCTGGGGCGTTGTCCGAGAAAATGGACCCGTTCGGCGATGTTGTGCTCCGCGACCCATTTCAAGATGGTGTCGAAAAATCCGGGGAAATGGGGCGCTCCATTGGGAAAAAAGGTCTGTCCGCCGACGATGACCAGATGCAAATCCGGCCAGCGACGCAGCACCTCGACCCAGGCGCGGAGCGCCACATCCTGCCCCTTGGGCGGCTCGACCCATCCCACCATCACCCAGAACCGTTTCGGCAACTTCATTTCGTGGGGTGGTTGCGTCATCGCATCCCCGGTGCGGGCCACCCCATTGGGAATGACCCGCACCGGGGCCAGATCCGGGCAGGCGCCCTCGATCAGGCGACCGATGTGGGGTGCCACGGCGGTCACGGCAGCCGATCGACGCACGATCCAACGCAACAACGGGGTGTCGCGACGTTTCCCCTCGGCAAAGACCAGGGCATCGGTGCCATGAAAGGTGGTGACCGCCGGAGGTCCACCGAACCAGCGGAGCAGATGAAAGAAGAGTTGGTAATCCCGCGGGGTGTGAAAATGGATCACATCCACCCCCTCGCGGCGCACCAGTCGCCACAAGGCCCACAGGGTGCGCGGCAGTTCGGCCACCAGACCCAGCAGGCCACGCAGCGGTCTGCGCCGGTCCCACAACGGGCGCAGGCGCATCTTGTAGAGGGTGATCGGGCCGAACGACTCGACGCGCAAGGTTTTTTGTTCCCAGGAACCCGGCGCGAACAGGGATACCCGGACGCCCATGGCACTCCAGGCGTGGGCCAGTTCGGCGATCATCACGTTGATCCCGCCATGGGCCACGGGAAAGGAGGTGTGGAACACCACCAGAACGTGACCGGCTCCAGACGCCCTGTTCATCCGCCCTCCGCCCTCCGTGGGAAGCTCTCCCGTGCCACTGCCATCCCTTGCGATCCCTCGTCGAACGAGATTAATCTGCGACTTATTTTGTGAGTTTCCTTAAATTTCCCTTCATGTCCCACGGTATCACGCGATGCAGTCCGACTCAAGGCGCCGTCCCAAACCGGTTATTCTGGCCCTGGCCCCGCACTCCTGGGACACCCACTGGTTGAGCCGCCAGCAGTTGCTCTCCCGATTGGCGCGCCGTGGCTGGCCGGTGATCTACGCATCCGGTCCCCTGGACTGGTGGTCCCGCAACACCCCGGAGTGGCAACGCGCTCCCTGGCTCGGACGGTTGGAACCCCGCGACGCCGGCGTTCTGGCCGACTTTCCGGGCCGCTGGCCCTGTTTGTGGGATCGCTTTTCCGCCTGGAGCCGCATCGTCACCGCCCAGCACGCCCGCCGTCTGCTGAAAGCCGCCGACCGTTTGAGCGATCGACGTCACCTGATGCTGTTTCATCCGCGTTTCGAACCCTATATCGAACTTCTTCGACCCGATCGGGTCCACTACCACGTCTACGATGTCCACCGGCTGATGGGGGGCTGGTCGGAGAAACAGGCCGCCATGGAGGCGCGTCTGGTCTCCCGCGCCGACCTGATCACCACCTCCTCCCCCGGCATGGCGCTCAATCTTCCCGCGCCCGGTCCCGAGAAGGCGCGTCAGCTCCCGAATGGCGCGGATGCCCACCATTTCGCCTCCGCGGACAGGGCCCTCTGTCCGACGGAGTTGGCCTCCATTCCTCATCCGCGCATCGGCTATGTGGGCAACATCAACCCCAAACTCGATTTCGAGATGATCGAAACCATGGCCCAGAACCATCCGGAGTGGCACTGGGTCTTCATGGGACCGGTCACCCTGCACGGTCAGAAGGCCCGCGACTGCCAGACCCGCATCGCCTGGGACCGGCTGCGCCAACGTCCGAACATCCATTTCCTGGGACTCAAGCCGCGCGATATCCTGCCGACCTATCTGGTCCACATGGATCTCCATGTCATCTGTTACAAGATCGCCCGCATGGAGGAGGGGGCTCATGAGGATTGGGTGGTGCACGGCTATCCCACCAAGCTCCATGAGTATCTGGCCACCGGCAAACCGGTCGTGGCCGCGCCCCAGACCGCGTTGCTCGAATTCTCCGACGTGGCGGCCATCGCCTCGACGATCCCGGAATGGGAACTGGCCATCAGCGCGGCCCTGGCCGGTCGGGGCGTCGGCACGCCGGTCACCCGCCGGGCTCGGGCGCTGCAAAATACCTGGGAGAGTCGCGTCGATCTGCTGGAATCGTGGCTTGAGCAGCTCCATCCGGATATGGCATAATGATGCCTTGAACTGTTGTTCCCTTCCAAGTCACACCAAGCCGCGCCGGACACCCCATGATTCAGACCATGTCCCAGACCTTTCTCGAATTCGAGCGCCCCATCGGCGAGTTGATGTCCAAGATCGACGATCTGCGCCATCTCTCCAACAGCTCGGACATCAACATCTCCCAGGAGATCGCCCGCCTGGAGCAGGAGACCATCCACCTGACCGAACGGATCTTCGCCAAGCTCACCCCCTGGCAGAAGACCCTCCTGTCGCGCCATCCGGATCGTCCCTTCACCACGGATTATCTGGAATCGGTCTTCTCCGACTTCACGGAGCTGCACGGGGATCGGGTCTTCGGCGACGACGAGTCGATCATCGGGGGGTTGGCGATGCTCGACGACATCGACGTGATGGTGATCGGCCAGGAGAAGGGACGCGGCACCAAGGAAAAGGTGCGCCGCAACTTCGGCATGCCCAAACCCGAAGGGTATCGCAAGTCGCTGCGGCTGATGAAACTCGCCGAAAAATTCAAGCTGCCCATCATCTGCCTCATCGACACCCCCGGCGCCTATCCGGGCAAGGGGGCCGAAGAGCGCGGCCAGGCCGAGGCGATCGCCCGCAACTTGAAGGAGATGGCCTCGCTCAAGGTGCCGATTCTTTCGGTGGTCATCGGTGAGGGGGGGTCGGGCGGCGCGCTGGCCTTGGGCATGGGCAACCGGGTGCTGATGATGCAGTATGCCACCTATTCGGTGATCTCGCCGGAAGGGTGCGCCTCGATCCTCTGGAAAGACGCCTCCAAGGCCGAACTGGCCTCCGAGGCGCTGCGCCTCATCGCACCGGATATCCTGGAATTGAAGGTGATCGACGAGATCATCCCGGAACCGATCGGTGGCGCCCATCGCGACCCCGCCGAGGCCGCCAATCTGCTCAAGCGCCACCTGATCCAGAATCTGCGCGAACTGCGCCGCAAATCCTCCCGCACCCTGATCAAGGAGCGTTTCGACAAGTTCATGAACATGGGTGTGGTGGATATCGTCACCGGATCCTGACCCGATTCACCCCCTGAACCACCATCCCAAAAGCATGGACAGCGATCCCACCCACGCCGTGCCACCCGCCCGACTCCCTCGGCCCCGCGCCGAGGTGCTGCCCATCCGGGCCATGGATCTGGAGTCGGTTTGCGCGTTTCTCACCGAACGCCAAAGCGGCGCGCCGGATGGTGACACCCCAGCCGTGCCCCCACGTCACGGCAATGGCACGGAGGGAAAGGCCATCTCCCCCGCCGCCTGGAAGAACGCTTATGCGCAAGCCTGGATGGACTCCCCACCCAACCACGGCTTCATGCTGGTGGACGAGGATCGGGTGGTCGGCGCCTTCATGGCGCTCCACGCCGAGCGGTTCATCCGGGGTCGGCTGGAGAGGTTCTGTCACCTGGGACCCTGGGTGGTGATGGAGGGGTATCGGGGTCAGGCTCTCTCCCTGATGCGGGCGTTGAAGGCCCAACCCGACACCCACTTCACCCTGTTCACCCCCCACGAAACCGTGGCGCGGATCTTCGCCACCCAACGGTTCGTCCGGCTCTCGGATCGGATTTTCACCCTCTCCACCCTGCGCTGGCCGGGCGGATTTTCCAGCCAGGTCATCACCGATCGCCACGAGATCCTCGCCGTTCTCCCCCCCGAGGCGGCACGGGATTGCCGTCACCACCGACCGTTCCCCTGGTTGCGGCAGTTGGCGCTCGGCGATCGGCACGGCTATTGTCACATCATCCACAAACCTTTCAAACAGGGACGGTTCCAGGCCACCAACCTCTTGCACGTCAGCGATGGGGAGCGGTTCTTGCGCCACTATCCGGCTTTGGCCCGTCACCTGCTCTTCCAGGAGGGGATCACCACCCTGCGGGTGCCGAGTCGCCTGCTGCCCGCCCCCCTGCCTGGCGCGCGTGAGATCCGCGATCCGCGCCCCAGACTCTTCCTTTCCAACCGCCTGGGCGAACCGGATATCGCCTACCTGTACAGCGATGTGATGACACGGGATATCCCGGTGTGAGGATTTGGGTGAATTTGCAAATTTTTCATCCAGCGCACGCGATCCATGGCAATGATTCAAAAAATGGTGTATCATGGAAAGATAGGTGGAAATACTTGAAAAATAAGCACACCATACCAGAACCGACCCTTCCAACCGGAGGTCACATGCCGTATTCCGTCCATACAGGCCCGATCGTGACATGCGCGCTGCTCATGCAACTCGGCGCCCTCGTGTCTGGATCCGCGCATGCCGAACCGGAAAAAATTCCGTCCCCGCATGCCACGCCGCCGGCCTTTGACCTCCATTATCAACGCGAGGGGGATGCCAATCCCGGTCAGTTCCGCTTCTCCCCGGAACCCGACGGCCAGCAACTCTGGAACGGCACCCCGCGGGTCATCGTCCACGCCCCGGACTATTCCAACCAGCCAACCAGCAACCCGCCCGGCTCCGATACGGTGACCATCCCGGCCAACCCGCCGCCCATCATCTTCGACCGCGCCCCGGACGGAACCCTGATCCGCGTCAAGCCGACCACGCACTAAATGCGCCCACCCAACCGCACGCGGATCGCCTCCTCCTGATCCAGCTCCTCCAGCCGGATCTCCATCTCGTGGATCGCCTCGTCCAGCTCCGGCAGAATCACATCCTCCAGGGCTCGGGCGCGCCGTTCGGTGCGACGGTACTCGGCCAGCAACCGGTGCAGATTGCCCGTTACCCCGGCCAATGCCGACGAGAGGTGCAGAAACACCTCAAAACGGTCCGCGCAACGCCGCGTCACCGCCGAGACCGCTTCCACCCCGGCACCGCCCACCCCGCCGCTCCCGGCCACCAACCGCACCTCTTCCACCAGCGGCACGCCGAAAAAAAACCGCTCGCGCCGCTCGATGCGCGCGTTCTCCCGCTCCCGGACCGGAACCAGATGCAATCCGTGCAGTCCGTGCAGGGTCACCGCGTCAGCCAACGCGGCGATTGCCTGACGATGGTGCTCCAGATAATCGGCATGCAGACGACGGTAGTCGGCGAACTGGTGCATGATCTCGGAGGCGAGCAGCAGACGCTTCTCGTCGAGAAAACGATACCCCTCGCGCATTACCTGCCGATCGTCGCGACTCTCCAGCAACGCGCTGCGGGTGGGGGTGATCTCCATCGGTTCAGGAACCCGAACGCAGATAGTGTTGAATCTGCTCGTCGGAGAGACGGGTGAGTTCCGATTCCGGCAGGATCTTCAACAACTCCCAGCCGATGGCCATGCTCTCCTCAAGCGACCGCGCCCCCTCGGGTTGGGCGATGAAGCGTCTCTCGAATCCTTGGCCGAACTCCAGAAACAGCCGATCCGTGGTTGTCAGCCCCTCGGCGCCCACCACGCTGGCCAGCAACCGCACCCCCATGGCGCGCGCGTAGGAGGCATAGAGCTGATTGGCCAGCGCCGGATGATCGGCATGGGTGAAACCTACTCCGATGCCATCCTTCATGAGACGGGAGAGGCTCGGCAAAACCCCGATGGGGGGATGGATACCTGCCCGGTCGAGTTTGCGATCCAGGGTGATCTGCCCCTCGGTGATGTAGCCGGTGAGATCCGGGATCGGATGGGTGATGTCGTCGGAGGGCATGGTGAGAATCGGGATCTGGGTCACCGAACCCGGTCGCCCGTGGATGCGACCGGCGCGCTCGTAGAGGCTGGCCAGATCGGAGTACATGTAACCCGGATACCCCTTGCGACTCGGGATCTCGCCGTGACTGGCCGACACCTCCCGCAACGCCTCGCAGTAGTTGGTCATGTCGGTGATGATCACCAGGACATGCCGACCCTCGTGGTAGGCCAGATATTCGGCGGCGGTCAGGGCGAAACGGGGGGTGAGCAGACGCTGGGCGCTCGAATCCGAGGCCAGGTTCAAAAACAGCGCGGTATGGCCGAGAGCACCCCCCTCCTCGAGGGCCAGACGGAACGCCTCGGCCTGATCATACGGCACGCCGATGCCGGCAAAGACGATGGCAAACGGCGCGGGTTCGTGAAGCGCGCCCGCGGCTTCGGGGGCTCCAGGGTCCGGGGAGCCGCCCTCATCCCGGATGTTGCCACGCAGGCGGGCATGCAGGGCGATCTCGACTGCCAGGCGATTGTGCGGCAGTCCACCGGCGGAGAAGATCGGCAGCTTCTGGCCGCGCACCAGACTGTCCAGGGTGTCGATGGCGGAGATGCCGGTTTCAATGAAATCCTCGGGTTTGGCGCGACGCAGGGGATTGATGATCGACCCGTCGATCGGCGCCTTGATCAGCGCCGCCACCGGCGGCCCCCCATCGGCCACCCGTCCCATCCCGTCGAACACCCGACCCAGGATTCCTGGTCCCAGGGAGAAGGTGATCGGCTCGCCGATCAGGCGGATGCGCGTGCCGGCCATGGAGAGCCCGGAGGTGGAATCCAGGGTTTCGATGGTCATGAACGACTCATCCAGCGCCGCGACCCGTCCCAGACGCACCTGCCCATCGCTGCCGATCACCTCCACGGCATCGTTCAACCCCACCTCCACCGTGCGCCGCACGAAGACCAGTGGCCCCTCGATGCGGGTTACCGCCTCTTCGAGACTCACGTATCCGAGATGGCGCGTCATGACCCAACCTCCCCGCCGGAAGCCGCGTTCAAGGTGGCGAAATCGGACTCCAGCAGCCCATCCAGGGCGTCGAAACGGTCAAACTCCTCCTCGCCGATCTCCTCGCCCATCCGTTGCAGACGCCGGGTCACCGACAACCCCGCGAGTCGCTCCACCGCGACCCCGGCGGCTACCGCCGCCTCGGCCCGCTCCATGAATCGAATCAACAACCCCATCATGCGGGTCTGTTTGCGCGGCGAGGCGTAACGATCCTTGAGCGCGAAGGCCGATTGGCGCAAAAATCCTTCATTCACCAACTCCGCGCACAGGAGCGTCAACCGCTGGGCTGGGGGAAGCGCATCCTTGCCCAGGATGCGCGCCATGCGCTCCAGACGGGTCTGCTCTTCCAGAAGGGTGAGAAAACGACGGCGATGCACGGCCCAGGCCGGGGCCCCTTCGTGGCTCCACCAGGCAGCCAGGGCCTCGGCATCTTCGGAATACGAGGAGATCGGATCGATGGCCGGATAGAAACGGGCCTGGGCGCGCTTGCGATCGAGCGCCCAGAAGGTGCGCACATAGCGCTTGGTCTGGGTGGTGACCGGCTCGGAGAAATCGCTGGAAGGGGGACTCACCGCCCCCATCACGGTCAAGGAGCCGCTTTTGCCCGACAAGGTGGTCACCCGCGCCGCCCGTTCGTAGAACTCGGCCAACCGGGTGCTCAAATAGGCCGGATAACCGGCCTCGCCGGGCAACTCACCGAGCCGGCCTGACACCTCGCGCAACGCTTCGGCCCAACGGCTGGTCGAATCGGCCATCAGGGCCACCTTCAACCCCTGATCGCGAAAATATTCCGCCACCGTGATGCCTGTATAGACGCTCGCCTCCCGGGCGGCCACCGGCATGTTGGAGGTGTTGGCGATCACCACCATCCGCTCCATGAGCGGTCGTCCGGTGTGGGGATCCTCGAGCCTGGGGAATTCGTCCAGAACCCCCGCCATCTCGTTGCCGCGCTCGCCGCAGCCCAGATAGACGATCACATCCGCGTCACACCACTTGGCGATGGTCTCCAGAAGCACGGTCTTGCCGGTGCCGAATCCACCCGGCACCATCGCCTTGCTACCACGGGCCACGGGAAACAGGGTGTCGAGAATCCGCTGTCCGGTCAGAAGGGGCGGTCCGACCGGCAGACGCTTGGCCACCGGACGGGGACGACGCACCGGCCATTCGTGGCTCATGGCGATCTCGATCTCCTCGCCGCGTCCGTCGCGCAGGCGACAGACAGAGGCCCGATCGTCGTACTCCCCGGCAGGGGCCACGGAAATCACCTCTCCGGCCTTGTCCGGCGGGATCAGACAGATTTGCTCACCGGCTCCCCCATTGCTGGCGCGCGCCACGCCAAAACCATCCCCACCCTTCAAGATGCGGCCCGGCTCGACCTTGGGCGTAAAGATGAAACGATCCAGCGGGAGTTCGAAGCGTCCCGGTATCAGGAAATCCCGTTCCGCGCCCCCCAGCGAACGCAGCAGACCATCGAAGATGTTGCCCAGCAAACCGGGGCCGAGCCGCACCGACAAAGGGTTGCCTTGACCCACTACCGCGTCGCCGGGCTTGAGTCCGGTGCCGTCCTCGAAGAGTTGCACGGTGATCTCGTCGTCACGCATGCGGATCACCTCGCCGAGCAGCCCTTTCCCGCCCACATGAACCGACTCGTGGATGCGAAACGGCGCGTGCGTTCCGGCGCGCAACACCGGCCCGCTGATCCAACGGATCACGGCTTCGTTCATGCCTCCTCCATCTGTTCGGTGTGGATAAGGTTCACAGTCTGTTTATCCAAGTGTCGTCCCATCGCATTCAGGGAGCGGAGAGCGGCTCTGGCCGATCAGAACCCCGTCAGGCAGCCACGCCGGAGAGTCGGTCAGCAACCAATCGCCTGTGGTTTCGCGCGCGAAGGCAGGCCCCATTCGCTAAAAGGCGGTTTGGTGATTCCATGAATGGAATCACCAAACCTGCACCAATCGAAGCCAATCGATTCGTGCTTCTTCAAATGGCTGCGTAATTTGGCGGGCCATGCATGGCCCGCATCGGCTGTTTGGCAGGTGCCAAACAGCCTCTAACTGGCCCGAATCTCGGCCAGGGTGATGTCGTCATCGTGGGTGCTTTTGCCGGCATGGGCGTTCAGACGATCGATCAACAGCTCCAGGGGGGCATCCTCGGCCACGATGTGGATCAGGGTCTGCTCCAGCCGCTCCCCCCCGAACTGCACCTCGTCGGCATTGATCGCCTCGATGATGCCATCCGAGTAGAGATACAACCGGTCGTCCGGTTCCAGATCGATGACCACGGGTTCGGGATCCTCGCTCCAGGGAATGATGCCCAACATCAGCATGCTTGAGGAGAAACGATCCAGAACCTCCCCCCTTCGCAGACGCAGCACGTCCGGCATGCCGGCATTCAAGAGTCGTGCCTGGCGCCGATCGGCGGAGATCTCCGCCATGCAGGCCCCGAAGAAGATGCCGGTGGGCATGCGGGCGTTAAGTTGCTGGTTGATCTCCAGGAACAGCCTGCCACCGGACTCGCCACGCTTGACCCCGGCATTGAACAGATGTCCCACCAGCGGCCCGGCAATGGCCGCGGAGAGGCCGTGACCGGTGAAATCCCCCAACAACACCAACTGACGTCCATCCGGGGCAAAGGCGGCAAGCAGTTGATCACCCGCCGTGGTTTCGACCGGCGTGACCAGACAGTGCAAAAACCGTTCGTCGATGCGATCCGCGCGGCGCATCTTGTCGATGATCTTCTCGATCAGTCCGCGCTCCTCGGAGAGCAGGCGGTTGCGGTCGTCCAGTTCGCGATGGGCCTTGCGCAGGGCCAGATGGGTGGCCACCCGCGCCAGGACGATCGGGATGCTGAAAGGTTTGATGATGTAATCGACCGCGCCCAGGGAGAGCCCTTGCAATTCGTCCTCGACCTCGGATTTGGCGGTGACGAAGATGACGGGAATGGCGCTGGTGATCGGGTCTTCCTTGAGACGGCGACACACCTCGTAGCCGTCCATCCCGGGCATCATGATGTCGAGGAGAACCAGATCGGGCAAAGGCTGGACACGGGCGGCTCGCAGGGCGATGGCCCCGTTCGGGGCGGGACGTACCTGGTAGTGATCGATCAGAGCCCCTTTCAACACATCGATGTTTTCCGGGGTATCATCCACGACCAGGATGATCGGTTTGTTTTTTTGGATGTTACGAGTCGCGCGCACGGTGCATGAATCTTCCACGTCGTGGAGTGTTGAACAAAAAGCACCAAAACAAAGAAGATCTCCAACCCGAGTCCGAGGGCTGGAGATCTTCGCTTGCGACAAAGCTCATGGCGACCGCGTGGGTTCGTGCGTGAGGAGGGATCGTTCCCCCTTGGTTCACATCACGAACGCTTGCGTGGGAATCCGTTGAAGCGCGTACCCGTGCCGATCAATCGGCCCACGCATGTCCAAGAGGATGGAATTGGCGTTGCACGTTCCCATCCGCGTGGCTCCCCTCGGGAGTTTCGCGATCCAAAAGAAGCGTGGTCTAAGACGAACCACCCGCCGCGGAGGAGCGCCGAATCTTCTTGCGCAGACGGCGGACCGCCTCGGCTTTTTTCCGGCGTTTGCGCTCGGAAGGCTTTTCGAAGAACTTGCGCTTCTTCATCTCCCGAAACATGCCTTCCCGGATCATCTTCTTTTTCAGAACCCGAATGGCCTGATCCACATTATTGTCGTAAACGTCAATCCTCACAGAAGATCACTCCTCCTTTTGTTTCCGAAACCGGACAATGGACCCTGGTCAAACCCGTTCCCGGTCATTTCCAGGAACATAAAATCACAAGATGATAATCCATCCGCAACGAATGTTCAACCCCTTATCCGCGCATTTTCAAAATTCAGGAAGATCAGCGAGGTCTGCGGGGGGGGGTCGTGGAATCCATGGACCTCTTCAACCTGGTGGCCCTATCGCGTTTGTTTGACTGGCCTGCGATAATTGTTTACGCTCCTTGTCAACGGATGCGACCCGGCAAGAAAGTGCCTGAGATGGCAGAATACGCTGTTCGTTCGTAAGCGTCCATTTCTCCACAGGGTTTCCGGCTTTGGCTGAATGATGCACCATCGTTCTCCACTGAACTTTTTCCAGAAGTGAGGATGAGATGCGAAGAGCGCGCAAGGCGGAGCCGTCACTGGCAGGTGTTTTGGTTGGGTCACATTTTGGTGTGTGGGTAGACGGAACAACTCGCCCAAGCCTCAGGCAAAGACCGGCATGGACGTCAAGGTTGAATCATCGTAGACTTGAAACGCTTGGTGAAACGGAAGCGGGCTATGCTGGGGAGCATCCCGCCGAGGGGTAACCAAGCAGGGCTCACCGAGCCGATAATTGTGACGAGGGGGGTACCCTCGTTCAGTTCAGAACATCGGACGGTAGACCCTCGATGCCTTAAAAAAACCCCGCCCGAAGGGCGGAAACGGAGCCCAACGATACACGGGCCTCGATATTAAATTCTGAAGACGAGAGTTTTGTTTTCTTTGACATATTCCGTTATTTTAGAGATTCTTGTTTCATCAGAATCTGGTGCGAGCAGTTCATGCTATGTTATAGGTGGTTGAAGTGAATACCTGTAAACTCATGGAGCTTATCCGGTCAATCTACGGAAAAGATTCCATCCCCCTCCACCGCCCCATCTTCGACGGTAACGAACGGCAATATCTCGTCGAATGCATCGATTCAAACTTCGTCTCTTCAGTGGGCGCCAAGGTCACCGAGTTTGAGCAGCAGATTGTACGCTTTACAGGTGCGCATTTTGCCATCGCCACTGTCAACGGCACGGCAGCTTTGCACATTGCTTTGCAATTGGCGGGTGTGGGTCGAGAGGACGAAGTCATTTCACAGGCACTAACCTTCATTGCGACCTGCAACGCCCTAAGCTACACCGGTGCGCATCCGGTATTTGTGGATGTAGACCGCGACACCATGGGGATGAGTCCAGAGGCCCTTAACCGTTTTTTGGCAAAGCACGCTGAAAAGCGTGACGGGGCTGTGTGGAACAAATCCTCCGGTCGTCGTATTGCTGCCTGCGTGCCGATGCATACCTTTGGTTTTCCGTGTCGAATTGAAGAAATTCATGCCATCTGTTCCGAGTGGGCTATTCCGCTGGTGGAGGATGCGGCTGAGTCGCTAGGCAGTTATGTCGGTGGCCGGCATACCGGCACGTTTGGCCTGTTCGGTACACTCAGCTTCAACGGCAACAAGATCATCACCACAGGTGGTGGCGGAATGATTATTACCAACGATGAGTCACAAGCCAGGCGTGCCAAGCACATCACCACTACAGCCAAAATCCCCCATCCCTATGAGTTTGTACATGACGAGATAGGTTATAATTATCGTTTACCCAACCTGAATGCTGCCCTGGGCTGTGCACAAATGGAACGTCTACCCTGGATGCTGGAAGTAAAGCGCGAGATTGCAGAAAGGTACCGTGCCTTTTTTTCTGACCACGGTGTGCAGATGTCAGAGCCACGACCAGGTTCCACGGCAAACAATTGGTTGAATGCCATCATTCTGGCTGACAAGGCAGAACGTGATGCCTTTTTGAGTTATACCAATGAACGCGGCGTGATGACTCGCCCGATCTGGAGATTGATGTCTCGACTGGAAATGTTCAAACATTGCCAGCATGACGGATTGGAGAATTCGCGTTGGCTGGAAGATCGGGTGGTGAATATTCCGTCCAGTGTCCCAGAAAAGAACTTGAACACATGAGCCTGTCTTCAAATGTGCTAAACCATCGGCTTTGATGGCCTGCTGACCGGTCACCGCCCTCAGAGGTCCGGTTCCAACCTCAAAAGGGTGGGATTCCCGCCCTCAGTGAAGCCATTTGCGCCCTTTCTTCCCCTTCAGGACACATTTTAGAGTGTAATTTCTTGAGATTGTGCGTGACAGCATGAAATTGCCACTCCCCGTCACACAACTCCAGTCCTCGCACACGGAACTCGTCCGCACCCTGCGTCCCCTTCATCTGCCCAAACACGGGTTCCATGGTCTGACCGTGCTTCCTGTAGAGTCCCTTGCCGCGCTTGGTCAGTAACTTCCGCTCTCTCCGTTCCCTGGCAGACAGTCCCTTGGGGTTCCTCCCGCGCGGTGCGGATTGATCTCGTAACGCTTGCCGCTGTTTCCATTCCTTGCGCGTGGCGATCAGCAGTTCAGAGTCCGCTGTCGCCAACCCGTCGTTACTCTCCGACCAGTACCCGCGCACCCCATTCTGCGACAGGCTCCAAACCCAGCTTCAATCCAGATCCGCCCGTTGAGGGTGATTGCATGTTCGAGCTTGAAACGCAATGTCAATAACGCTTGCATCACGTTTGATGATAGGTAGGATCTGGAATTGATGGTTGGTTGTGGATACATTTGCTTGCAAGTCATGACTTGTTAATGCTAAACTGGCAACATTTATTTCGGTAATTATGGATGCTTTTCTCATCATGTCGCGAAATACTCCGTCCTTGTACAGACGTGGTGCGATGATTCCATGGTGCGTTCCTGCTTGCCGGTTGATTGTTCGGTTTTGAATCCTGTCCCGGATCACCGCGTCTATTCCGTTTGCCGAATGGGTGATTGGGTGGAAGATGATTGACAGCGAACCTTGAAGATGACCTGTAGATGTTTCGTCTACATTGGCACAGAGGATGGGTGAGGGGTCTGCCCCCACATCATTGAAGTTGGTCAGTTTGTTCCTGGATGCTGACGAACCCTCTGTTTTTTGATAAGCCGACTGCTTGTAAGTCAGCATCATTTTTGAACAAGAAAAACACCAGTCAATTGGTGCGTCACGGGAGAGACTATGAAAAATCGTTCCTTTTTGGCTGGTTGTCTGGCCTTGGAACCGCGGTTGATGTTCGACGGCGCGGCGGTGACCACCTTCGCGGATGCCACCCACGATGCCGCACAGGACACACACTCCGACTTGAACGCCGAGGCGTCCCGGAACAACCAATCTGTCGAATCCGACCCGAGTCAGGTTCTGCAAGAGGCCATGCCGAGCAGTACCCCCACCGACCCGATCCATCCCGCCCCCCTCGAGGTGCGCGGCGTGGATCCGACGTTAAACCAGGGACGCAAGGAGGTGGCCTTCATCGACACCTCGGTGGCCAATTATCAAACCCTGGTGGATGGGGTGCGGCCCGGCGTGGCAGTGGTGCTGATCGATGGCAACGCCTCGGGCGTGGCGCAACTGAGCCAATGGGCGGAAACCCATTCCGGTTACGATGCGATCCATATCTTGAGTCACGGCACCGAGGCGACGTTGCGTTTGGGCCGGGATGTGCTCACCAGCGCGTCGTTGCAATCCAGCGGCGTCCAGGCCGACTTGGCGCTGTTGGGCCAATCCTTGACCGAATCCGGGGATTTGATGATTTATGGCTGTGATATCGCCTCGGGAGAGGCAGGACAAGCGTTTGTTGCCAATCTGGCAGCCGCCACTGGAGCCGATGTGGGTGCGTCTTCAGATGCCACTGGGGCTGCTACAGGCGATTGGCAACTTGAATTTTCCACAGGTTTGATTCAAACCGAATCCCAGGATATTCCCAGCTATACGGGGTTGTTGGCAGCCCCCGCTGATCAGGACTTTTCTGCCGCCACGGCTACCAATGGCAGCGGAATTACATCTACGGTTACGTTGAATAATGTTAGTTATACCTTAAACGCTGGCAAGATCGATGTGAATTCGAATCCTGCCACGCACTTGGGGATCGATTCATTTACAGGACTTTCTGATAACGCCATCGTCGTCAACTACGATAAGACTTTAAATGGCGGAGCCCTCACGAGACTGATTATTTCCTCATCGAATCTTGCTAATGATTTCAAATTGAATTCATTGGTAATGGGGATCAATGATACAAACTATGGTATGTACACCTTTTCAGGTTACGATGGTGGGATAAACGGAACTCAAATTGTCTCCGTTTCGCCTGTGGATCTGAGCTCCGCGGATGCAACATTCGGAATCGGCAGGGCGGCCATCACCTATGATCAACGCGTCTCCACCGGAAATTCTTGGGGTGGTCTGCTGACTTTTGGTGCAGCATGGGACAGGATCGATACGTTGGTTATTGAAAAGTCCAACAACTACGACCTGTGTTTCGCTCTGGATTCAATCGATTTCTCCTCTGCGACAATCTCAAGCGCCACCATTACTTCTGCGACTTACAATGCCTCAACGGGAGTTATGACGGTCACTACAAGTGGGGCCAGTAACGACGACGTGATTGATCTTTCAAAGCTGTCGTTCAAGGCTGGAACAGATGGATCGTCAGCCCTCTATTATTCAACGACGACAACAGCAACCGTATCATCCAATCAGTTTTCTTTCACGATTGGAAACGGAGACAATGAATATCTCAATCGTTATTACAACAAGAACGGAACCACGAGTTCTTCTGGACAGAGCTATACAATCGAGGCGTCAGCCGGATGGATTGTTGGCGCTTTGGCCGACACGAGCGGGAATACGGTTACTGTCAGCAGTTCTTCCAGGCCGGAAGTGCAGGGAATTGGCACGATTGACTATTACGAGAGTGTGCCAACCACTTTAAGCACCTTTTATGTTTTCAATAACGGTGGAGACGCCAAGTGGAACGGCGCTACCATGTCATTGCAGATCAACAGCAACAGTGAAGCCACGGACAAATTGTATTTGAGTACCACCACCCCAACATACCAGGATGGGGTTTGGATCGAAACCGGAACCCACAAGATCAAATATAGCACCAACGCGAGTGGCGGTTTTGTTCAAATCGGCACGGCCAACGCTGATTTCGTGACCGGTAGCGCGACTTGGACTTTCACGTTCAATGCGAATGCCACCAATGCGCGTGTCAAGACTTTTCTCCAGCAGGTCTACTATGACGATACGAGCGCCACGCCCAGTGTACTGCCACGCACAGTCACGTTATCCGTAACCGATGCCGATAGCGCTTCTGCCTCTGACACGATCAGAATTAACGTCCGCGCAGTCGATACTTTGGGAGGCACTGGCGACGCAGGTTCGCTCAAGGTGGTCGATTACGGGGGATCAATCCAGGTTTACAAGAATACCGGCACCGCTGGTTCTCCCACTTGGGTTTATCAGAAGTTCGGTGACACCATGCCATCGGCAGGATCCTATCTTCACACCGGGTCCGGTGCCTATGCCTTGTTATCATGGTTCTCGAACGATCCTACCAGTGGTATACAATCGCCAGCCTCATGGGCAACTCCCACGACGCACACCGTCACCGCCACCACGATGACAGATACCTGGTCCGCGGGCTCATTCACCATTCAACAGGTCGTAACCCTGGCCGATCCCGCTGATCAATACATCCGATATGATTGGACAATTACCAATAATTCCGGCTCCGCCGTGAATGATCTGCGCTTTTTTACCTATGCGGATACTTACTTGGACGGTGGGGACGCTGGTGCCGGCGTGCTGAACACCCACGTTTCAGGAGCATCGACCATCATCGATTTCGTGGGCGTCACCAAGACCACCTCTGGAGTCAATCAGAAACTGGGGTGGATACCGATCACGCAGCCTTCACACTATTTTTCAGGCTATTATTGGCAGCCGAGTGGCATGATAGCCGTATCGGATCCCCGCCTTGGCGACATCATCAATCCAGATGTCACGGTGGATAACGGCTATGCGGTCGAGTGGGACAAGTCTTCTATAAGCGCGGGGGAGAGTTGGACCATCAGCACGTTCGAAACTTTTTCCGCCGCTTCGGTGATCGCAGGCAGTGGCGACTCCAATGGCAGCGGGGCATCCACCACGTACACCGGAAGCAGCACCACGGTAATGTTTAATGTTACCAACTACGGTAATGCGCAGAACATTACATACAGCATCACCGCCCCCACAGGATGGACCGTCACCCTGGACAAGGCTTCGGATAGCAATGTGGCGCAAAATGCCGTCACCACCGTGACCGCCACCATCAGTGGCGTGGGATCGGACACGACGGGGACATTCAATCTCACCTTGAGAGCCACGGGGGCTGATAACACAACCTCAAGCGCCATCGATCAGGTGGCTGTTGCTCTGCCAATCGGACCCACCGTCACCCTGTCGGTGAACAACGCCACCATCGCCGAGGCGGCGGGCACCTCGACTGTCACGGCTACCTTGAGCGCCGCCGCGGCCAGCGACACCACGGTGACCCTCACCGCCAGCGGCACGGCCACGGGTGGCGGTACCGATTATTCGCTTTCATCAACCACCATCACCATTCTGGCGGGTCAGACCACCGGCACCGCTACATTGACCGCAGTTCAGGACACCCGTGACGAGGTGGACGAGACCATCATCCTCGACATCACCGGTGTTTCTGGCGGGGGCGGGGCGACCGAGAGCGGCACGCAGCAGCAGACCGTCACCATCACCGATGACGACGCGGCTCCCACGGTGTCGATTGACAGCCCGTCGGTGACCGAAGGGAACAGCGGCACAACCGCCCTGACCTACACCGTGACCTTAAGCGCCGCCTCGGGTAAGAGCATCACGGTGGATTACGCCACCTCCAACGGCACGGCCACCTCCGGGACGGACTATACCGCAACCTCCGGCACCCTGACCTTTGCCGCCGGGGATACCTCCAAGACCTTCACCGTCACCGTGGCCGGGGATGCCACGACCGAGGGCGATGAGACCATCACCGCCACCCTTTCGAATGCATCCAACGTCACGTTGGGCACTTCGACCGGCACCGGCACCATCACCGATGACGACAACCCGGCGCCAACCTTGACCGCCACCGGGGCCACCCCGACCTTCACCGAGGGTGGAGCGGCGGTGGATCTGTTCAGCGTGGTGGCCGCCTCCACCAACGAGTCCGGGATGAACTTCACCGGCATGACCGTGACCGTCACCAATGTCGCGGACAGCACCGAATACCTGACCATCGGTGGGGTGGATGTGGCCCTGACCAACGGCAACAGCGTCACCGTATCGGGTGGCACGGCGGCGGTGGGTGTCGCGGCGGGGACGGCGACCGTGACCCTGACCGGGCTCTCCTTGAGCGATGCCAACATGACCACCCTGGTGGATGGCCTCAGCTACAAGAACTCCAGCGACACCCCGACCACCGCCAGCAGCCGCGTGGTCACCATCACCGGCATCACGGATAACTCCAGCGCCAATTCAAGCGCCGCGCCGAATCGCGCCGCCACGGTGACGGTCGCGGGGGTCAACCCCACCATCACCCTGTCGGTGAACAACGCCACCATCGCCGAGGCGGCGGGCAGTTCCACCATCACCGCCACCCAGAGTGTCGCCGCCCAGCACGACACGGTGATCACTTTGACCGCCACCGGCACGGGCACCGGCACCACGGATTACACCTTATCGCTCACCACCATCACCATCCTGGCGGGCCAGACCACCGGCACGGCCACGGTGACGGCGGTACAGGATACCCTGGATGAGGTGAACGAGACGGTCATCCTCGACATCACCAACGTCACCGGCGGGGGCGGGGCGGTGGAAAGCGGTACGCAGCAGCGGACCGTCACCATCACCGATGATGACAACCCGCCCACGGTGTCGATCAACAGCCCCACCCACGCCGAGGGGAACAGCGGCTCGAGCAACATGAGCTTCACCGTCAGTTTGAGTGCCGCCTCGAGCAAATCGATCACGATCTACTATGCGACCGCCAACGGCACGGCCACCGCTGGCAGCGACTATACCGCCACCACCGGCACCTTGACCCTCGCGCCTGGCGACACCTCCAAGACCTTCAATGTGGCGGTGTTGGGAGATGTCACCACCGAGAGCGACGAGACCATCGACGCCACCATCTCCATCACCTCGCCCACCGTGCCTGACGATGCCACCCTGGGCACCGCGACCGGCACCGGCACCATCACCGATGACGACAACCCGGCGCCAACCTTGACCGCCACCGGGGCCACCCCGACCTTCACCGAGGGTGGAGCGGCGGTGGATCTGTTCAGCGTGGTGGCCGCCTCCACCAACGAGTCCGGGATGAACTTCACCGGCATGACCGTGACCGTCACCAATGTCGCGGACAGCACCGAATACCTGACCATCGGTGGGGTGGATGTGGCCCTGACCAACGGCAACAGCGTCACCGTATCGGGTGGCACGGCGGCGGTGGGTGTCGCGGCGGGGACGGCGACCGTGACCCTGACCGGGCTCTCCTTGAGCGATGCCAACATGACCACCCTGGTGGATGGCCTCAGCTACAAGAACTCCAGCGACACCCCGACCACCGCCAGCAGCCGCGTGGTCACCATCACCGGCATCACGGATAACTCCAGCGCCAATTCAAGCGCCGCGCCGAATCGCGCCGCCACGGTGACGGTCGCGGGGGTCAACCCCACCATCACCCTGTCGGTGAACAACGCCACCATCGCCGAGGCGGCGGGCAGTTCCACCATCACCGCCACCCAGAGTGTCGCCGCCCAGCACGACACGGTGATCACTTTGACCGCCACCGGCACGGGCACCGGCACCACGGATTACACCTTATCGCTCACCACCATCACCATCCTGGCGGGCCAGACCACCGGCACGGCCACGGTGACGGCGGTACAGGATACCCTGGATGAGGTGAACGAGACGGTCATCCTCGACATCACCAACGTCACCGGCGGGGGCGGGGCGGTGGAAAGCGGTACGCAGCAGCGGACCGTCACCATCACCGATGACGACCCGGAGCCGATGGTGTCGTTCGACAGTCCATCCGTCACCGAGGGGAGTAGCGGCACCACCACCACGTTGACCTTTACCGCGACCTTGAACGCCGCATCCGGAAAGAGCATCACGGTCGATTACGCTACCCGCGATGGCTTTGCCATTGCCGGCACCGATTATACAGCCGTCAACGGCACACTGACCTTTGCCCCTGGCCAGACCACAAAAACCATCGATGTAACCGTGATCGGGAATAACGATACCGAGATCAGCCGGGCGTTTCTGCTCGACCTTTCAAACTTGAACAACGCGCAGATCGACACCAGCACCGTTCAAGGCACCATCACCGATGACGACAACGCTGCCCCCACCTTGACCACCATCGCCAATTTGACCGGGGCCACTGAAGATACCGCCCATACCATCACCTACGCCGATCTGGCGGCGGCGGCCAACGAGGCGGACTCCGAAAACGATCCCATTTCGTTCCGGATCGAGGCTGTCAGCAGCGGCACCCTCACCAAGGGCGGTGTCGCGGTGGTGACGGGCACCACGATGCTCGGGACGGGGGAATCCCTGGTCTGGACGCCCGCCGCCAACGCCAACGGCACCTTGGGGGCCTTCACGGTCAAGGCGCATGACACCCACTCTGCCTCCGCGAGCGCCGTGGCGGTCAACGTGGTGGTGGGCGCGGTCAACGACAAGCCGGTGGTGACCGCTGGCGCTTCTCTCGCTTACACGGAGAACGGCTCCGCTGCCGCCATCGATACCACCGTCACCATCGTTGATGTGGATGACACCCAGCTCACCGGGGCCACGGTTTCCATCACCAGTGGACGCACCACTGGGGATCTGCTCGTCTACACCGGTGGGAGTCCGGGAATCGCGGTCAATCCGATCAGCGGCAGTTTCGACAGCGCCACCGGCGTTCTGACCCTCACCGGCACCGCCTCCCTGGCCCAGTACCAGGCCGCCCTGCGTGCGGTGACCTTTGTCTCCACCAGCGAGGATCCCACCGCCTCCAGCGCCACCCGGACGGTGACCTGGGCGGTGACCGATGCCAATTCGGACAGCAGCAGCGCCCAAACCAGCACCAGCGTCACCTCGACCATCAACGTGACCGCCACCGCCGACAAGCCGGTGGTGACCGCCGGCGCTTCTCTGGCTTACACGGAGAACGGTTCCGCCGCCGCCATCGATACCAGCGTCACCATCACCGATGTGGATGACACGCAATTGACAGGTGCCACGGTTTCCATCACCAGTGGGCGCA
>JADGAY010000190.1 GCA_015231775.1 Magnetococcales bacterium | reverse complement strand
TTTCACTGGTGCTGCAGATCGTGGGCCTGATCACCCCGATGTTCTTCCAGGTGGTGATGGACAAAGTGTTGGTCAACCACGCCATGAAGACGCTCAATGTGGTGGCGATCGGTCTGATTTGTGCCACTTTGTTCGAGGCAGCCCTGGGCGGGGTTCGTACTTGGGTTTTCGCGCATACCAGCAGCAAGATCGACGTCGAATTGGGCGCGCGTCTCTTTCGCCATCTGCTCAATCTGCCTTTGGCCTATTTTCATGCGCGACGGGTGGGGGATTCGGTGGCCCGTATTCGCGAGCTTGAGAATATCCGTTCGTTTCTGACTGGCAATGCCATGACGTTGGTGTTGGATCTGGCCTTCTCCTTTGTCTTTCTGGGGGTCATGCTCTGGTATAGCGCCTGGCTGACCTTGATCGTGGTGGTCTCCATTCCGCTCTACATCCTGCTTTCCGTCGGCTTCACCCCGGCGATTCGTGCCCGATTGGACGTGAAATTCAACAAAGGGGCTGAAAATCAATCGTTCCTGGTGGAGACCATCAGTGGCATCGACACGGTCAAGGCTCTGGCGGTGGAACCGCGCTGGATCGAAAAATGGGACAAGCAGCTCGCTGCCTATGTGACTGCGGGCCTGGCGGTGAGCAATGTGGCGACCATCGCCAGTCAAGGGGTGACCCTGATCAGCAAACTGGTCACGGCAGGCATCATGTGGTTCGGTGCCACGCTGGTGATCGAACACAAGCTGAGCGTCGGTGAACTGGTGGCTTTCAACATGCTGGCGGGCCAGGTTTCCAATCCGATCCTGCGGCTGGCGCAACTGTGGAACGATTTTCAGCAGGTGGGTATCTCCATGAGCCGCTTGGGGGATATTCTGAATACCGTGCCAGAGGTGGCCGGGCAGAAATCCCGACTGCCGCGCCTGAATGGGGCGGTGGCGTTCGATCAGGTCTCCTTCCGCTATCGTCCCGATGCGTCCGACGTGATCCGTCAGGTCTCCCTCATCATCCAACCGGGCGAGGTGATTGGGATCGTGGGGCGTTCGGGTTCGGGGAAGAGCACCCTGACCAGGCTCGTCCAGAGATTGTACGTGCCGGATCGTGGGCGGGTGCTGATCGATGGGCAGGATATCGCGATCATCGATACCACCTCCCTGCGCAGTCAGATTGGCGTGGTGTTGCAGGAAAACACCCTCTTTTCACGCTCCATCCGCGACAACATCGCGCTCATGAATCCAGCCTTGCCCCTGGAGACGATTATCGAAGTCGCCAAACTCGCCGGAGCGCACGATTTCATCTGCGAACTACCCGAGGGTTATGACTCATTGGTAGGCGAACATGGAACCGGTCTTTCCGGAGGACAACGCCAGCGTATCGCGATTGCCCGTGCTCTGATCACCAATCCACGCATCCTGATCTTCGATGAAGCGACCAGTGCGCTGGATTACGAGTCGGAAAAAATCATCCAGGAGAATATGCGTCGCATCTGTGCGGGACGAACCGTGCTGATCATTGCCCATCGCTTGTCCGCGGTGCGTGATGCCAACCGCATCATCGTGATGGAAAAAGGGCAGATCGTCGAAGTGGGATCCCATGAGGCACTGCTGCAAAACCGGGAAGGGCTTTATGCCTATCTCCATGGTCTGCAATCCGGGCAACGGGGCGTGGAATGCGTCTGAAACACCGTTGGGAAGCGTGGCGCGAACTCTGGCGGCGTTACCGGGATCACTTTTCCCACGCCTGGGCGCAACGCCATGGATTGAGCCTGCCAGAACTTCAGCCGCATGAATCCGAGTTTCTGCCGGCGGCCCTGGCGGTTCAGACCGCGCCGGTCTCACCGACTGGCCGTCTGGTGGCGCGCTTGTTGATGGGGCTGATCGGTGTCGCCCTGGTGTGGTCGGTGTTGGGACAGAATGACATCATCGTCAATGGTCAGGGCAAGATCATAGCCGGGGGGTACACCAAGACGATCACCGCCGTGGAAGTGGCCAGCGTCCGAGGTTTATTTGTTCAAGAAGGCCAGACCGTGCACGCGGGAGACCTACTCATCGAACTCGACCCGCGCATGACCGAGAGTGAGCGGGTCAAGGCCGAAGGGGATCGTCAGACGGCACAGCTTCAGGCCATCCGCTCCCGTGCCATGTTGGATGCCCTGGGGAGTGGTCGGACGCCCGTGCTTCCCCCCATGGATGGGATCTCCGAGCAACGCTGGCAGGATGCCAAGGCGCATCTGCTCGATCAATGGCGGGACTACCGTGCCAAGAAAGAGCGACTTGACGTGGAGATCAGAGGACTCAGGGAGTCACTGCCCCTGGCCAGACAACGCGAGGTGGACTATGAGCATCTGGCCAGGACCAGGGACGTATCCCAACACGCTTGGCTGGAGAAGAAACAGACCCGCATGGACTTGGAGCGGCAACTCGATATCACCCGTCATCAACTGGAGGCGCTGACGGCAGAAACCCGTCGTATGGCGCAGGATGCCCTGAACGAAGCCAACCGCAATGCGGCGGCATTCGAACAGGATGCCAGGAAGGCCAGTGCGCATGGTGATCTCCTGAAACTCCACGCACCAGTGGAGGGCACGGTTCAGCAGTTGGCGGTGCATACCGTGGGTTCGGCGGTGCCCGCCGCGCAACCCTTGATGCAGATCGTGCCCAAACAGACGGAAGTCGAGATGGAGGCGTTCATCGAGAACAAGGATGTCGGCTTTGTGTTGGAAGGGCAGCCCGCGCAGGTCAAACTGGAGGCGTTCGAATACACCAAGTACGGAACGATCAGGGGAAAGGTCAGTCATGTGTCGCGAGATGCGATTCAAGATGAGAAAAGGGGGCTGATTTATGCGGTAAAGGTGTTGCTGTCCGAGTCGAGCATCCTGGTCGATGACAGACGGATTCCACTTTCGCCGGGGATGGCGGGCAGTGTAGAAATCAAAACCGGTGAACGCCGAGTGATTGAGTATGTGCTGTCACCCTTGATCAAACATGCACGGGAGAGCCTGCATGAACGTTGAATGGGCTTTATCCAGACGAATGAACCCGCCCGTTCGTTGGCTGGTAGGGTTGCTCCTTCCATGTCTGCCTATGCAATCCGCATGGTCCGCGTCCATTCCGGATCTGTTGGATGATCCCCTGGCGAGTCGTCCCGCCGTGCTGAGCCGAGGCAAGCCGTTACCAGGTGATGAACGGATAGTAAGTTGTTCAACAGGAGTGGATCACTTGCAGCCACTCTCCTTGATCGACGCGGTTGATCTGGCCTTGTGCAACAATACCCGTATCAAGGCCGAATGGGCGGCGATCAAGGTGCGAGCAGCCGCTTCCGGCGAGGCCAAGGCTGCATTTCTGCCCACGCTGAGCGGTACGTTGAGTCGGCTCAACACATCAACGCACCATCCGGATTTTCCCGGTGCGGATACCTCTGATCGGGGAAAGACCGTGTCCGCGGGATGGAATTGGCGCATTTTTGATTTTGGCGGACGGATCAGCAATCTCAAGGCTGCTGAAGCCCTGCTAGCCGCGGCACTGGCGGATCATGACGCCACGCTGCAAAGGACTCTAAATACCACAGTGGGTGCCTATTTTGATGCAATGACCGCGCAGGCATCACTGAACGCCCGGTTGCAGGCGACAGAGCTGACCAACAAGACATTGCAAGCCACCAATCGACGTGAAGAGCGGGGCATGGCGGCGCGTAACGATGTCCTGCAGGCTAAGACGGCGCTTGCCAAGGCGCGACTCGCCGAGCAACGGGCCCGTGGTGATGAGCTCAAGTCCATGTCGATGTTGTCGTATGTGCTCGGGGTTTCTCAGCAGACTCCGTTCAGGCTGTCTGAGCCGGAACAAACGCCGGCTGTCGAGTCGATGCACGAACTCTCCGATTGGCTGGAAGTCACCCGGGCACGGCATCCAGCCCTGACCTCCGCCCGCGCCCAGTGGCAAGCCGCGCAAGAGCGCGTCACAACCACCCGTTCCGAAGGGCTCCCGACTTTGGATTTCGTATCCAATTTTTATCGCAATGGATATCCGAATCAGGGACTGCAATCCACCCGCTCCGATACCACTACCATCGGAGTCACTTTGACCGTTCCTGTTTTCGAAGGATTTGCTAGAACCTACAAAATTCGCGGAGCCCAGGCGCAAGTTGAACAAAGTGAAGCGCAGTGGCGGGATATCGAACAACAGGTGCTGCTCGAGGTTGTCAAGGCATACGCCGATGCGCAAGCATCTCTCGTCAATCTTGGAGCCGCGGATGGTTTGTTGTCTGCAGCTCGTGAGACGCTAACATCTTCCATGAATCGTTATGATCGGGGCGCTGCTGATATTCTGGAACTGCTCTCCGTTCAAGGTGCTTTGACAGACGCTCAACATGAGCGGATTCGTTGTCTGTCCGAATGGCAGTCGGCACGGCTGCGATTATGGGCTACGGCTGGCGTGCTCGGACGCGAGAAGCTGATACCCGAGACGTCAGTGGCACAACAGCCCCGCGAGCAGTCCTTTTCAACCTTTGCGGACTGAAAAGCAATTGAGCGCTCACCCCAGCCAGAGTCGTGCGGACATGAACCCTTAGCAGCGCTTCTGGCCGCCATTCAGCCATTCCAGGTCCAGCAGACATGGCAACATCGAAGTGGATATGGCACATACGGCAAAGAGTATGTGTTTGGCCAAAATCCCCATTTTTCTTGTGAGATATGTGCTGACTTGTGCCTGCATCGGTTGTTCATTACAATAAAGTCTGTCTTCAAAATGCCATCAGCCCTGTCTCTCTTCTGGCCAAAGTGGAAAGATGAGAAGAGTTTGCATTCAGAAAGAGTGCTTAGAGAAGTGGCGACTGCCAGGGAGAAGCGCTAGGCACGTCGGTCAAGCGTCATAACTTTCCTGGGATATGGAACGGGCCGGCAATCCTTTTCAGGCAAGCCTGACTTTGATCAAGTCTCGGTGAACCAGGACCCCTCGTATGAGGTGCTTGTTCTTTTGAAATTATAAGGAGAAACAAATATATGATGCCGAAAACTTACAAGTGGAGGGAAGGTGAAGATACAGGGGTGATTGTCTTTATTGATATTGTTGGGTTTTCTATGGTTTCAGTTGAAAATTAGAAGAAAGTCGTTCGAGATCTGGATGACGAGGTTGTCAGAAAGACCATCACATGTGAGAAAAATAAGAATTGGGCGCGCATTCTTCCGACTGGGGATGGCATGATGCTCTGCTTCCCTGTCAATAATGTGGGTATTAAGTTAACAAGCGAACATTATCTCACTTTCCTTGCTACCCTTCTGCGTTGGGCCGAACAATATCATCTGGAAGGAGGTCTGCCGGTGCAGTTGCGCATCGGACTGCACTTGGGGCCCGTATCCTATATCAGGGATTTTAATGGTGAACTGAATTGTTTTGGGGATGCAGTCAACATGGCGTCGCGGGTCATGAATGCGGCTGATCCGGGGCAGATCCTATTGCATGAAGATTATATAAAACGAT
>JADGAY010000189.1 GCA_015231775.1 Magnetococcales bacterium | reverse complement strand
TCGGAGGCTCTGCCTCCGAACCTCCGCCGGGGACCTTCGGTCCCCCGTCCCCTGCAACGATCAAACCTTCTTCCTGGCCTCAATGGCCTCCTAAATAGGCCCGCCGCACCTCGGGGTCGGCCAACAACCCCGCGCCGCTCCCCTCCATGACGATCCGCCCGTTCACCAACACATAGCCGCGATCCGCCAGACGCAACGCCTGATTGGCGTTCTGTTCCACCAGAAACAACGTCGTCCCCTCGTCGACGATCTCCCGCAACGCCTGAAAAATCCGCCGAATCATCAACGGCGCCAACCCCAGACTCGGCTCGTCCAACATCAACAGACGCGGCTTGCTCATCATCGCCCGTCCGATGGCCAACATCTGCTGCTCCCCGCCCGAAAGGGTTCCAGCCCGTTGGGTAAGCCGCTCCTTGAGGATCGGAAACAACGCATGCACGCGCGCCATCACCCCCTGATCCACCTCGGGCGCCAGGGAGCCCATCACCAGATTCTCCAACACCGTCATGCCGGGAAAGATGCGTCGCCCCTCGGGCACCTGCGCCAGACCCAGCCTGGCGATGCGATGGGTGGGCAGATGGGTGATCTCCTCCCCAGCAAAGAGAACACTCCCGCGCAAGGGGCGCGGCTGACCGAAAATGGCCATCAACAACGTGGACTTGCCCGCGCCGTTGGCCCCGATCAGGGTGACGATCTCCCCCTTGCCCACCACGAGTGTCAAATCCCGCAACACCTGGGTCTGGCCGTGGGCCACATCCACCCCGCGCAACTCCAGAATCGGATCGGATCTCGCCACCTCACCCCTCCTCCGGCGCGCCCAGATAGGCCTCCAACACCGCCGGATCGTCACGCACCACTTCGGGCCGACCCGCCACCAACACCTGTCCGTGATCCAACACCACCACATGATCGGAGATCTCCATCACCAACCCCATGTCGTGTTCGATCAGGCAGACCGTCACCCCGTGTCCGCGCCGCAAGGCGAGAATCCACTCCGCCAGCTCGTGGGTCTCGCTGGGATTGAGCCCCGCCGCCGGCTCGTCCAGACACAACAGCCGCGGCTCCACGCACATGGCCCGAGCGATCTCCAACCGCCGCTGCCGGCCATACGGCAGGGAGCCGGCCAAACGATTGCCATCATCCGCCAGGCGAAAAAAATCCAACCAGTGCCAGGCCCGCTCGATGGCCTCGGCCTCGGCGCGCCGATACGCCGGGGTGGCCAGAAGACCCGACAGAATCCCGTTGTTCACCCAGGCGCGCTGGGCCACCAGGAGATTCTCCATCACCGTCATCTCACGAAACAACCGGATGTTCTGAAAGGTGCGCACCACCCCGGCACGGGCGGCCAGGGCCGCGCCCCCGAACATTTTGTAATACAGACGCCAGCCAAAGGCCGCGGGCGACGCGAAATCCGCGCCGCGCCACGGCCCGCCCAGCAGGTCGTGCAGGGCCACCTCCACCCCGTCCGGGGCATGAAAACGCATCTCCCCGGCGCTGGGGGCGTAAAATCCGGTGAGGCAGTTGAACACCGTGGTCTTGCCCGCGCCGTTCGGGCCGATCAAGGCGGTGACGCTACCGGGTGCCACCTCGAAGCCGACCCGGTTCAACGCCACCACCCCGCCAAAGCGCATGGTGAGATCCCGGACTCTCAGAAGAGGCGGAGGTCTCATCGCCCCACCTCGGAGCGGTGGAAGCGGGCGCGACGGATCCCCATCAGGCCACGCGGGCGCCAGATCATCATGCCGACCATGGCCATGCCGAAGGCCAGACCGCGATATTCGGCAAAGTCGCGCAGCACCTCGGGCAGCACGGTCAGGATCACCGCCGCGATGATCACCCCTCCGGTCGAGCCCATGCCGCCGAGGATGACCATCGCCAGAATGTGGGCCGACTCCATGAAGGTGAACGAGGTGGGATTGACGAACCCCTGGGAGGCGGCGAAGAAGACCCCGCCCAAACCGCCGGTCATGGCCCCGAGTCCGAAGGCCGACAGCTTGACCGTCACCGGCTGGATGCCCAGCGATCGGCAGGCGATCTCATCCTCGCGCAGCGCCTCCCAGTTGCGCCCCAGGGGCATGCGGCGCAATCGGCGCACCACGAAGATCATGCCGGCCACCACCATCAGCAGCAGCAGATAGAAAAAGATATCGCGGGTTTCGCTGGAATAAGGGATCTGGAAAAATTCGTGGAAGGTGGTGTGACCCGGTTGGGCGCGGCGTCCGAACTCCAGGCCAAACAGGGACGGGAACGGCGCGCGCACGCCGTTGGGACCGCCGGTGAGTTCCATCCAGTTGTTGAGCACCAGCCGGACGATCTCCCCGAACCCCAGGGTGACGATGGCCAGGTAGTCGCCATGCATGCGCAGCACCGGAAAGCCGAGCAGGATTCCACACAGACCGGCCAGGAGCGCCGCCGAGGGGAGCGCCAGCCAGAAGCTCAAACCCAGATACTTGAATCCCAACGCATAACCATAGGCGCCCACGGCGTAGAAGGCGACGAAACCCAGATCGAGCAGTCCGGCCAGACCGACGACGATGTTGAGTCCGAGGGCCAGCAGCACGTAGATCAGCGCCAGGATCGCCACGTTGAGCCAATATTTGCCGATGAACCAGGGGAGGATCAGGGCGCAGGCCAGGGCCAGGCCAAGGATGAAGGGACGGTTCCGGTCGATCCAACCGACCTTCTCGGACGCTTGGGCGGACTCCACCGGAGGCCGGGCACGACGCGCCTCCAGGAAGAGGCCGATCAGAAGCCTGCCGACCACAACCCCGGCAGCCAGCCACAAGGGGCGTTGCCAGTGACCCTCCAGGGCGTAGCCGGTCAGGGTGACGCCGGTCAGGGGGGCAAAAAGCAGCAGGGCGATCACCCCGGTGAGGGCGGCATCCCGCAGTCGCGTGGCCCAGGTCAGGCCACCCCCCTCCGGTTCCCCCCCGTCCCGGATGGCCATCATACCTTCTCCACCTCCGGGCGACCCAGCAGGCCGCTCGGACGAATGATCAGCACCAGCACCAACAGCGAGAAGGCGAAGACATCCTTGTAATCGGTGTTGACGAAGCCGGAGAAGATCGATTCAGCCAGACCCAGGATCACCCCGCCCAGCATGGCCCCCGGCAGGGAGCCGATCCCACCCAGCACCGCGGCGGTGAAGGCCTTGATTCCGGTGACAAAGCCAATGAAAAAATCGAACGAGCCGTAGTTGAAGGTGACCAGCGACCCGGCCACCCCGGCCATGCCGGCCCCGAGCACGAAGACGATCGAGATCACCCGATCGGTATCCACCCCGAGCAGGGATGCCATGACCCGATCCTGTTGCACGGCGCGGCAGGCGCGTCCGATGGCCGTGCCGTGGATCAGATACCACAACAGCCCCATGCCCACCACGGCGGTGACCACGATCAGGATCTGGGCGTGGGTGATCTGCACGAACTGGTCCGGGCCGTTTTCGAACAGGCGCACCCCTCCATCGAGCAGGGTGGGGGTGCCTTGGGTGCGGGCGCCCTGGGAGAGTCGAACGTAGTTTTGGAGAATCAAGGACATGCCGATCGCGGAGATCAGCGGGGCCAGGCGGTTGGAGGCGCGCAGCGGGCGATAGGCGATCCGCTCCACGCTCCAGCCATAAAGCGCGGTGACGAGCATGGTGAGGGCCAGCACCAGCAGAATCACCATGGGTGCGGCGTGCAACCCCAGGGCGGTCAAGGCGGCGAGAAAAATCGCGGTGAGATAGGCCGCGATCATGTACACATCGCCGTGGGCGAAATTGATCATGCCGATGATGCCGTACACCATGGTGTATCCCACGGCGATCAGGCCGTACACCGATCCCAAGACCAGCCCGTTGACCATCTGCTGGGCGAGGATGTGGCCATTCACGGCAATCGCTATCGAACCTCCTCGTACTTGCCGTCCGCGGTCCAGCGATAGATCACGTAGTCGGAGATCTTGAGGTCACCCTTGGCATCCCACGCCTTGGAACCCATGACCGTCTCCACCTGGTTGGCCTTGAGCCAGGTAGCCAGGGTCGCGCCGTCGCGGGATTTGTTGGCGGCGAGCGCGGCGGCGATCGACTGCATGGTGGCGTAGGAGTAGAGGGTATACCCTTCCGGTTCGTAGCCGGCCTTACGGAACTTCTCCACCACCGCCTGGCCCGCCGGGATCTTGCGCGGATCGGCTCCGAAGGACATGTAGACCCCCTCGACGAACTTGGGACCGCCCGCCGAGGTGACGAAGGTGTCGGACATGATTCCATCCCCGGAGACCAGCGGGATGGTCAACCCCTGTTCGCGCATCTGGCGCACCAGCGGTCCCGCCTCGCTGTGCAGCCCGCCGAAGTAAACCCCATCGGCCTTGACCGCGCGGATTTTGGTCACCAGGGCGTTGAAATCCTTCTCGCCGCGCGTCAGACCTTCGTAGAGCACCTCCTTGAGTCCGAGTTTGCCCAGATGGGCCTTCATGGCATCCGCCAGACCCTGGCCGTAGGTGTCCTTGTCGTGGATCACGGCGATTTGCTTGGCTTTCAACTCCTTGACCAGGTATTCGGCCCCCACCACCCCTTGCTGGTCATCGCGACCGCAGGCGCGGAACACGGTGGAGAAACCCCGTTCGGTGACCATGGGATTGGTCGAGCCAGGGGTCATGGAGAGAATCCCCGCCTCGGCGTAGATCTCGAAGGCCGGGATGGTCGAGGAGGAGCAGAAGTGGCCCACCACCGCCGCGACCTTCTCGAAATCCACCAGGCGATTGGCCACCGCCACGGCCTGTTTCGGCTCGCAGGAGTCATCCCCCTTGACCAGTTCGATCATCTCGCCATTGATGCCGCCCTTGGCGTTGATATCCTTGGCCGCCTGTTCGGCACCGCGCAGGAACTGTTCGCCGAAGGCCGCCTGGGGACCGGAGAGCGGTCCGGCCACGCCGATCTTGATGGTTCCGGCCTCCACCGGCCCGCTCGACAACCCCCAAAGCAGGGCCACGACCCAGGCCGATCCCATCCAACGCGCATGTCCCATGATTGACGCTCCCCCTAGAGTTTGTTCCAAGATCGAAAATTGCCGGGGTCCAGGGGCCAGTGGCCCCTGGTGGGATCCAAGGGCAAAGCCCTTGGGACTTTTTTTTGCTTTTGTTTTTGACTTTGCTTTTCGCGCGCTCTTCACGATAAGCCAATTTTCGCGTCTTTTGCGAAAATTGGCGCAAGCGCGCGGTCTCATGTGCCCTGAGTCGTTGCCGCTTTTGGGCAACGACTCAGGGCGAATTGCACGTCAGCACATAACACGACTTCTGGCGGCCTGATTCCGGGCCATGTTCGCGGCATCGTTTCGCCAAAGACGCGAAACGATGCCGCAGCCAAGGCGGCGCGCAGCGTTTTTTCGCAAAAAACGCGAAAAAACGCTTTTAAGAGCGCGCTAAAAGACTAACGACAAGATCAAAACCTCGGAGGCTCTGCCTCCGAACCTCCGCCGGGGACCTTGCG
>JADGAY010000188.1 GCA_015231775.1 Magnetococcales bacterium | reverse complement strand
ATTTGCTAGATGGATCAAGAGGTTGCCACAGGTGATTGCCCGCAACTGCCGGATCTAGGATCATGGGAGCCACCCCGTCTTGAACCCCGTGTCACGTCGCTTGCGGGCCACCAACCCGTTGAAACCCATCGGAGCCGAGGGTGACGCCTCGGCCAGGCGCGGTGGTGGGCGTTTTCTGGGACTCAAACCCCTGACCTGGCTCGTTGTCACGGGCAATCTTCTCTTGTTGCTCGGTATCGCCTATGATGCACTGCGGATCCAGCGCGCCTTGTCGCGCTCCGAGGCCCCCGTCGCCGCGCCTGCCGCCTCCGTCGCCGTGAAAAGCGGATCGGAACGGCCAGCCCAGGTGAGCGGCTGGAACGAATGGCATCCGTTCGGGCGGAATGAGGCGGCCCAACCCGTGGCGATCGCCCCTGCCAACCTGCCCGACGATGCGCCGGAGACGCAGTTGAATCTGGTGTTGACCGGTATTCTCAGCGGTTCGGGTCGCGAAACGCGGGTGGCGGTCCGGGCGGGTGGCGACGCGGATAAAATCTACGCCATTGGCGACAAACTGCCTGGGGATGCGCGCATTGTCGCAGTGCGTCCCGATCGGGTGATTCTGGAGAAGGGCGGACATCACGAAACCCTGCGTCTGCCGCGCTCCGTTTTGCCGTTGGATGTGAAGCTGACCGGCGGGGAGGCGCCCTCTTCGGCGGGCGAGGCGGCGGGGGTGTTGCGGGAGTTGCGTGAGCAGTTCCAGACCGACCCGGACGCGGTGTTGGCGCGTATTCCGATGGCGGTGGAGAGCAGGAACGGGGTGTTCGGCGGTTATCGGTTGTTGCCTGGCAAGGAGCCGGGATTGCTGGAGAAGCTTGGTCTGATGCCCGGTGACGTGCTTACGTCGGTCAATGGGGTGGCCTTGAGTTCACCGGCCAAGGGGATGGAGGCTCTGGGGGGGTTGAGCAGGAGTCGGGTGTTGCAGGTCAGCTTGCTGCGCGACGGCAAGGCGATGACCGTGCATCACGCGTTGGGCGGGAATTGATGCCGCATGAATCACCATGGTAAACCAAATCCGAGGTTCTGATCGAGCGATGCTGGCGCGGGTTACACGTCTGTTGCTGATGGCCGGGATGGTGGCGTTCGCCGCCCCGGCCCTCTCCGCCGATTTGACCTTGAACTTGAAAGGCGCGGATCTGACCACGCTGGTGGAGACCGTGGCCCAGGCCACCGGTCACAACTTCATCCTCGATCCGCAGATCAAGGGCAAGGTGACGGTCATCTCCTCCAAGCCGATGACCGAAAAGGATCTCTACCGGATGTTTCTCTCCATCCTCGAGGTCCATGGCTACATCGCTGTTCCCACGGACAACGGCGCCATCAAGATCATCCCCGACACCGAGATGAAATACAGCGGCGCCCCCCGCCCGAATGAGACGACGGACGGCAGCGAGGTGGTGACCCGGGTCTTCAAGCTCAAGTCCGTCAGCGCGGCCAAGGTGTTGGGCGCCTTGCGTCCGTTGGCCAGTCCCAAGGCGCACATGGCCTCCTACGACGATGGCAACATGCTGATCGTCTCGGATCATGCCGATGTGGTGGAGCGGTTGGCGGTGATCGTCTCGCGGGTGGATCAGGCCGACGAAGGCGGGGTGGAGACCATCGTGTTGCGGAATGCCTCGGCGGTGGAGGTGGCGCGGGTGATCAACGCCCTGGAGCAGGGGCAGCCCGCCGCTGCCGGACAACCAGCCGGGCAGACGGCCCGCCAGGTGGCGGTGGCCGACGAGCGCACCAATTCGATCCTGTTGGGCGGCGATCAAGCCACCAAGGTGAAACTGCGCACCATCATCAGCCATCTGGATACCCCGGTCGAAGTCCGGGGGAATACCCGCGTGGAGCAGTTGAAACACGCCAATGCCAAGAAGATGGTCGATGTGCTCGTCTCCATGGGACAGGACTACCTCAAGAATACCCAGAAGGAGAAAAAGGTCGAGGCGACCGGCCTGGTCAACGTGCAGGCGTATGAAGGGACCAACGCCCTGGTGATCACCGCCCCGCCGGCGCTGCTGCAATCGATGCAGGATGTGATCAAGAGGCTCGACGTGCGTCAGACCCAGGTGCAGGTGGAGGCGATCATCGTCGAGGTGTCGGTCACCAAGGCCGCGGATCTCGGGGTGCAGTGGGGGGTTCTCGGTGGACGGGGGGATAACAAGGGGGTTGTCGGCGGCACCAACCTGCCGACGAGCAACGGTCCCGGTCTGGTGCAACTCGGCGGTCTGATCGCCAAGGGGGCGGCGGATGCCGCCACCGGCCTGGCCCCGACCTCGGGTCTTTTGATCGGGGGGACCAATGGGGATAATTTCGTCGGTCTGCTGCGCGCCTTGAACGGCGATGGCTCGAGCAACGTTCTCTCCACCCCGACGGTCGTCACCTTGGATAACGAGGAGGCGGAGATCATGGTGGGCAAACGCATGTCGGTCTCCACGGGCCAGACCAGCACCCTCCAGGGCGGCAACCCCTTCACCACCATCGCTCGGGAGAATGTCGGTCTCACCCTGAAGGTTCGTCCGCAGATCAGCGAGGGCGACGTGGTGCGCTTGGAGATCCATCAGGAGGTCTCCGAGATCGGGTTGGTGGACTCCTTCGGCAACCGCGACACCAACAACCGCGCCATCAAGACTTCGGTCCTGGTGGACGACCAACAGGTGCTGGTGTTGGGTGGTCTGATCAGCAGCGATCGCAAGATGAGCAACAAGCGGGTGCCGATTCTCGGGGATATTCCGCTCCTCGGCATGCTGTTCCAGGTCGAGGAGGCGGTGGATGAAAAGAAGAATCTGATGGTCTTCCTGCGTCCCACCATCTTGCGCACCCGTGAGGATGGCATTCATCTCACCCACGAGAAGTACCGCGCCATGCGCGATCAGCAGTTGTCCGCCCCACGCGGACGCGGACCGGTCACCCTGACGGATCAACCGCCCCTGTTGCCCGAGATCGGCGGATTGCGCATGGAGCGCGGCCTGGGTGGCGCGGACCGGCTCTCCGGGGATTCGGTGCCCGCCAGGCCGCTGGTGCGCCCCTCCACGGTGCGCGAGGAGTCCTTGGAAAAACCCCCGGTTGACGAGCCGCCGGTGAAAAAGGAGAGCCGGCCCTCCAAGCCGACTCCCGGCAAGGGTAAATCCGCCTCCGGATCCGACAAGCCGGCGGTCAAGACGCCGAAAAAATCCCCCAAGAGCGCCACCCCTCCCGCGACCGACGAGAACCGCCCGGAGGGTGGAGCTTACAGCGCCCCGGATGCCGGGCGGCAAAGCGGTCTGCGCCAGTTGAACGGCCTGACGCCGCGTGTTTCCGCCTGGCGCGACAGCCAGCCCAATGCCTCGGATCATGTCAACTGACGCCCCTCAAAGCCCGGCCACCCACCGCGCTCCGGTGCTCTCCTACTCGTTTGCCAAACGGCACGGCGCCCTGGTGTCGGGCATCGAGGAGCATGGGGTGCGGGTGCACCATCGTCCCGATGTCCATCTGGCGGTGCTGTTGGAGCTGCGTCGCGCCTTGCGCCGTCCGCTGCGCTTGACCGAACTGGGGTCGGGCCCCTTCGAGGAGCTGTTGCGACGCACCTTCGAGGCCGGCTCCTCCCAGGCCATGGAGGAGATCGAGGCCTTGGACGAGGATCTCGATCTGGAGCGGGCCGCCGAGCAGATCGGCGAACCACGCGATCTGGCCGACAGTGCCGATGACGCGCCGATCATTCGCCTGATCAACGCCCTGGTGACCGAGGCGGTCAAGAAGGGTGCCTCGGATATCCATCTGGAGCCCTACGAGGATCGGCTCGTGGTGCGGTTTCGCATCGATGGGGTGCTGCGCAAGGTGCTGGAGCCCAAAAGGAGCCTCTCCCCGCTGATCGCCTCCCGCGTCAAGGTGATGGCCCGGCTCGACATCGCCGAAAAGCGGTTGCCGCAGGATGGACGCATCTCGTTGCGCATCGCCGGACGCCCGGTGGACGTGCGTGTCTCCACCCTGCCGACCGGTCACGGCGAGCGGGTGGTGATGCGTCTGTTGGACAAGCAGGCCGGGCGGTTGACCCTGGAGGAGTTGGGCATGATGTCGGCCATGCGGGATGCCATGGACCGGTTGATCCACCGTCCCAACGGCATCATCCTGGTCACCGGTCCCACCGGTTCGGGCAAGACCACCACCCTTTACGCCGTGCTCAAGCGTCTCAACGAGACCAGCCGCAACATCATGACGGTCGAGGATCCCATCGAGTACGATCTGGAGGGGATCGGTCAGACCCACGTCAACACCAAGGTGGATCTCACCTTTGCCCGCGGATTGCGGGCGATTCTGCGCCAGGATCCGGATATCGTCATGGTGGGGGAGATCCGCGATGTGGAGACCGCCCGCATCGCGGTGCAGGCGAGTCTCACCGGCCATCTGGTGCTTTCCACCCTGCACACCAACAGCGCCATCGGCGCCGTGGCCCGTTTGAAGGACATGGGGGTCGAGCCCTATCTGCTCTCGTCGAGCCTGACGGCGGTGTTGGCGCAGCGTCTGGTGCGGCTGTTGTGCGAGGCGTGCAAGGAGCCTCGACCGGTCTCCCGTCAGGAGTGGTCCGATCTGGCCTTGAATGGCGGTCCCTGGTCACACATGCCGGAGCGGCTCTATCGTGCCAAGGGGTGCGATGTCTGTCTGGGGAGCGGTTTTGTCGGGCGCGGCGGGGTGTATGAATTGGTGCCGATCGATGACACCCTGAAGGGCCTCATCCACGACAACGCCGGCGAACGGGAGTTGATCGCCCATGCGCGCGGGTTTTCGAACAGTTTGCGTGACGACGGCTTGCGGCTGCTGCACACCGGGCGCACCACCCTCGAGGAGATCCTGCGGGTGTCGCGGGAGGATTGAAATGGCCCATGGGCACTCCCGAAGGGGAGGCCCATGGGCCTGGAAGATCGCGCCATCAGAATTGTTCGAATTCGTCATCCATGGCGTGTCCAGTGGATCGGTGCGGGCTCCCGGCGCTGGAAGGAGCCGGCAGGGCACGGGGCTGGGCGTGACGGGCGGTCGGGCGGAGAGCCGGTTTGGTCGCGGCGGCGGGCATGATCGAGGCGCGGATCGATGTCCCCTGGGTCGGGCCGAGACGAAAGAAGCTGATGGAGTCACGCATCAAATCGGCCTGGGCATTCAGCTCCTCGGCGGTCGCGGCCATCTCCTCGGAGGATCCGGCGTTGCGCTGGATCACCTGATCGAGCTGTTGGATCGCCTGATTGATCTGCCTGGCTCCATCATTCTGCTCTTGACTGGAGGCGGCGATCTCCTGGATCAGCTCCGCGGTTTTCTGGATGTCGGGCACCAGTTGGTTGATGATTCGTCCCGTCTCTTCGGAGATGGCGACGCTTGAGGTGGAAAGATGACTGATCTCGCCTGCCGCGATCTGGCTTCGTTCCGCCAGTTTGCGCACCTCGGCGGCCACCACCGCGAATCCCTTGCCATGC
>JADGAY010000014.1 GCA_015231775.1 Magnetococcales bacterium | reverse complement strand
GAACCCAATCCATCCACCAGGCCCAGTTTCACCGCCTCCTCGCCGGTCCAGACCAACCCCTGGAACAGCTCCTCGCGACCCGCCTTCAGGCGATCCCCACGCCCGACCTCGACCGCCTTGATGAACTGCTCGTGGATACGGTTGAGCAGGTTCTGCACATGCTGTTTCTGGTTCGGTTCCACCGGCGTGAACGGGTCGAGGAGTGCCTTGTGTTTGCCGGCGGTCAGCAGACGACTCTCCATTCCGAGTTTTTCCAAGGTCTGTTGAAAGCCGAACCCCTGCATGATCACGCCGATCGACCCCACCAGGGTCGCCTTGTCGGCATAGATCTTCGGGGCGGCGGCGGCCACCCAGTAGCCTCCCGAAGCGCACAGATCCTCGAGCGCGGCATAGACCGGCATCTCGGCGTGCTGTTTTTGCAAGCGCAGCAGCTCGTCGTAGATCCGACCCGCCTGTACCGGCGTGCCACCCGGACTGTTGATGCGCAGGATCACCGCCTCGGTATCCGGATGGTCGAAGGCCTCGCGCAACCCCTTGACGATGTTGTCCGCGGAACCGGGCAGTTCATCGACGATCATGCCGCGCAGATGGACCACGGCCACATGCTTGTGCTTGGCCGACAACCCATCCAGATTCGGGATATCCTTGCCCGGATGGCTCATCCACAACAGCGCCAGCAGATAGGCGGCGATGAAGAAACGGAACCAGTTGCGTCCCCGGCGGCTTCTCTTCTGTTCGTTGAGATTGGCCAGCAGCAACCGTTCCAACACCTCCCGTTCGCGGACGCGGTTGGCCTCCAGTTGACGCATCCAGCCTCCGCCCGCAGGCTCCTCCGACGGGGAGGCCAAGGGTGGATCCTCGGCAAAACTCGGTTCGTTCTTGTCCATGGTCGCTCGAGAGGCTCACCCGACCGCGGACCACCTGTCGGACGGTCCGCGGTCGGGGATTGAGGGGGATACCCCAGCTTGAGGTTGGTCAGGCTTGAGGCAGAAGTTCGGGTCGCATGCGGATTTCGGTCACCTCTTTCAAGTCACTCACATGAAACCGCATCGCGTAGACCTTGCAGGCCCGACAGACATCCGCCGACTGAAAACATTGACTCTCCTTGTTGCTCCAGCACGGATAGTTGTTTTCCTTGAGGGAGGGACAGGAGTTCCGGGAGGGGTATTGACACTTGATCAGATCCCAGCAGGGGATCAGCGTCATCATCGAACGGATGCCGGCGATGCTGATGCTCGATTTGATCATGCGCCGGATTTCGATCAGCCAGGCGATGTCATCCTCGTTGAACAGGCGCGTGCCGGCGCGGTTCTTGTGAGAGATGAACAGCCGCTCCCGTTCGTACATGTGAATGGTGCGAATCGAAATCCCCAAGCGCTTGGCCACCACGCCGATCTTGACCATGCCAGCGGTCTCCGGATTCTCCGCAGGCAGAAAATTCGAAATCATGTTCATAGTATCCCCCCTTGTTTTTTGATGCAGACAGTCGTTCAAACCACGCCTGGGAAAAGGTTGAAAAAGGCCCGTTTCCCGGCATAACGCGCCGCAGAGCCCAGGGACTCCTCGATGCGCAACAATTGATTGTATTTGGCGATGCGGTCCGAACGGTTGAGCGAACCGGTCTTGATCTGGCCGGCATTCACCGCCACGGCCAGATCGGCGATGGTCACATCCTCGGTTTCGCCCGAACGGTGCGAGATCACCGACGGATAACCGGATTGACGGGCCAGCTCCACCGCATCCAGCGTTTCGGTCAGGGTGCCGATCTGATTCACCTTGACCAGGATGGCATTGGCGATGCCGTTGCGCACCCCCTCGGCCAGGATGGTCGGATTGGTGACGAAGAGATCATCCCCCACCAGTTGCACCTTGTCGCCCAGTGCCCGGGTGAGCAGACCCCACCCCTCCCAATCCCCCTCGGCGCAGCCATCCTCGATGGAGAGGATCGGATAACGGGCGCAGAGATCCTGATAATAGGCGATCAACGCCTCGCGGCTCATGACCCGGCCCTCGCCCTTGAGGTCGTAACGACCGGTATCGGCCACGAAGAACTCCGAGGAGGCGCAATCCAGGCCGAGATAGATATCCTCGCCCGGCGCGTAGCCGGCGTTCTCGATCGCCTGAAGGATCACCTGGAGCGCCTCTTCGTTGGAGGCCAGGTTCGGGGCGAAGCCGCCCTCGTCGCCGACGGCGGTGTTGAGTCCCCGTTTGGAGAGCACTTTCTTGAGTTGATGGAACACCTCGGCGCCCATGCGGATCGCCTCGGCCATCGAGGCGGCGGCCACCGGCAGGATCATGAACTCCTGGATATCGACGTTGTTGTCGGCATGCGCGCCACCGTTCAAGATGTTCATCATCGGCGTGGGCAGCAGATGGGCATTGACCCCGCCCAGATAGCGAAACAGGGGCTGTCCGCAAGCCAGGGCGCCGGCCTTGGCGGCGGCAAGCGACACGCCGAGGATGGCATTGGCCCCCAGGGCGGATTTATCCGGGGTGCCGTCGAGGGCGATCATGCGGGCATCCAGGGCCCGTTGACCAAAGAGGTCCATGCCGCGAATGGCCGGGGCGATGGATTGGTTGACCGCGGTGACCGCTTTCTTCACCCCCTTGCCGAGATACCGCTTGGCGTCACCATCGCGCAGTTCGAGGGCCTCGCGGGCGCCGGTCGAGGCCCCGGAGGGGACCGCGGCCCGTCCGATCAGACCGGTGGAGGTGGTCACCTCCACCTCGACGGTGGGATTGCCGCGGGAATCGAGGATCTCACGGGCATGGACATGGGAAATGCTGATGGACATCTTTAACTACGCTCCTTCCAGATCAGGTCCGGTTTACGGGCAGCCAAGGTGGCGTCGAGACGCCCCACTCCGCCGCCCGGCACCGGGATGGCATGAGGTGCCGAGGTCAAACGACGCGCATCGACCTCCGCCTCCTGGCGGATGGTGATCAGCGCGTCCACGAAATGGTCCAGGGTCTCCCTGGTTTCGGTCTCCGTGGGTTCGATGAGGAGACACTCCGGGACCAGGGAGGGAAAATACATGGTCGGCGCGTGGATGCCGAATTCCAGCAGACGCTTGGAAACATCGAGGGCGGAGATCCCGAGGCGTTTGCGTTCCGGCTCGAGGGACAGGATGAACTCGTGGGTGGCACGTCGTTGGGGATAGGCGACGGTGAAACCCTCGGCCATGAGTCGGGCCATCAGGTAGTTGGCGTTGAGGGTGGCGAACGCCGAAACCCGTCGCACCCCCTCGGCGCCGAGCATGCGCAGGTAGATGTGGGCGCGCAGCAGGATGCCGATGTTGCCCGCGAAGCCGGCCAGACGACCGATGCTCTCCGGCAGGTCCGTCTCGGTTTGCCAGGAGAACCACGCGCGCCCCTTGTCATCGAGACTCTTCTTCACCACCGGAACCGGCAGATGGGGGGCGAGACGTTCCGAGACCGCCACCGGTCCCGCGCCCGGCCCGCCGCCGCCGTGGGGGGTGGCGAAGGTTTTGTGGACGTTGAAGTGCACCGCATCAAACCCCATGTCGCCGGGACGGACCCGGCCCACCACGGCGTTGAGGTTGGCGCCATCGTAGTAGAGCAGCCCGCCGGCCCCGTGCACGATGGCCGCGATCTCCCCGACCCGGCGTTCGAACACCCCCAGGGTGGAGGGATTGGTGAGCATCAGACCCGCGGTATGGGGTCCGACCGCAGCGCGCAAGGCCTCGATATCCACATCGCCCTCGGCGGTGGTGGGGATCTCCCGCACCGACAGGCCGCACATGGCGGCGGTGGCCGGATTGGTGCCGTGGGCGGCATCCGGCACGAGCATCTCGCGCCGCGCCGCGTCACCACGGGCGCGGTGATAGGCGCGGATCATCGCCACCCCGGCGAACTCCCCATGCGCGCCGGCCATGGGCACCAGCGACACCGCGCGCATGCCGGCGATCTCGCCGAGCATCTCTTGCAGCTCATGCAGGCAGCGCAACACCCCCTGCCCGCTCTCCACCGGCGCCAGCGGATGGCGATTCAGGAAACCCGGCAGGGAGGCGAGCACATGGCAGGCCCGCGGGTTGTACTTCATGGTGCAGGAACCGAGCGGATAGAAATGGGTATCCACCGAGAAGTTCAACTGCGACAGCCGGGTGTAGTGGCGCACCACCTGGAGTTCGGAAACGCGCGGCAAGAGGGGCGGCGCGGCGCGCAAAAAACGCTCCGGAAGATCCAACCCCCCTTCCGGGAGTTCCGGAATGTGTTGGATATTGCGCCGTTCCGGTCGCGAGGCATCGAAAATGGTCCCAGTCATCGCTCACCCCTCCTTGACGTTGAGCACCCAGGAGAGGGTGTCGGCATAACGGTCCAGATCGGCTTCGGTCCGGGTTTCGGTGGCGCAGACCAGGATGGTCTGATCCAACTCCGGGTAGCTCTCCCCCAGGCGATAGCCGCCGTTGATCCCCAGACGGGCCAGACGGGCCAGGACCGGGGCGATCGGCTTGGGCAGACGCAGCACCGCCTCGTGAAAGAACGGTCCCTGGAACACCCGGGTCACGCCAGGGATGGTGGTCAATTTCTCCACCAGGGCGCGGGTCCGGGCATGGCAGGTGGCGGCGGTGCGCGCCAGACCATCGGGTCCGAGCAGGGAGAGATGGATCGAGGCGGCGACGGTCATCAACCCCTGGTTGGTGCAGATGTTGGAGGTGGCCTTGGCGCGGCGGATATGCTGTTCCCGGGCTTGCAAGGTGAGGATATAGCCGGTGCGCCCCCGTGGATCCAGGGTCTTGCCGACGATGCGGCCCGGCATCTGGCGGATCAGCCCCTGCTTGCAGCACAGAAAGCCAAAATAGGGTCCACCCGAGGAGAGCGGAATGCCGAGGGGTTGACCATCGCCGCAGGCTATTTCGGCACCCATGGTCCCCCATTGACCTGGGGGTTTGAGCACTCCGAGCGCCACCGGGTTGACCTGTCCGACGACGATCGCCCCTTCGTGCCGGGCCCAGTCGGTCAGGGTATCGACCTCCTCGAGCACGCCGAAGAAGTTCGGTTGCGGGATCACCAGCACGGCCACCTTCTGGCCGTGGAAGCGATTGAGCGCCTTGAGCGAGATGCGCCCCTCGACCGGATCGAAGGGGATCTCCACCACCTCCAGTTCCAGATCACGGGTCATGGCGCGCACCACGGCCCGATGGTGGGGATGGACGGTTTCGGGCAACAGGATCGCGCCGCCCTGGTTGGCCGTGGCGCGGGCGGCCATGAGCACCGCCTCGGCCAGGCTGGTGGCCCCGTCGTACATCGAGGCATTGCCCGCGTCCATGCCGGTCAAACCAGCCATCATGGTCTGGAACTCGTAGAGCAGACGCAAGGTGCCTTGACTCGCCTCGGCCTGATAGGGGGTGTAGGCGGTCATGAACTCGCCGCGTCCGGCGATCTCCCAAACCGCGGCGGGGATGTGATGCTCGTAGGCCCCGGCGCCGATGAAACACAACCCCGCCCCGTCGCCTTCGGCCCGCTCCCGCATCAACCGCCCGATCGCCATCTCCCCGAGCGCGGGGGGGATCTCCAGGGTTGGCGCGCGCAGTTCGGACGGAATCTCCTCGAACAGGCTCTCCAGATCCCTGACGCCGATGGCCCCGAGCATCGCCTGCACATCGTCGGGTGTATGGGGAATGAATGGCATATTTTCTCTTATCTCAATGAATTAATCATCAACATGATATTTGGGGCGATCACCCCATCTGGTAGTATGGCAGAATACTCGGTCTGATGGAACGCATTGCGATGGTGTGTGCGGATTTTTTTTGATTTTTCCGGCACAACAGACCGGGGGGTCTGGATGGCAAGGACGGGGGGATTCGATCACAGGAACCGGAAGCGATGATCACTTCGACAGAAGAACAAAATACCGGTCATGATCCTGATTGAGGATCAACGACCCTTTGATGATGAAGGGAGAAGGCCATCCCCCCATCCTGGAAGTCTGTTTGAGACTTCCAGGATAACGTGTCGGTAACCCTTTGGAGACAGTTTGGTGATTCCATGAAGGAATCACCAAACCTGCACGAATCGAACAATATCGATTCGTGCTTCTCAAATTGCCGCGCAATTTGGCGGGCCATGTATGGCCCGCGTCGGCTGTTTGGCATTTACCAAACAGCCTCTTTGAAAATTCGCATCCTCCCTGCCAAGCCACAGCCGCGTTCCAGGCAGCGCAGTCCCCGCCTGTTTCAATCGTTCATGGCCTTCCCTAACTCTTCCTTGGCCTGAAAGAGCTCCCGGCTGGCGGTCTGCAAGGCCCGATCCGCGGCGATCATGCTCTTCAAGGCCACCTCCACGTCGGTGCCTTTCATCATCTCGCGAATCTCCTCCACCTCCTCCACCGTACCGTCCAGGAGGGTGATCTTCTCCATGTCGCCCATGAGAACGGCCATGCGATGCGTACAAAACACCGAGTGATCCTCCAGCGAGCAGGTACAGCTCACCGACATGTTGGAACCAATACGCCGAAAAAGCAACTCATGGGATTCGTATGCCTCATCCGGCTCGCCGGAGTCCTCGATATTGTCCCGCACCACCAAACGAACCTCGCGCACCGGATTGGTCATGGCTTCGAAGTCCTCCACGGCCTTTTTCACGGAAACGTAGAATTGCAAATCATCCATGGTTTCGGCCATCCCCACCTTTTCCAGTTGCAGGAAAAAGGGACGGGGCGCATCCGCCACCTTGACGGAGATGCCCCCCTCGCGGAACTCCCGGTAAAGCTCGGCGAACCGCTGAGCGGCGGTGATGTCCATGTCGGTGATCGACTGGGCATCGATCACCAGCCATTTCACTGGCGTGGGGGCCGAAGTGACCAGATGACGCAGGCGGGTCATGACATGACGTGCATTGGCGAAAATCAACGGGGCATAGAGCCGGTAGATGATCAGACCGGGCAGACTCTCGCCGTTGTGCTCCCTGGCACCAAAATCATGAAACTTTTTGCCAGGCCCCTGACGCCGCAGCACGGCATCTCCGGGTCGGGAGATCTCCACGATCATGCCAATCAGGGAGATGAGCAGTCCCAACAGAATGCCGGGAACCACCCCGGCCACCAGGATGGCGAGAATCACCATCGAAGCCATGAAGAACTCGAATCGATCCATGCGATAGAGTTCGATCATCGGCTTGATCTCCAGCATGCCCATAGCCGTGACGATGAGAATGGCCGCCAGGGCCACCTTGGGCAACAGGGAGATCAAGCCGGTCAAGAAGAACAAAAAGAACAGCAGTCCGACCGCCGCCACCAGCTGGGCCACCTGGGTCTTGCCACCGGTGGCATCCACGATGACGGTGCGGGACGAACTGGCGGAAACCGGAAATCCCTGGAACAATCCAGCGCCGATGTTGGCCATGCCAAGCGCGGTCAGTTCGCGGTTTGGATTGATTTCGTAACGATTTTTTTCCGCGAAGGCCTGGGCTAGCAAGATCCCGTCGGAGAAGGCGAGAAAGGCGATGGCCATGGCTGCGGGAGCCAGGGCAGGAATGTCCGACCAATGGAACAGGGGGAGAACTGCCATTGGGGTTCCGGATGGCACATCCCCCACCAAGGCCAGACCCGACTCCCTGAATCCAAAGTGGAGCGTACCCAGGATACCGAGCGCCGATATCACCAGGGCTCCCGGAACGCGCGGAGCCACCCGTCCGAGAATCACCATCAACAGAATCAGGGAGATCCCCACGAGAAAGGTGGGACGATGGGTGTTGGACAGGTTTTCCACGATCTGCCAGAGCAGGGGAAAAAACTCCTCTCCCGTGGTCTTGATGGCGAACAGCTTACCCAACTGGGTGGAAACCAGAATCAAGGCGGCACCGTTCAGATAGCCGATCAGCACCGGCCTGGAGAGAAAATCGGCGATGGTTCCCACCCGCAACCTGGCCGCCAACAGCAGGATCAACCCGGACAACAGTGCCAGGGTGGCGGCCAACACCGGGATGCGGCCCGGATCATCCCCGGCCAGAGGGAGGATGGCCGTTCCCGCCAACAGGCCGATGGCGGCATCCGGTCCGGCGATCACCTGACGCGACGAAGCGAACAGGGCGAAACCAATAGATGCGGCCAAGGCCGCATAAAGGCCAGTGATGGGAGGCATGTGCACCAGTTCGGCATAGGCGATCACCGAAGGGATCATGACCACGCATGCACTCAAACCCGCCACCAAATCTCCTGACAGAAAGCCGATCCGGTAACCCCTGAGAGTCGCCAGAATGGGCAGCCACGACTCAGGATTGAGCCGGGATATGGATTGCTTCTTGGTCATGCGGATTCCTTAGTATACCAATGTCTGACAGGGTTGGGACGGAATGCTGCCCCGGAAAAACCGGAAAATCCGGGTATCTGGCGACCAGTGTGGAACGATGAGAAGGGGATCGACAGGGGCACTCGAGGATGGGTACGGGCCAGACAAATCCAACCGGATAGCGGCTTTTCAGCGCGCGCCACCCAGGCCCGAACACATCCCAGAAGGCAAAACTGTTTTCAGTTGAACGCCCTGCAGGGTTCAACTGGAAGAGATTAGGGCATCTCACGTCATCCCGATCAATCAAGCATGGCTCGAACCAGACGTTCCTTGGCCGTGACGAAATCATCCCGCGCGTTTTGCAGTTGATTGCTGGCGAGCAACACCGCGCGCAAGGCTCGCCCCACATCGGTACCCTCGACCCAAGAGACCACTTGCCGCACCTCATCGTCGCGACCGTTCACGATCCCCTCGACCGAACCACGGAGAATGTTAAGTCTGTGCACACAAATCCCATTCTCCCCTTCCGGGCAAGAGCACAGGGCGGTCAGATTGTCACCGTTTTTCCGGATGACCACTTCGAACGGCTTGTGGTGACTGTCGGCAACCTGAAAATACAGTTCACGCATGGTTGTTCTCGCTGAGTTGGAGAATCGGATGAAGATACATCCTGACACAGCAAACTGAATTGAAATTGAAACCTTGTCATTTTTCCTCCAGAATTGTGAACGATCTTCAGTTTGGTTTCAGCTTCGAGCGATAGAATTGAATCTGAACTACTCCCATGGGCGCACGCTTCGGAAAACACGGCCCCAGGAACACCCGAGAAACGCTCCGCGGTCGAGGGATGACCTTCTCCCGATGATGCAAAAAGCTGGGCATGCCAACACATCAACGGCCAGGCAACGACCAAGCGACCTGCAAGCCGCGACGCTTGTCACTGGGCGGAATTCAGATACAATGGACGAGAGAATCTCCCCCCTTTCCCGGAGATAAAATCTGACGTGCGCATCCTGATCATCGAAGACGACTCGATTCTGGCCCAACATCTGAAACGCAAATGTGAATCAGCCGGATTTTCGGTGGACATCACCCAGCATGGCCTGGATGGCGAGGCGATGGCCAATCAGTTGGCTTATCATGCGGTGATTCTTGATCTCGGCCTGCCAGATCACCCTGGATTGACGATCCTAAAAAACTGGCGGCGGGGACGCAATCCGGTACCGGTGATCGTGCTCACCGCCCGCAATTCCTGGCAGGAGCGGGTGGTCGGGATAGAGGCTGGAGCGGACGATTATCTGGGAAAGCCGTTTCATGTCGAGGAACTCCTGGCCAGGCTCCGCGCCTTGATCATGCGCTGCCACGCCCGTTTCCAGGGACAGTTGAACGTCGGGGGCTACACCCTAGAAGAGGAACGGCAAGCCGTGATCAAACCAGATGGTGAACTGGTGCAGTTGACCTCCATGGAGTTCCGACTACTGCGGGTCTTCATGCTCTCCCCAGGCCGTATCCACTCCAAGGATGCGCTGATCGATGTCCTGTACGACTTCGACAAGATCATGGATCACAACGTCATCGAGGTCTATATCAACCACCTGCGCAAAAAACTGGGCCGGGATATCATCCGTACCCTGCGTTGGCAGGGCTATCAGTTCATGCCGGGAACCTGACGAATGAACTGGAGACGCTCGATCAAGAGCCGGTTGCTCGTCACATTGGTGGTGAGTCTGATCGCGATGTTCTTCCTGTTGTGGTGGGTGGTGAGCACCGCCTTGCAGGAGTTGACCGCCAATTACCTTGAAGACCGCATGGAACTGGAGATCGCTAGCATCCTCGCCGAACTGGCCCTGGATGATCAGGATCTCATCAGCCTGGATGGCAAACACGTCGATGCACTGTTTCACTTCTCGTTTTCCGGCTATTACTATCAGATCATCCTGCAGGATGGAGAAGAGTCCCAAATTCTCCGGTCCCGCTCCCTGAACCAGTTCACCCTCGACATCCCCGCCGTGCCAGTGGGCGACCAGATCCGCTTCTTCGCCAAGGGTCCAAAGGACGAGAACCTGCTCACCCTGGTACGCACCATCCCACTGCGGGAACGCAAGCTCACCGTGGCCGTGGCCGAGGATCTTACCCCAATCGAGGAGGATCTGGAGCAATTTTTATGGTTATATTCAATTATTTCAGTTGTATTTTTGCTGCTCTTGACCATCATTCACGTCGTGGCGGTCTATCGAGCCATGTCTCCCATTGCCAGGATTCATCAGGACGTGATGCATCTTGAAATGGGACAGATCGGCAAATTAAGCGAAGATGTTCCGGTCGAAATGAAAAAGGTCGTTGGCCAGATCAATCACCTGCTGTCGCGGATGGAACAGCGTCTGCTCCGTTCCCGTACCACCATCACCAACCTTGCCCATGCCATGAAGAGTCCCTTGGCAACGCTATTCCAGATCGTTCATCATCCTGTTTTGGGCGGCGATGAAAAACTGCGCTCGGAGATCGAGGAGAGACTGAATCATCTATCCGAGTTGATTGATCGGGAACTGCGGCGCGCGCGTCTGACCGATTTTCCGCTGGATGGCATGTTCTTTTATCCGGAACAATCACTCGGCATCTTGACGCGCACCTTGAAGAACATCAACTTCCAGAAAAAAATCGACGTGGAGATGGCGATTCCAAGCGGAATCACGCTCCCGTTTGATCAGGAGGACATGATGGAGTTGTTCGGGAATCTGCTCGACAACGCCTTCAAATGGGCCTCCAGCAGGATCCGGGTCGTGATCGAAGTGCGGTCTGAGGAGGTCTATTTTGTGGTGGAGGACGACGGGCCAGGCGTGGAACCTCTGGAAACCGATCATCTGGCGGTGCGGGGGGTGCGTCTGGATGAATCACGCCCCGGTCACGGGCTTGGACTCTCCCTGGTACGCGAAACAGTGACACATTATGCCGGAACCATGAGATTTCCGCACGCCTCGGAATTGGGGGGCTTTCGGGTCGAAATCGCATTGCCGGTCAAACCGGGTGTCCTGAATTTTCCGAGGGTCGTCACGAACGGACACGAACAACGGGCATCCAGATAAGCGCACCCACATCCTCCATCTGGCGCGTTCGCCAAATTCTTTTGGTAAACGTCCACCACAGCCCACCCGTGAAACTCCAGGCAGGCAACTCAGACGGATGGCAGCAAGTTCTCCGGGTCCGGGAAGGCCGTTCCGGCATGGGGCGTGGAGGGCGACAGGCTCGTGAGGTGCTGGACACTGAGCCGGTCCACCCGGTTGCGATCCATGTCCACCACCTCGAAACGAAATCCCTCCCAGGTGAAACAGTCCCCCACGCGCGGAATCCGTTCGAGCATGGTCATCGCCAGGCCTGCCAGAGTGTGATAGCCCCCCTCGTCCTCAAACGGAAAGGTGCTCGAGATGCCGGTCAACTCACGCAGACGCTCCAGATCCAGCATGCCATCCAACAGCATGGAGCCATCCTCCCGCATCACCACCGATTGATCCTCGGCGGCAGCGCTGTCCTCCAATTCACCCACCATCTCCACCAGCAGATCGGTCAGCGTCACCACGCCGGCCACGCCACCGAATTCGTCCACCACCAAGACCATGCCCATCCGATTGCGACGAAAATACTCCAACAGATGGGTGATGCCGATGGTGGCGGGCACGAACACGGGCGGCTTCAACAACTCAGCCAGATCAATAGGTTGATTCATGAGGGTTCTTTTAAGCAGACTGGTGCTGTCCAAAACCCCCACCACCTCGTCCAACCCCCCCATGCAGACCGGAAAGCGGTTGTGGCGACTCTCGGCGATGCGGCGCAGATTCTCTTCCAGACCATCCTGCAGATTCAGGAGATCGATCTCCATGCGCGGAGTCATGATATCCGAAATACGCCGCGAGTCCATTTGCAACACCCGCTTGACCAACAACTGCTCGTGCTGTTCGAAAACCCCGGCTTCGGCCCCCTGCCGCATCAACACCTGGATCTCCTCCTCGGTCACCGGGGGGTCGTCGTGGTGGTGGAGTTTCAACAGTCGCAGCAGACCTTCCGTCGTGACGGTGAGCAGACGAATGAACGGCGAAGCCAGCCGGGATAACCAGAACATGGGTTTGGCCACGAGGATGGCCAGGGATTCCGGATGGTGCTGGGCCAGCCGCTTGGGCAGCAACTCTCCCAGGATCAGGGAGACGAAGGTGATCCCCACGACGATGATCACCAGTCCCGCCTCGGTGGCGTGGGGACCGATCAGGGGCAATGGCTCGATCAGCGGGATCAGATTATTGAGGAATACCGCCTCGCCATAGGCACCACTCAGAATGCCGATGGTGGTGATCCCCACCTGAATGGTGGCCAGAAAACGACTGGGATCGGCGGAGAGGAGCAGGGCGATGCGGGCCCCGCTGGAACCCGCCTCGGCCAGGTGTTGCAACCGGACCTTGCGGGAGGAGATCACGGCCATTTCAGCCAGTGAAAACACGCCGTTGAGGAGAACCATCGACAGCAAAATGAACAGTTCCATCGAACCAGGGAATCCTGATGAACGTATCGACGGGGACGCGCGACACTTTCCAAAGCGTTCATCGCTCAAGGTATGAACGATGTAACGAACTTCACCTGGCGCCCCCTTACTCCCAGGACAACCCTCACGGCAGGATCATCCGGCATCGGATCATGCGATACGATGGATGAAACCTTGCCAACTTCGGGCCCGTTTCAAGTTACCACGCCACCACGGAAAAGTCATCTCCAAACCTCGCCAGGGAGAGACACGCCCCGAATCCCGGCCATGACGCCTCAATCCCGCAACGCCGCCTTGCCAAACTTCACGAACGGCGGGCGCACGGCACGGGCATTCAGCATCCGTCCGCGCAGCTCCACCTGACAGACCGCGCCGGGTTGCAGATGGGGTTGCACCACCGCCAGCGCGATCCCACGCTCCAGAGTCGGCGAATAACCGCCGCTGGTGATCTCGCCCACCACTTCGCCATCGAGAACAACCGGCAGATGGTCACGCAACACCCCCTTGTCGATCAACAGCAGCCCCATCCGCTTGCGCAACGCCGGATCGCGCCGCGACGGTTCGAGCACCTGCCTCCCGGAAAAGAGCCGGTTCTCCGGTTCCCAGGCGATGGTCCAGCCAAGCCCCCGCTCCAGAGGGTTGCTCTTGCTGTCCATGTCGCGACCATGCAGGTTCAACCCCGCCTCCAGGCGCAGGGTGTCGCGGGCGCCGAGTCCTGCCGGGGCCACGCCGGCGGCCAGAAGCCGATCCCAGGCCGCGCCGGCTTCGGTCAGCGGCAGGATCAATTCAAAGCCGTCCTCGCCGGTATAGCCGGTGCGCGCCACGCGCCGCCCCCCCTCGTCGAGGATGTGGAACGATGGCAGCGCGGAGGCTCGTTCGGCCATCTCCGCAGGGAGCGCCTGCGCCAGATGCCGGACCGCATGGGGCCCTTGAAGCGCCAAAATGGCCAGGTCGGTCCGCTCGGTCACCGTGACGTTGTGGGCCGGGGCGTGAATGCGGATCCAGGACAGATCCTTCTCCCGGTTGCCGGCGTTGATCACCAAGACGAAATGACCTTCATGCAACCGGTAGGCGATCAGATCATCGGTCACCCCGCCCCGCTCGTTGAGGAGCAGTCCGTACTGACCCGCGCCATCCACCAGTCGGCCCGGATCGCAGGCCAGAAGCCAGCGCGTCAGACCCAGCACGTCGCCACCGATCAGATCCACCACCCCCATGTGGGAGACGTCGAACAGCCCGCAGGCGCGACGCACCGCATGGTGTTCGGCGATCTGCGAACCGTAGTCGAGAGGCATCTCCCAACCGGCGAAGGGCGCCATGCGCGCCGCCAATCCCAGATGTCGGTCGTGCAGAATGGTCTTATGCATCTTTCCTCACCTCGTCGAGTCGCTTGAGTTGCCGCAATAAAGCTTCGAGCTGGCCGAAGGGGACCATGTTGGGTCCGTCGCAGGGGGCATGGTCCGGATCCGGATGGGTCTCCAGAAAGAGCGCCGCCACCCCCACCGCCACCGCGGCCCGCGCCAGGGCAGCGACGAAACGTCGCTCCCCGCCCGAGGAGCCCCCCAGACCACCCGGTTTCTGCACCGAGTGGGTGGCGTCGAAGACCACCGGGGTACCCGCCTCGGCAAGGATCTCCAGGGCGCGCATGTCCACCACCAGATCGCCGTAACCAAAGACAAAACCCCGTTCGCACACCAGAATCCGGTCGTTGCCGGTGGCGCGCGCCTTCTCCACCACCCGCGCCATGTCGGCGGGGGCCAGGAACTGTCCCTTCTTGATGTTCACCGGACGTCCGGCCCGCGCCGCAGCCTGGATCAGATCGGTCTGACGACACAAAAAGGCCGGGGTCTGGAGCATGTCCACCACGCCGGCGACCGGTTCGGCCTGTTCCGGCGTGTGGATGTCGGTGACCACCGGCACGCCGAACTCGACACGCACCGCTTCCAGAACGCGCAACCCCTCCTCCAGGCCCGGACCCCGGAACCCTCCGGAAGAGGTGCGATTGGCCTTGTCGAAGGAGGCCTTGTAGATCCAGGGCACACCGACGCGGCTGGTGATCGTCTGGATCTCACGCGCCGTGGCAAAGGCGAACTCCCGACGCGCGGCGAAATCCCCCCCCTCGAGCACGCAGGGTCCGGCGATCACCCCCAGGGGGCGCCGGTTGCCGAGGGTGATGGATCCAACCTGCACATCACGCGCGGGAGATGACATGAGCTCACCCCTTCCGGTTGGCCAGCGCCGCCTTGATGAAGGCCGCGAAGAGCGGATGGGGCGAACGCGGGCGTGACTTGAACTCCGGGTGGTACTGGCAGGCGACGAAGTAGGGGTGATCGGCCATTTCGATCACCTCGACCAACTCCCCGTCCGGGCTGGTGCCGGAGATGATCAAACCGGCCTGGACGAGCCGCTCCCGGTAGTTGTTGTTGAACTCGTAGCGATGGCGATGCCGTTCCGAGATCTCCAGGTTGCCATAGGCCAACGCCGCCTGACTGCCCGGCACCAACCGGCAGGGATAGGCCCCGAGACGCATGCTGCCCCCCTTGTCCACCTCCAAGTCGCGACGCTGCACCTCGACCCCGCTCTTCCATTCGGTGAGCAGGGCGATCACCGGGTGGGGGGTCTGGTCGGAGAACTCCGAGGAGTAGGCCCCCTCCAGTCCGGCGACGTTGCGGGCAAACTCCACCACCGCCATCTGCATGCCCAGACAAATCCCGAAATAGGGCACCTTGCCTTCTCGGGCATGGCGCACCGCGCGAATCTTCCCCTCGGCCCCCCGTTCGCCGAAACCGCCCGGCACCAGGATCCCATCCAAACCGCTCAACTGCGCGCTCGGATCGTCCTGGGAGATCTCGTCGGCGTTGACCCAGCGCAGCGAGACGCGGCAGTCGTTGGCGATCCCGCCATGGGTGAGCGCCTCGACCAGGGATTTGTAGGCATCCTTGAGTTCCACATACTTGCCGACGATGCCGATGGTGGTCTTGTGGCTCGGATTGACGATCTTCTCCAGCACCACCTCCCAGTCGTCCATGCGGTGTTCCGAACCGCGCAGATTCAGGAACTGGAGCGTCTTGCGGGCCAACCCCTCCAGATGGAGCGCGAACGGCACCCGGTAGATCGACTCCTGATCCTGACAGTTGATCACCGCGTCCGGATCGACGTTGCAGAACAGGCCGATCTTCTTGCGCACCGAGGCGTTGATCTCCCGATCGGTGCGACAGATCAGGATGTCCGGCTGGATGCCGATGGCCCGCAACTCCTTGACCGAGTGTTGGGTGGGTTTGGTCTTGAGTTCGCCGGAGGTGGGGATGTAGGGCAAGAGCGTCAGGTGGATGAAGAGGGTGTTCTCCCGTCCCAGATCGATGCGCAATTGACGGATCGCCTCGAGAAACGGCAGGGATTCGATGTCACCCACCGTGCCGCCGATCTCGATGATGGCGATGTTGTTGCCGCGCGCCACATCCAGGACCACCTCCTTGATGGCATCGGTGATGTGCGGGATCACCTGCACCGTGGAGCCGAGGTAATCGCCACGCCGCTCCTTGCGGATCACCTGCTGGTAGATGCGACCGGTGGTGAAGTTGTTGGCCTGGTTCATCGGGATATCGAGGAACCGTTCGTAGTGACCGAGATCCAGATCGGTCTCCGCGCCGTCGTCGGTGACGAACACCTCGCCGTGCTGGAACGGGCTCATGGTACCCGGATCGACGTTGATGTAGGGGTCGAGTTTCTGGATGGTCACCGAGTAACCACGCGCCTGGAGCAGGCTGCCCAGGGAGGCGGCGGCCAATCCCTTGCCCAGGGAAGAGACCACGCCACCGGTAACAAAGATGAATTTGGCCATGTTGTGCTTTCGATCCGTTCTGGTTTACAGGATGGGGGCACCCCTCGCCCCCCCTTGCCAAGGCGTGAGAGAAGGCATTGGAGGCCCTGCTCCTTTGTTGACTGAGATTTCCCGGTCCGTTTTACCCCACTATATACCACTTCACCCGCTTGGGTATACGCTTCGTTACACGCGGGATGGACAATCCGCCGCGGGACAGGTTGACCCACTGGTTTTGATTTGCGATAATTAACTTGTATGATGGGGGAGAATCCCCTCAACCCCCAACCGTGTACCGCCCTTCGGGAGTTCCACGGTACGCGAATCGCATCTCAACCAACGCTCAGGGAGGGCGACATGCCGGGCTTGGGAATCATCACGATGCTGCTGGTCATGGGGTACATCGTGACCCGCATGATTCAGGAAAAACAAGAGGGTGCGCAGCCACCCCCCCGGCCCGCGCCATCGCCGCCTCGCGCGTTGCCACCGGCACCCACCCTCCCTGCCGCCGCTCCGCCACCATCCCCCACCGCCGTCCATGCCGACGCGCCCGCTCCCGTTCCAACCGTCAAACCATCCGCTCCCGTCGATGCCTCCCGCCCTGGGCCGGCTCCCGCAAGCCCGATGGCACCCTCCCCGTCTCCCGCAGCGCTCCGCTCCGTCCCGGCGCAACCACCCGCCGCCGCGCAGCCCCCCCCCGAGGTCACCGCCGACGGGATCGTCTGTCTGGCCTGCGGTCAACGATTCAAGGGGTTGCGCGCCCACATCACCCGCGCCCACAAGATCACGGTCGAAGCCTATCGCGACCGTTTCGGGCTGGACGCCAACACCCCCATGGCCCTGCCGACCACGCCCGCCAAGGCAGGATCCGCCCAGTCGGGAACGGCCACTCCAACACCCGACCCCTCCAAACCGGCGCCAACCCAACCTACCACGGCAAAACAGGCGGTTCGGGCTCGGAGGCCTCCAAAAACCACCTGACGCGCGCCTCGGCCTCGTTTTCCGGATCCCCCGCCGCGTCAAGCCAGTGGATGCGGATACCCTGGCGTTCCATGCGGCGGAACCAGGTCTCCTGGCGTTTGGCGAACTGGCGGATCGCCTGAACCAATTGCGTTTCGCACGCCTCGCGGGTCAGGGCGCCGCGCACCAGGCGGGTGACGAAACGGTACTCCAGTCCCATGCCCTCCAGGGTCTCTTCCGCCACACCCGCCGCCAGCAACCCCTCCACCTCCTCGACCATCCCCTCTTGCAGTCTGCGATGCAGCCGTTCGGCGATCCGTTCACGCAAAACCGCCCGTTCCCAGCGCAGACCCAGCACCAGAAATTCCGTCTCGGGCGCGGGGACGACCGGTTCCCCGTCGCTTCGGCTGGCCAAGGCGATCTCGATGGCGCGCATCATGCGGTCGCGGGTTTCCAGGTCGGTGGTGTTGTGCTGATCCGGTTTCAAGGCGAACAGGCGGGTGGCCAACGCCTCATCCGACAGGGTATTGAGTTCGGCGCGTTGCCGTGGATCGACCCGCGCCGGGGTGAGGCGGTAGCCGCGGATGATCGATTCCAGGTAAAGGCCGGTGCCGCCGGCGAGAATCGGCAGGCCGCCACGTCCGTGGATCTCGGCGATACGTGCCAGGCATAACTGCTGAAAACGAAACAGGTTGAACTCGTCACCCGGATCGGCCACGTCGATCAGGTGGTGGGGAATGACGCCGTATTCGTCGAGATCCTTGCCCGTGCCGATATCCAGGCCCCGGTAGACCTGACGGGAGTCGGCAGAGAGGATTTCGCCGTTGAAGCGGCGGGCGAGGCGTACCGCCAAGCGGGTCTTGCCAGAGGCGGTCGGGCCAAGAATGACGAGGATTTTCAACAAAGGCCTAACGATGGGGATCATGGTTGCAGAGATCCGGGGGCCCAAGCTCCCCGGTGGAGGTCCGGAGACAGCGCCTCGGAGGTATTTTTGCTTATATTATTATAATTTAATTTATCTTTTGATTTTGGCGTGCCTTCAGAAAGAGCGGTTTTCCCGCCTTCCCGCCCCACGCCGAGCAGTCGCTCCCACCTCCACCCCGAACCCCACCTCATCCAACCGCGCCACCAACGCCCCCACCGTCGGTTTCACCACCCGCACCCCACGGGGCATCGGCATCCCCGCCACCGCATGCACCTCCACCACACTCAACCCCACCTCGGCCAGGCGCGTCACCGCCTCATGCCGCAAATCCCCAAACGTACACCCCTTCAACCGCGCCTGCACCACCGCCGCACGAAACCCCTTGTCAATCGCCAACGGACGCCGAATCCCCAACGAACCCATGGCACCAAAAAACAACAACGTCTCACCCTCCGGACGCTCCGGATAATTCAACACCTCCCGGAACACCCCAACCAATACCCGCGTCAACGGCACCTGGCGCATCGGACGACTCAACACCCTGGGAATGGTGACCATCCGAGCCTCCAGATCGACATCCGCGATCCGCAACCGCAAAATCTCCTCCTTGCTCATCCCGGTCTGCAAGGCAATCCGCACGATCCACCCCAACATCGGCGTGGGACGGCGATCACAGGCAGCCAGCAAACGGGCCAACTCGCCGGGTTTGAACGCGCGCTCCCGATCCAAGACCGCCCGGGTCGGCGCCACGCCACCCACCGGATTGCCATCCAGCACCACCCCCCAACGCGCGACCGCCACCTCGAACAACTCACGCAACAGATCCAGATCCCCCTGCACGATCGCGGCGGAAGCCTCACGCAAACGGGTATCGCGATACCCGCTCACATCCAGTGCGGTGATCTCTCCAAGGGGACTTTCACCCAAACGGGCGGCGATTTGACCAGCCTTGCGCCGCTCACGGGCATGCTGGGTGGGGGATTTGTGAACCGAGATCTGTTCCAGATAGCGCGCCAGGGCCGCCTTCAGGAGGGTCTCCCCGGAAAACGACTCTTGCAAACCGCTCATAAGAATCAATGCACCGAAACGACCGGCGCCAGACCATGATACAAAAGCATGGTGAGATGGGTGGCAACCCGCTCGACATCTTCATGTTCAGGCTGGGCACCCGGCAGACGCCTGCGGATCGGCGCCAACTGGAAATGGGATAGCACCACCCCCAAAATGGCGAAAAAGAGCAAAACCGTATCGGTCTTTCCACGGGAGAGCAACACCAGGGTGTCGGTGCTCCCTTCGTAAACCGGCAGGAACACCCGATCCAACAACAGGCGCAAACGCTGTTCGTCGGCATCCGACAGTTCACGCTGCAACAGGGAACGCAGGATCACATCCCCACCGAAGATCTCGATCCAGAAGGTGATCAACTGTCGCAAACGGTCTTCGGGATGATCCTCGACGCGCAAGGCTTCGGAAAGGGTATCCACCTTGTCGGCGAAGGCATATTCCAAAGCCTTGAAGTAGAGGGTTTCCTTGCCGGAAAAGTGATTGTAGAGCGCGGCGGCGGTAATGCCGACGGTCTGGGCGATATCCCGCATGGCCACGCCGTTGTATCCGCGCGCGGCAAACAACGGCAGGGATGCCTCCAGGATCTTGACCGCGGTCTTCGAATAGCCGGTTCTGTTCATATCAAGCCGTAATTGCGGATCTTTTCCAACAACGCGGCCCGGCGGATCGGCTTGCCGAGATAGGCGTTGCAACCGCCCTGGTCAAAGGAACGAATGATCGAATCCAGAGTATCCAATGCCGAGGTCATGATCACCACCGCCTCGTCGTTGGAAGAGACGTGATGGGCCTTTTCCAGCGCGCGAATGGCCAAAACCGCCTCCTGACCATCCATTTCCGGCATCATGATGTCCATGCAGACCAACTGAAACGGTTCCCGCTTTTCCAGAGCGACCTTGAAAGCCGCCACCGCCTCGACGCCATTGCCAACCTCGTGGCAGGCCCCATGCTCAGCGAGAATCGTATTGAGAATCACCCGGCTGTTGACATCATCATCGGCAATCAGGATTTTCACGGCAGACCTTGATTTCGGTAATTATGGATGGAACAAAGATTTTCAACCGTGACGCGAAAACCTTTCACCCCGACCCCATCCCACCCGATATGGAAACGAGGGTACGATCATTCCGAGTTCGGGAGTTTCTCGCATGCTATCGTTATATCCCATTCCGGCGTTCTTGCGCAACCATTCACGCCGTACATGGATAAAAAACAGCGCGCCAATGGTCGATCTTTTCTGGCGCGCGATCTTTCCGAGATTGTTGACCCTGCTCATTCCGGCCCTGGTGGCCAGCACGGCGGTAATCATCTGGTTGAACACCCGAGGCGGATCCACGCCCACCGGTATCGTGACGGGGGAGGCGACGCACGGGTTGAAGCAGGGACATGGCGCGGCGCGGGAGAGCCAACGTCCGCTCCAGGTCATGGCGGGCGACACCACCTTCGCACCCACCGCGGAGGCCCTCGAGGAGTTGTTTGCCAGCGATCAGGCGGAGGCCCAGGAACCCGAACCCGATGGCCTGCCGGTCACGAGCAACGATGGCAAGGCGCTCTCGCCCATGGAGGTGCATGTCAACGAAACCCTGCTCGAGGCCCTGGACCCCTATCTGATGAACCGGGAGCAGTTGGCACTGTTCGGGGCAGCCATTCCCACCGGTTATCCGGTTCCGTTTCAGGGGATCAACAGTCCGTTCGGTTTCCGCATGCATCCCACCCATCAGGAGACCCGCTTTCATCCAGGGGTGGATCTGAAGGCGCCAATGAACACGCCGATCACCGCCACGGCGGATGGTGTGGTGGAGTTTGCCGGGGTGGACAACGGGCGACTGGGGCTCAACGGCCTGGGACAGGTGGTGAGTCTGCACCACAGTTTCGGTTTCCGCACCACCTTCAGCCATCTGAACAAGATTCACGTCAAGGCCGGAGATTTCGTGCGCAAGGGGGATCTGATCGGCCTGACCGGCCAAAGCGGGATCGTCACCGCCCCCCATCTTCACTACGAGGTGCGCTTCATCCACCAATATCTCAACCCGGCGCCGTTCCTCTCCTGGACTGCCGAACATCACGAACAGCTCTTCAAGGAGAAGAGCATCCAGTGGGCGGCACTGCTCGATCAGATCGGAACCCGTCCCGCCTCCGCCTCGCGCCATCTGGCGCGGGTCGAGCCTCCACCCAAGCCGACCCTGGCCCAAACCAACGGGGACGGCTCCGCATCCGGCGACCTCCACCCTCCCCCATCCCTGATCACCGACCGACATCTCTCCAAGCCGCTGGAGTCGAGATAGAGCCGGATCCGCCTCAAATCTTCCCGCCCCCCGCCAGACCATCCGGATTGGCCGCGGGAGAGACCGCGCCACCCTGCGCGTCAAAACAGCCGCTTTCGGCGGTTCCCACGAACCCAAGGACCAAATGCCGCAACATGTCGGCATGCTCCCTGAACACGGTCATCCAGACGCTGAAGAAACCGGTCTTCTCGGCCAACTTGACAATATAGTCCTGTAGGGACGGATTGCCCGGACTCTTTTCCAGATCGTTCCGGGCCTCCTCTGCGATAATCCACGTCTCCTTTCTTTGCGAGACGCGATCCAGGGCCACCTGTCGGCCCTTGGCGTCTGGACTTTTCAAGACTCCTTTGTCCAGACCGGTCAAACCCAGGGTATCCTCGGCAATATCCCCGAGTCCCTTGGCATTTGCCAATTCAGAGGGTTGAATGGTGCCGTCAGGCAGATACTCAAAGGCGACAAAGGTATTGTCACGATCCGGAAGCAGCAGCTTGGCCGGATCCACATCCTTGTCTTTCTTGATCGAATTGCTGTTGACGCAGGCCAGTAGAAAATTGTTCCAGTGTCCAATCAGAGCGGCATATTCGGGTCGTCCCTTGGGTTGAACATGTTCCACGGCCAGTTGGGTGGCGATCCGCCTCTCGCAGAAACTGCAGTACGGTCCAAGGCGCGCCACCAGATCCGGCTTGGCATCCTGATAATGAGCGTAATCATCCGGATAAGGTGCCTGCCCTCGGCATATCGGCCTCATGGCTCACTCCCCCAACGTCGCCACGCGCTTCATCTCCAGAAACGCCTGGAAAGCTGGATTAGCCGCAAAGGGGGCGATGGTGGTCGCCAACCGCGCCTTGTAATGTTCAAGCGCCTCACGCGGGGATCGGGATGCCTCATCCAGGGTGTGCAGATAATCGGTCGCCGCATCCCGCATTTCCGCATAGCGCCGACTGAACTGAGGATTCTCCACCTGCTGGATCCCTCTGGCGATCTCCTCGATCGAAACATTGCCCAGCTCGGCAGATGATTGGCCATCCAACAGGATCAACTCTTCGCCACTGCGAAGCGACTGAATCAAGAACGGGGAGTGGGTCGTGCAGATGAACTGAATCCGGGGAAAGACCTTGCGCAGATCCTCGATGACACGCCGTTGCCATCTGGGGTGAAGATGGAGATCAAGCTCATCGATCAGCACCACGCCAGGGGTTTCCAGAAGCACCCTGCCGCCAAGATGGGGATTGAGCTTGGCCGCCCTATGGGCGATATCCCCCACCATGGCCAGCATGCTTCTTTGTCCATCACTCAAATAGGACAGGGGCAGCTTTCCTCTGGAAAGTTCGACCACGACCTCACCAAGCGAAGGATCAAAATAGAGATCCGTGGCATCTTCCACACAAGAGATCAAGGCATTCTTCACGGCTGTAAAGATGGGGGAATTCCCATGAGAGCGCATGAAAGCTGTTATCCACGACTGTTGGGCAATCCAATGAATGAGTTGGCTGACGGACAATCGCGGATCCACACTCCCTCTGTATCCAGCCAACCGTGACGACTCTTCCTTGTTGGCCACTTTAACAGGGTCCGAGACCGCATAGGACTCGCGGGAATTCTCACACAGACGCCCGGTTCCGTAATACGCAACCATTGGTAAAATGATCTCTTTCCCCTGCTGGATCGACAAATCGGCACCACTGGCTAATACTAGGATATTCTTCGGCGAAAGGTTAGCGCCTAGTGTTGGTGAATCGAAAGATCGGCTCCAAGAAATGTCTCGATCAAGCACACTGCCATACATATCGAACTTACAAGGATAAACAGATATCCATTCAACTCTGGAATACTGTTGTCCCTCATCGTCGATCTCTTTACGGACAAAAGGTTTGAGTAAGACATCAGCAGGTCGGACAGGACGCGCATCCTCACCATGATGGAAACCTATCAACCAACTACCCACCGCCACGCTCAGCGCATCCAGAATCGCCGTCTTGCCGGTTCCGTTCATGCCGACGATCAGGTTGAACTCCGGGTGGAACGTAAACTCCCGCTCCTCGAAACATTTGAAATTCTTCACGATCAGACGGTCGATTCTCATGAGGATCTCCTGCCATGGTTATCCATCCGCACCATCCCGAAGTCACACATAATCGGTCACGACTCGACAACTCAACCAACCATAACCATCAAAAAACGAATTCGTTCTGCTTATCAGGAGAGGGATCAAACGCTGGTAGCCGACGGAACACGGTGCGGTCGCAGGCGGCACGCGGCTTATTCGGCACCACCCGGCGTGAAGGAGAGTGTGAAGGTGACCGGTCCATCGTTGATCAGACGGACCCGCATGTCGGCGCCGAAGCGACCCGTGGCCACTTCGAGCCCTTCGCCCCGCAGGCGTTGACAGAAACCATCGAAGAGCATCCGGGCGCGATTCGGCTCCTCGGCGTGGTCGAAGGAGGGACGAAACCCCTTCTCCAGATTGGCCGCCAGCGTGAATTGCGAGATGGCCAGCACCCCGCCGTGAAGATCGCGCACCGAATGGTGCATGCGGCCCCGCTCGTCGGGAAAGATGCGCAGGCCGGCGATCTTGCGGGCCATGCGGGTCACCTCGCCCTCCCCGTCGCCGCGCTCCACGGCCACAAGCACCACCAAACCGGTGCCGATCGCGCCGATCTCCACCCCGTCCACGGTCACGCCGGCCTCGCTGACCCGCTGAACCACCGCCTTCATCTCGTTCTCATCCGATTCTCACGCGGTTCCCGCATGCCAAAACCACCCGCCATCTCCATACCCCTCGGATCACACCCCTTCCCGGTGCCAATCCGTCCCCCCTTCGGGATGCCAATCCGGAAACAGCTCCCGGATCGAGGTCAACAACTGCCCCCGGAACACCGGTTTGAGCAGCACCCGCACCCGATCGCGCAACCGGTCGTCCGCCAGCTCACGGGCCTCCCGTTGGACCTCGATGCCATCCATCAAGGCGATGATGTGGGTCTCGGGATAGGCGCTCGGCAACTCCCGCAGGATCTCCAACCCTTCCGCGTCGGTCAACGGCAGATCGGTGATCACCAGATCGCAGGGCGCGGCGCGCATCACCCGCCACCCCAACCCCTCGACCGGCGCGCCCAACACCTCAAGCCCCACCCCTTCCAGCATGGAACGCAACAAATCGCGCCGCAAGCGGTCGCTGTCAATCAACAGGACTTGAATCGTCCGTATCATGATGCTGGTCACCTCCCCGCTCCACGCGCACCGCCAGAACATACCCGGAGCTGCGCACGGTCTTGATCAGTGATGGTTTTTTGGGATCGTCGCCCAGGCGACGCCGCAGACGACTCACCTGCATGTCGATGGTGCGGTCGAAGGGTTCGATTTCGCGACCGTGGGAAAAATCCAACAGTTGGTCACGACTCAACACCCGATTGGGATGGTTCAGAAACACCCGCAGCAGGGAGAATTCGCCGCCGCTCAAAAAGATCTTCTTGGATTTTGGGGAGTAAAGCTGACGGGTGGGCACGTCCAACACCCAACCGCCGAAACGATAGGTGGTGTTGGCATCCTCTTCCTGGGTATCCCCCGGCAGGGAACGGGCGCGCCGCAACACGCTCTTGACCCGCGCCAACAGCTCACGGGGGTGGAACGGCTTGCCCAGATAGTCATCCGCGCCCATCTCCAGACCGATGATCCGATCCATGTCCTCGCCGCGCGCGCTCAGGATGATGACCGGAATGTTGGAGCGGGAGCGCAGATTGCGACACAACACCAGACCATCCTCGTCGGGCAGCATCAGATCCAGGACGATCAGGTCGGGCTGACTCTTTTCGAGCAGTTGCCGCAAACCCTTGCCATCGGCCACCTTGCTGACGCGAAAGCCGTTCTTCTCCAACAGCCGTCCCACGAGGGTGCGAATGTCGGGGTCGTCGTCCACCACCAGGACGTGATCCGGAGTAGACATCTCACGGTTCCTCCCACGGTTGAACGTCCAAGATCCCTGGACGAGAACTAGCCATAGACCACTTCCAGCCGCTCCAGGTACGCGGCCAACTCGGCGACGCCGTATTCCACGCCCGATGGATCGTCACGCTTGGCGGCCTCCTCGATGGCCCGTCCGATCTCGCTGATCGCATCAAAGCCGTACCCGGCCCCGGATCCCTTCATGCGGTGTCCCAGGGTGCGCAACAGATTGAAATCCCCACTCGCCAACGCCTGGGGCATCTGCTCCAGATCCTTGCGGCGATTCTCCAGATATCCCGGCGCGATCTCGGCCAGGTCCGCATCGATGCGCACGACGATCTTCTCCAGCCCGCCAGTCATCCCGAACACTCCCCCATGCAAACGTTTCCAAGGTATCTCCAGCCTCGGTCAGGCCGGAACACGGCTTCATGCCCCATACGTCATCGCGCCCCACGCGGGACGCATTATAACAAAATATCACCTTTTCGGAAGGGTTTTCCCCGCGCGTTCTCGTTTGCCCGGCAAACTGGGGTCATCGGCCAACGACAACCCTGGCAAAAGCAGCTCCTCTTCCAGGGCGATCAGCCGGTCCCGATAGAGCGCGGCCAGCTCGAAATCGAGATTGGCTGCCGCCTCCTTCATTTTTTTCTCCAGTTGCTTGATCTCGCGGGCCGGATCCAATTTCGGGGTTCGATACCCCTCCCCCTCCTCGGCGACGCGCACCCGCGCCGGCGCGGCGGGCGTCCGCGCGCCGAAGGTGTCGCCCGGCGTATCCATGACCCGTTTTTGCACCGATACCGGCTGAATGCCATGCATCCGATTGAACGCCTCCTGCAGGACGCGACGACGCTGGGTCTCGCGCAGGGCCGCCTCCATGGAGCCGGTGATCTGATCGCCGTAAAGGATCACCCGGCCATCGATGTTGCGCGCCGCCCGCCCGATGGTCTGGATCAACGCGGTCTCGGAACGCAGAAAACCCTCCTTGTCGGCATCGAGAATCGCCACCAACGCCGTCTCCGGGATGTCCAACCCCTCCCGCAACAGATTGATCCCCACCAGCACGTCGAACACCCCCAGCCGCAGATCGCGAATGATCTCCAGCCGCTCCAGGGTGTCGATGTCCGAATGGAGATACCGCACCCGGATCGACAACCCCTCCAGATACTCGGTCAGATCCTCGGCCATGCGCTTGGTCAGGGTGGTCGCCAGCACCCGCTGTCCCCGCTCCACCACGGTCCGGATCTCGGCCAACAGATGATCCACCTGCCCGGAGGCCGGAACCACCACGCACACCGGCTCCAGGAGTCCGGTCGGACGGTTGATCTGCTCGACCACCACCTGGTGACTCCGCTCAAGCTCATAAGCGCCCGGCGTCGCGGAGACGTAGATGGTCCGCGGGCGCATGCGATCGAACTCCTCGAAGGTCAACGGTCGGTTGTCGAGGGCCGCCGGAAGACGAAAACCGTATTCGACCAGGGTCTCCTTGCGACTGCGATCCCCCCGCGACATGCCGCGCACCTGCGGCAAGGTGACATGGCTTTCATCCACGAACAGAATGGCATCATCGGGAAGATATTCAAACAGGGTCGGCGGCGCCTCCCCCGGCGCCCGCCCGGTCAGATAGCGGCTGTAGTTCTCGATGCCGGTGCAAAAACCGACCTCGCGCATCATCTCCAGATCGTGGGCGGTGCGGGTTTCGAGGCGTTGCGCCTCCAGAAGCTTGCCCTGATCGCGAAACGTCTTCAAACGCGCGGCCAAGTCGCGCTTGATCTCCTCCATGGCGCGCAACACCACCTCGCGCCGCGTCACATAGTGGCTGGCCGGAAAGATGTCGAACCGCTCCAGATCCCGGGTGGGCGTGCCGGTGAGGGCATCGATGGTGCGCAACCGTTCCAGAAAATCGCCGAAGAACTCCAGCCGCACGGCGCGATTCTCCTCGTGGGGCGGAAACAGCTCCAACGTATCCCCGCGCACCCGGAAGGTGCCGCGGGCGAATTCTATGTCGTTGCGGGTGTATTGCATCTCGACCAGCTTGCGCAGCAGGACGCGTTGGTCGATCTCCTGCCCCACCGCCACCTCGAGGGACATCTCCTGATAGGCTTCCGGCGAACCAATGCCGTAGATGCAGGAGACCGAGGCGACGATGATCACGTCGCGACGTGAGAGCAGGGAGCGGGTGGCCCCGTGTCGCAACCGATCGATACGGTCGTTGATGGCCGAATCCTTCTCGATGAAGGTATCGGTGCGCGGCACGTAGGCTTCCGGCTGGTAGTAGTCGTAGTAGGAGACGAAGAACTCGACGGCGTTGTCGGGAAAAAAGGCCTTCATCTCCCCGTAGAGCTGGCCCGCCAGGGTCTTGTTGTGGGCCAGAATCAACGCCGGCTTGCCCAGTTCACGGATCACCTGGGCCATGGTGAAGGTTTTGCCGGAGCCGGTAACCCCGAGCAAGGTCTGATCCCGCTTGCCACCCCGCAACCCCTCGACCAACCCCCGAATCGCCCCCGGCTGATCCCCACGCGGGGGAAAATCGGAGACCAGATCGAACAGATCCGCCCGACCCGCCTCGGGCCTCGGCGGTGACTTGCCGCGCGCCATGAATCACTCTCCTGAAAGACCTATTGAAAAAGGAATTAGTATAATCGCTTCGCGCGCATGAGGTGAGGATTTTTCGTGAAAAACGCACCGAGCCCATCTGGCCGTATGCCAGCCCATCTCAAAGTTCATGTCATGGCCAAACAGCCTTCACAAGAGCCTCACGCCCAAAGCCGTTTCATGTATCTCTTTGTAACGCCCATGGCCAAAGCTAGATCAATCTGACATGATATAATGTTGGACCAGTGCATGATCGGCGCATCATTCCATTCAATCCACCATCTCCTCACCGGAAATCCAGGACATGGCGTCATCTCAAGACAACAGCATCTGGCGCATCCAGAAGCCGATCATCGCTTCGTTTTTGTTGGCTTATGGGGCGCTGTTGGGGTTGTTCCTGCTCTCCTTGAACTGGATGCACTCCGAACAGGAGCAGGGGTTCAACAACCGCTTCCAGCAGGAAGTCGATTCCGCCCTGCGGCTGACCCTGGAAGAGAGCCGCCGCGCCATGGAAGGTCAACTGCTCGGCCTCACCCATGACCAGGAGCTCCAAACCTTTTTTCTCGCCCGGCAGCGCGACGCCTTGCTGCGCAAGACCCTGCCCATGCTCCAGTACTGGCAGCGGGAACAGGGGATCTCCCATCTCTATTTCCACGACGCCACCGGCACCAATATCCTGCGGGTCCACAACCCAACCCTGCACGGGGATCGCATCCAGCGACTCTCCACCCGTCTGGCGATCGAATCCCTGCAAACCGCCCACGGTCTGGAAATCGGTCTGAACGGGGAGTTGAGTCTGCGGGTGGTTCTGCCCTGGAAGGTCGATGGGGTGTTGATCGGTCTGTTGGAGATGGGCAAGGATCTGGCCGGCATGCTCCCGACTTTGCGCAAGATCCTGCAAGCCGATCTGCATCTGTTCCTCAACAAGGCACATCTCGACCTGAATGCCTGGAAGGGGCGAACCGATCATCCGACCGCTTCCGATGAGTGGGATCACTTTCCGGATGTGGTGCGCTCGGTCGGCACCTCCCATGCCCTGCCACCGGAAATGGCCAGGCAGGTCCGCGCCAACCAATGGAATAGCGGTCTCTTCGAGGTCCTCCTCTCCGACGTGGAGGGAGGGAATCATCGGCATCACTTCACCCTGCCGCTCCGTGACATCCGCGAGCGGGACGTGGCGCGGCTGTTGGTGATCTACGAAGATCAAGCCCTGGACAAGATCACCAATGCCCACAAAAATCGGGTCATCCTCGGCATCACCCTGAGCGCCCTGTTCCTGGCCTGGATGTTCCGCCACCTCCTGTCGCGGATCGAAGGCAATCTGCGCAAGGCCACCGCCGAATTGCGCCACGGCGAGGAGCGCAACCGCGCCATTCTCGACACGGCCCTGGATGCCATCATCTCCATCGACACCCAAGGTCGAATCCTCGAATTCAACAAAGCCGCCGAACGGACCTTCGGCTTTCGCAAGCAGGATGTGCTGGGTCACGACATCTCGGAAACCATCATTCCCCCGGAATTTCGTGAATCCCACAGGCAGGGGATGACCCGCTATCTGACCACCGGGGAGCAACGGGTCATCAACCAGCACATCGAGATCTATGCCATCAACGCCAAGGGGACGCGGCTTCCCACCGAAATCGCCATCACGGTGATCCCTGGCGAGCAGTTCACCTTTTTCACCGCCTTTCTGCGTGACATCTCCGAACGCAAGCAGATGCTCTCTTCGCTCAACGACGCCATCGCCCAGGCCGAATCGAGCAATCTCAAGATGCGTCAGGAGATGATCCGTCACGAACAGACCCTGGCGCGTCTCCAATCCAGCGAGGAGCGGTTCCGTTCGGTGACCCTGTCGATTCGCGATGCGATCATCGCCGTGGATTGCGATCAGAAGATCATCTTCTGGAACAAGGGGGCCGAGGCGCTGTTCGGCTACACCAAGGAGGAGATTCTCGGTCAAACCCTGCGGCCCCTGATCCCGGATCGCTATGCCGAGGCCCATCGGGTGGGTTTCGAGCGGTTCCGCCAGACCGGACAAGCCCCCATGCTGGGCCTGACCACGGAGATGAGCGGGCGACGCAAGGATGGCCAGGAGTTCCCGTTGGAGATGTCGCTCAACGCCTGGACCCATGCCGATGGGACACGCTATTTCTCGGCGGTGATCCGCGACATCACCGAACGCAAGCAGGCCGAGGCCGCCCTGTTGGCGGCCAAGGAGAGCGCCGAGGCGGCCAATCGCGCCAAGAGTCTCTTTCTGGCCAACATGAGCCACGAAATCCGCACCCCGATGAACACCATCATCGGTCTGGGGTATCTGTTGTCGCAGACGCCGCTTACGCCGGGTCAGCAATCCCGCATGCGCAAGATCCAGTACGCGGCAGAGACGCTTCTGGGAATCATCAACGATATTCTGGACTTCTCCAAGATCGAGGCCGGACGCATGGAACTGGAGTTCCACCCGTTCCAGCTCGGCGAAGTGATGGAGAAGGTGGCCAGCATGGTCTCGATGCGCGCCGAGGAGAAGGGGTTGGAGATCCTCTTCGCGCTCCCGCCGGATCTGCCCCGTTCCCTGGTCGGCGACGCGCTGCGTTTGGAGCAGATTCTCATCAACCTCGGCACCAACGCGATCAAGTTCACCCAGAGCGGAGAGATCGTCTTCCGGGTCGAGGCGTTGGAGGTGACCGAAACAACGGCCCGCCTGCGGTTTTCGGTGAAGGACAGCGGCATCGGTCTGACCGAGGAGCAGATCGCCGGTCTGTTCCAGCCGTTCGTGCAGGCCGACTCCTCCACCACCCGCCATTACGGCGGCACGGGTTTGGGACTGGCGATCTGCAAGAGTCTGGTGGATCAGATGAACGGCGCTTTCACGGTGATCAGCGCGCCCGGCGCGGGAAGCGAATTCGCCTTCACAGTCCCCCTGGCGCGACAATTCGCCCACGAACCGGTACAGATTTCGCTTGGCAACCACCATTCAGGTATTCTGCGGGTGCTGGTGGTGGATGACAACGACAGCTCGCGGATGATTCTGAGCGAGATGGTGCGTGGTCTGGATTGCACGGTGCAAGCGGTCCCCTCGGGCCCGGATGCCCTGGACGAAATGCGTCGGGCCATCGACTCCTGGGAGCGGCCTTATGATCTGATTCTGCTCGACTGGCAGATGCCGGACATGGACGGCATCGAAACCGCGCGCCACATTCGCGAGATCGTGGCCAACAACTCCTCCCTGGTGATCATGGTGACCGCGCACGGGCGTCAAGAGGTGATGCGCGAGGCCAAGGATGTAGGGATCAACGGCTTCGTGCTCAAACCGGTCACCCCCTCCACGCTACTCAACACCATACAAGAAGCCCTCGGTCGGGGCATGGTTGCGGCCCAGGCCACGGAGTCCGGCCCGGTCAAGAGCAAGGAGCGCCTCCCCGCCCATCTGAGGGGCGCACGCATTCTGGTGGTGGAGGATCATGAGATCAACTGGCAGGTGGCCGAGGGGATTCTGGCCAAGGCCGGCATCGCCTCGGAACATGCGGCCAACGGCAAGGAGGCGGTCGAACGGATTTTCGCGGATCCGCAACGGTTCGATCTGGTGCTGATGGATCTGCAGATGCCGGTCATGGATGGCTACGAGGCCACGCGCCGGTTGCGCATGCGCTTTGACGCCGCGCGGATGCCGATTGTCGCCATGACTGCCAATGCCTTGAAAAGCGAGAAGGATCAATGTCTGGCGATCGGCATGAACGACTATCTGACCAAACCGGTCAATGTCGCGCAACTCTTCGCGGTGTTGGGAGGACTGATCCCCGACAAGAACGCCACGCCAGGCACGGAGGATGGGCCGTTGCCCGAAGTGGAGGAGCGGTTGCCGTCCAATGCGGCGCTGGTCGTTCCCGCGTCCGAGATTCCGCCTGCCGAGATCGGGGGGATGGATATCCCCGCGGCCCTGGAGCGGTTGGATGGGGATGTGGAGCTGTTGATGCGTTTGACCCGTCAGTTCGTTACCGCCCACCGGGACACCCCGGATCGGATCGACGCGGCGCTCACGTGTGACGACACGGAGACGGCGCGGGCATTGGCGCACGGCGTGAAGGGCGTGGCGGGGAATCTCTCCGCCAACCGGGTCGCGGAGCAGGCCTCGCGGCTGGAGACACTGATCAAGGAGGGGGATCTGGACGGCGCCCGGAAGCAACTGGACGGGTTGCGCGCGGAGGTTTCCACCCTGATCGCGGCGATCGACCGGCATGCCGCCAAGGAACCAATCCCGGCTCTCGCGATCGAACCCCTGGAGCTGCCCGGTCTCCCGCCTGGCGAAATGGAACGGTTGCTGGATCTTTTGAACGATGGAGATTTCCAGGCCCGTGAACGGTTTGCCACGCTGCGTCCGCGCTTGCATGGTCGGGCGGACGCCGGGCGATTGGATCGCATCCAGCAGCATCTGGAGATGCTGGCGTTCGAGGAGGCCGCCATGGAGTTGGCCGAGGAGTTGGCGGCATGGGCCGGGCAGGCATGAGAAGAGGATGCGGATCACCGTTCCCGACTGATCTTTGAGGGTTACAAGGCATGGCGCTAGAGAACATACAAGCCACGGTACTCGTGGTGGATGACGAGGTGACCAACATCGAGGTGCTGGCCAAGCTTCTGCAACCGGATCACCGGGTGCTCTTCACCACCGACCCCGCCAAGGCGATGAATCTGGCCGAGATGAAGGGACCGGATCTGATCCTGCTGGATGTGATCATGCCGGGCATGGATGGCTACGAGGTGTGTCGGCGTCTGAAAAGCCGCCCCTCGACACGGGACATTCCGGTGATCTTCGTCACCGCCATGGGCGAGGAGCAGTTCGAGGCGATCGGTTTCGAGGCGGGCGGCGTGGATTACATCACCAAGCCGGTCAAGCCTTTTTTGTTGCGCGCCCGGGTCAAGACCCACATCGATCTGAAACGCCAGAGCGACCTGTTGCGGCGTCTGGCCTCCCTGGATGGCCTGACCGGCATCCCCAACCGTCGCAGTCTGGATGAGTTTCTGCGCCAGGAGTGGCATCGTGGCATGCGTCATGATTCCAAGCTCTCGGCGATGCTGATCGACGTGGATTATTTCAAGAAATACAACGACGGTCAGGGTCATCAGGCCGGGGATATCTGTCTGCGCCAGATCGCCAGTGCCCTGTCGCGGGCGTTGGAGCGCAAGACCGATCTGGTGGCGCGCTATGGCGGGGAGGAGTTCGCCTGCATCCTGCCGGAGACCCCGTTGCAGGGCGCGGTATACACCGCCGAGAAGATCAAGCAGGCGGTGGCATCTCTCGCCATCCCTCATCCCCAATCGGATGTGGCCGACATCGTGACGATCAGCATGGGGGTGATCTCGGTCACGCCCAAACGCGGACACGAACCCGAGGAGCTTCTGGCCGCAGCCGACCAGTTGCTTTACATGGCCAAGCTCTCGGGCCGCAACCAGATCCAGTCCGGCCTGCACGCCTGGGAGGCGGAAAGCGTACAAACCGACTGATTTCGCGCGCTAAACCACCGATTCTCCCGGTTCATTCATATACCGGTTTCCATGAACCGGATTACGCTTTGATAATCCATCTTGCCTGGCCCAAGCTGGGGAATGGTTGCTATGTGCTCGATCCGACCCGGCACGAACAGTCCGGACATCCCCTCCCGTTTGGCCACCGCGATCAAGGTTTCCCGATCCGGGGTCGGGTACTCGGTGGCCAGGTGGATCTTCTCCCCCTTGCGGCTGTCGGCGAGGCTCACGGCGGCATGGCGATAGTCGGGCCAGGCTGCCTCGGCCAGGGCCTCCACCGCGGCCAGGGAGACCATCTCCCCACCGATCTTGGCAAACCGTTTCAGCCGTCCGACGATCCGGATGAAGCCATGCCCATCGACGCTCACCACATCGCCCACATCGTGCCACCCCGCGCCCGGTCCGGAAGCGTGAACCGGGATCACCCTTCCATCGCCGCGCGGCGGGATATACCCGAGCATGAGGTTGGGACCGCTCACCAGCAACCGCCCGCCCTCGTGGACCCCATCCACCGGTTCGAGCATGATGGTCACCCCCGGCAGGGGCAGACCCACGCAGCCTGCATCCCCCTTGAGCAACGGAGTATCGACGGAGAGGGCGGGACCGCACTCGGTGGTGCCGTAGCCCTGGTAGACCGGCACGCCGAATTTCTCCAACCACAGATGGCGGGTCCGTTCGCGCAGCGGTTCGCCGCCGGCGAAAACCCGGCGCAACGATTGAAAATCACCGGGATGGGCCACCCGTCCGTAGCCGGCCAGGAAGGTATCCGTGGCGACCAGGAGCGTGGGTCGCAGGCGCTGGGCGATTTCGGCAATGGCGCGGTAGTCGAGTGGCGAGGGGTGCATGGTGAGTTTAAAGCCCGACAAGAGCGGCGCGAGTCCGGCGACGGTCAGGCCAAAGGCGTGGAAAAGCGGCAGCACGTCGAGCATCCGATCCTCTCCCGGCGCGGAGAGCAGCCCGACGCGCACCTGGACCTGGCGGATGTTGGCCATGATCGCGGCGTGGGAGAGGGCCACCCCCTTGGGTTCGCCCTCGGTGCCGGAGGTAAAGAGGATCACCGCTTCGTCATGGGGCGTCACCGGCGGTCCGGAGCGGCTGAAAGAGACCAGCCAGGCCCGTGCCAGGTTCCAGGGACGACGGGCCGGACCGGCCAGATCCTCGAGATGGAGCACCGTGACTTCCTGGGCCAACTCCGCGACCAGAGGGCCGAGATTGGCCTTCTCCACGAAGCGCCGGGAGGTCAGCACCAGGCGGATGTGGGCGGTGCGGCAGGCCGATCGGGCGGTGGCGGGTCCGACGGTGAAGTTGAGCAGGGCCGGCACGCGACCGGTGGCAAACAGGGCGAAGAGCACCACCAGGGAGCCGGCGGAGGTGGGCAGCAGCACCCCGACCCGTTCGCCGGGTTGGGTCCGCGCGGTCAGCAGTCGTCCCAGCAGTCGGGCGCGAAACAGCACGCCGCCGTAGTTCAAACGCGCGCCGGTGGAGTCGGTGAGAATGGGAAAGGCGCGTCCCAACGCCTGGGCCATGCCAACCAGACCCAGCCAGGGGGTGGACGGCTGATGGTGGGCGTTGAGGGCGGCCTCTTCCAACAGGGATGCCAGGGCCAACTCGGCGGCGCGTGTGCGATCGGCTCCGTGTCCGGGATCCAGATGGCGTGGTGGAAAGATGGTCAGGCAAGGTCTGGGGCGATACCCCTTCACCCGCCACCAGGCGGTGTGATCGATCCACATCCCTATGACCGGCGCGCCGGCCATCTCCGGCAGGCGGGCCAGACCGGCGTGGATCCGTCCCACCGCCCCATCCCCGAAGCCGCCGCCACTGGGAAAGAGTGCCACCCGACCGCCCTCTTTCAGGTGGCGCGCCAGGGGTTTGAGCTGTTCGGGTTCCAGGGGATCGAGGGGGATGAACACCAGCCAGTGACACCAGGCACGCAGCCAGGTGGGTGGCATTTCGCTCGGGTGGAGGGCGAGCCGGCAGCCATCGGGCAGAAACGGCGCCATCAGGAGCCAGTCCAAACGGTGATCGTGGTTGGCGAGGGCCAACCACCCGCCGCTGGTCGAAGCAAGAATCTCCGCTCCAGAGATGGTCGCCCGCCGGCGGATCATCCAGGCGGAAAGCCGCTTGCGCCATGTCGCCATGTTGTCATCCTTGGTCCAGGTTTGGGAGAGAGATGCGGCAATCCTTGCAAAACGGTTTCAACCGGTCATAAAATAAAAGAATTTCAATCGTCTTTCAATGCGATGCGCGGATCCAGCCATGAATTCATCCCACTCCCTGTCCCGTTTCCCACGCTCGGTCCTATCCCTGCTGACCCTCATGACCCCCCTGGTCTGGGGCGATGCCCACGCCGCCGACCCCAAGGAGACCATCCGAGCCCTGGCGGCCAGCGCCGAAAAGGATCTGCATGGACACCGGTTCACGCAACCAACAGGGATGAACGCCCTCGAAAAGTACCAAAAAATCCTCGCACTTGATCCAGATAGTCCGACAGGTCGAGAAGGTTTGAAAAAAATCGTCTCCTCGTTCCAGGAACTCTCCAAGGAGGCGGAAGCCGAGGGCAATCCCAATCTGGCGCGTCAACGCACGGATAAGGCCAAACGTGTCCAGGCCATGATCGACCGTCTGCCCGCCGCCGACAAAGGCCGCGCCAAGGCCGAAACCGCACCCAAGAGCCCGCCGGCCAAACCCCTCAAACCCAAGACGGAACCCGCGCCCAAACCCGACACGCCAGAGGATGGCGGCAAGGAACAGGTCGCCAAAGCGGAAAAAATGAACAAGTGGAGCGAAACCCCGGAGAGCAAACGTCCCGCCCCGCCCCCTCCCCCGCCCATGCCGGGTCCGGACGCGACGTGGACCCTCGAACCCACCGCCCCCCTCGACAAACCGGCCATCGACCTGCCGCAACCCGATGAACCGCGCAAACCGGTTGAGGCCACGTCTGCCGCGACCCAACCTCAACCGAGCCCGGACAGGTCCGTGACCACCCCCCGTGACGAATCTGAACTGGCGAAAAAATCACCCGCACAGGAACCCAAACTCCCCGAGGCCACCCCCAAAGTGTTGAAAAAGGGGGAGGTGAACGGTCAGTGGCGGGTACAGGCCGAGCCGATGACTGGATTGGAGTTTGTCGAGATTCCCGGCGGTTGCATGCAGATGGGCAGCGAGGGTAACGATCCGGACGAGAAACCGGTTCACGAAGTGTGCGTGAAGAGTTTCTGGATGAGCCGCACCGAGGTAACCAACGGTCAGTACCATCGGTTCGACGATCAACACGTCAGCGGGGCCTATGACGGCCATGACCTCAACGGCGATCTGCAACCGGTGGTGAACGTCACCTGGGATCAGGCCACCCGTTTCGCCGGGTGGATGTCTGGACGCGGCGGGGTCCATTTCCGTCTGCCCACCGAAGCCGAATGGGAGTACGCGGCCCGCGCCGGCACCAAAACCGCCTTTCCCTGGGGGGATACCCCTGGCGACGGCTGCCGTCACGCCAATGTGGGGGATGCCACGGCCAAGAAGGCCTGGCCGAAGTGGAACGTCTTCCCCTGCGAGGACGGCTACGCGGAGACCGCGCCGGTGGGGATGTTCATGCCCAACGGTTTCGGGCTCTACGACATGATCGGCAACGTCTGGGAGTGGGTGGCGGACTGGTACGCCCCAAGCTACTACGCCAGTTCACCCAAGGAGGATCCCAAGGGACCGAGCCAAGGGTTCTTCCGCACCGCTCGCGGCGGCAGTTGGGCGGTCTGGCCCGACTACGCCCGCACCGCCAACCGCACCGGCATCGACCCCACCCACCCGGACGTGCATGTGGGGTTCAGGTTGGTGATGATGCCGTGAGGATCAGGGCTTTTCCTCGCCAACTCCCTTTTCAGCACTGGCAGATGCTGCACTTTTCTTGGCTTCGACAATTTCCAAGATAGACAGCAAATCTTTTTGATGCTTCTTTATTTTCTCCTTCCTTATAAATGGCCATACACTATTATCACAGTCTAATTGTGCTATTTTTTTACGAACTCCAACCATACATCTTCAGACAAACCAATAAGCATCTTTTCAAAACTTCTATCGACTTTTAATTCTAATACCCTGGCCCTATAAGAAAGCATTACATCAATTAAAAGTCTTTCCATAACAATAAAAGATTGGCACACCCTATGACTATATAAAAGCTCACTGTAGAATTGTTCTAAAAAATCAGATTTAGATTTATGATATTTTAAATTATTATTCGTTTTTACAATTACTCCGGTCAATAATACATTTGCAAATTTGTTATCGCCATCTTTTAACATAATTTCATCTATTTGAGAGTAGTTAAGATTTGCAAATCGAAAATTTGTATTTTTAATTTCTGAATCATACAATATTGTCAATATCAGATTTGATGAAAACAATTTTACATTATCCATTTTGGTCTCTATGAGATTGGATCCAGTTAAATTCACTTTATTCAAAATAGTATTATGCAACAAGGCGCCTTCCAGATTGACATCCACCAATTCTGCTCCACTAAGATCTGACGACTCCAAATTAGCATTCTTCAACTGTGCAAAATTCAGATACCCACTCCTAAATATTGCACCAGACAAATTTATCCCATCTCCAAATTTTACGTTAAAAAACCGTGACCCAGAAAAATCAGCACAATGCAAATCTCTTCCACTCAAATCCAATCCCTGTGAATGATCCAACCAAACCTGGTCAGGATGTTTATTGCCTGCCACATATGCAGCGATCAACTCTTGAGTAGGTGGATCCTTAACAAGTATCTCACCTCTCACCACTAGACAATTTAAAAACGAATCTTTCTTTGCAGTAGCTTCCTGCAATAGCATCAACGTACCTTCTGGAAACACTCCGACTCCAAGAGCCATGGCGGTCACATGAATCACGAAGTCAAATTTTCCGTCTCCTCTTTGTCCAGTATACTGTCTTTCCAAACTCAGAACATGATCACTGGTAATCTTTGGCCAGAAATACCAGATTAAAATAATTTCAGTAACGACCATCACCCCATGAATTCTGGTGATTCCGGCATCATGATATGCTACGAAGCGCAACTCAGCGGCAAAAAGCACCACCAATGGAAAGATCATGCAGGTAATCACAACATAGGTGGCCAGAAAAACCGACACCAGCCCCTTGTGATCACCAACCAGCCATCGACCAATAGGGAACAGATAGATGCGCAACGGCAATACGCTAGCATGATCGTATGCGCCAATTCTTCCCCGTCAAGCAGCTGCCTTGACTTTCAGCAG
>JADGAY010000187.1 GCA_015231775.1 Magnetococcales bacterium | reverse complement strand
TGACCACCGATTCCTTTGACGAATCCAAGATGACCTTTGGACCGTTTCCGGACGGATCCTGCTTTCGTGTCGAAGAAAGCAGTCTGTACAAGGAGAAGCGAGAAGGGGTCAAGATCGCTGAGTTCGTGTTGTTGCGTACCAACAATAAATCGCAACAGGTGATGTGGATCGTGGAGGCCAAGGAGAGTGCGCCGAAACCTGCTGATCAAGAGATCTCCACGACATCTCGATGCTGCCCCGAGCCGGAGAGTTCAGCCATGACCTCTGAACTGGATGCGCATGACAGGTTTGAACGGTTCATCTGTTGCGAGATTCGGGAGAAGCTGGTCAAAACCTTATCCCTGGTTTGGGCAGCCTGCCTGGGACGACATGGCGCAGCCGGTCAGGGGTTGCCGGAGGCCTTCATGAAGCTGGATTTTACACGAGTGGACGTCAAATTCGTTCTGGTGATAAATGGGTATCCGTTGGCGTGGCTGGACCCGCTGCAATCCGCGTTGAGATCCGCGTTGCGCCCAACCGTTAAAACCTGGTCTTTTGATCCGAACGCGGTCGTGGTCCTCAACCATGAACTGGCACTGGAGCAGAAGCTCATTACCGCTTGGAAAACGAGGGCTGGTTCGGACGGATCGAGTTAAACAATCACATCCCCCCGCCGATGCGGGTGATGAGTTGCGGATCCTCGGGGGTGGAGGGACGGATTTCGACCACCTGGGCTGCCTGGCCGCTCTTTTCGAAGAACCCTTCCGCCGCCGCCTGGGCGGAGCTTTTGGTGTCGTAACGACCGATCCAGATCAATTGCCAGTTGTGGCCCTGGGCGTCGCGGGTTTCGCACAGGTGCAGGTCGAACCCCTGGGGGGCGAGCTGTTCGAGGCGCTTTTCGGTCTCCATGGGGTTGCGGAAGGCGGCCACCTGCACGGCAAACCCCTCCAGGCTGGTCGTGGTCGGAGGCTGGAACGAGGCGGCATTCGCCACGGATGGGGCCGGGCTGATGAATTTCGCCGCTTGGGCGTGGCTCTCCGGGGTGGCCGGTTGGGACGGTTGAGGGGCGGATGGCTTCTGCGCGCGGGGCGGAATCGGGGCGTTGGCGAACGGCAGCGACTGCTCCACCGACGAGCTTCCGTGACGGGCCATCGGGGTGATGAAACCGGGTCTCCCCTCCTGCTCGGTGAATCGTTTCAACAGCGCGCGCGCTTCGGCTTCGTTCTCCAGACGACCGATCGACACCCGATACCAGATCTTATCCTTTCCTTCCAGGATCTCTTGCAAATAGAGATCGTACCCCTTGAGCTGCAACAGTCCGATGAGCTTCACCGCCGAGGCCTCGTCGTCGAATGCGCCGATCTGGATGGTGTAGTGCAACAGATCCACCGGCGGATATTTCGCGTTGGGGGGGCGCTCCTCCAGACTCATCAGCTTGGCCAACTCGCGGGGGGTGACCCGATCCCCTTCGGTGATGGCGGGTTGGGCGTTGGCATCGGCCTGAATGTGCGGATCGTTGTACGGTGGGGCCGGGTTGGCGTCGCTGGAGCGGTCCATGGTCTCGGCCAGCGCCTCCAGGGCCTGGTTGACCGCGCGGGGCGAGGGTTTGCCCTGTTGACCGGCGGTGGCGAGCAGGGCGGCGCGGGCCTCCTCCGCCAGGATCTTCTCCTCACCGGTCACGGGTGGGGCGACCTGGGAACTCGCGGGTGGCGCGACCGCCTCGTCTGGGGGCAGGGAGGCGTTCTGTTCCGCCTCCGGGAGGAACAGGGACTCGACCAACTGGTCCATCGCCTCCTCCTGGGCGCGGGTCAGCGGCGCATCCGTGGGGAGCACGGCGGGGGCGGGGCGTTCCGTGGCTGTTGGGGGGGATTTCTTGGGCGGTTTGGGCGCGGCGGCGGGGGTGCTCGACAGCCCGGAGGGATTCAAAGAGGGCAGGGGCTCGGGCGCGCGAGCGCTCTGGGATTCCCGCGAGTGCTCCTGGGCCTTCTGGAACGGTTGCAACACGAGTTCCGGTGGGGTGGGATCCGGCTGGATCAGGGTCTCTTTGAGGAGTCCCATCGAGGAGAGCAGCCGGAACGACTCCATCAGGAATTGAAACTCCTCCTCGACCAACAGCCGCCGGGCGGCTTGCAGTTCGTGCTCGGAGTTCAAGAAGTCGAGCATGGTCTGACTGCCGAGTCGATACTGCTCCTGACGATCCCGATGGACCGACCGCATGGTCTCGACATGTTTTTCCAGACTCTGCAACCGGGCGCGGGAGGCGATCAGGGTGTTCCAGGAGCGGTTCACCTTCTCCTCGATCTGATCCCGCGTCTCTTCCATCTTGTCGCGGATGCGCGCTGCCTTGTGGGTGCTCTCCTTGAATTTCGAGCTGTCCGCCCCCCCGCGAAACAGATTGTACTTGAAACGCAGCATCGCCGAGGCGTCCTGGGAGTAGCCACGATCGCCGCCTGCGTTGTTGCTGTCGGACATGGCCATCTCCAGGCTGATCTTCGGCCACAAGGAGGCGGCGCTGGCCTTGCTCTCGGCGCGGGAGGCCTCCAGATTCGCCCTGGCCGACAACAAGGACGGATGGCGGTTGAGCGCGGTCTCCAGGGCGTCGGAACGCTCCTTGGGCAGGAATTTTTTGTCGATCAGCGGGGGTTCAAGATCGCCGGGCGGAAATCCCACCAGGGTCGAAAAGCGGCTTTCGGCGGCACGCAACTGCCCTTCGGTGGCGGCCAACTCCGAGGCGATCAGCGCCACCCGGCTTTCGGTCAGACGGGCATCCATCTCCGCCGTGATTCCGAGCTTGATGGTCTGACGGGTCTTGACGAGAATTTCGGAATGGATGGTCATCGCCTCCTTGGCCAACGCCAACAGACGGCGCTGTTTCAACACCTCCGCGTAGACCAGGGCAACATCCAGGGTGACGGTTTCGGCGGTGTCCAGGAAGGCGTAATCCTCGGCTTGCACCTGCGCGCGCGCCTGTTCCACCTTGTTGAGGGTGTTGAAACCGTCAAAGAGTGGCTGGTTGATGTTCAACCCCGCCTCTCCGCGATCGAGCGTCAATCCCCCCTTGGCCGTGAAACGACTGCTTGGGGTGTTGGTCCACTCCCGACCGGTGCCCATGTTGAAATCCACCGTGGGCAGATAACCGGCATAGGCTTGACGGATGCGCTGGCGCGTCTCCTCAAGCTCCTGGCTGGCGCCCAGCAGCTTGGGATTGGCGCGCATGGCCTCGTTGACCGCATCGCCGAGGGTCAGAGACCACGCCGTGGTGCTCTGACTCAAGGCCATGAATGCCAACAGCGCGGCGGTGAGTGAACCCCTTTTCACACGTCGTTCCATTATTGCAAGAAATCCAATTGACGATGGTTCATGTATGAGCAAATATTGTGCCTGTTGTGTTTCTGCGACCGCTTGAGGGGTGTCCGAGGGTTGGGGGTGTTCCCGGGATACGGGATATTTTGATATTTGCTCTTGTGATGGTTGAGTCGTCAACCGATAAACAGGCTGCATGGGTTCTGGAAACAGGCGGTTCGGCCTTGGCCGCACATCCCGACACGGGCCTTGGATGGCCGCCAAATTGCAAGTTTAATTGAGATTCCGGTTTGAATCCGCTTCGTTCCGGAATCGTTTGGCGATGCGTGGCCTTGAATCGTCAAACAGCCTCCAAGTTCGGTGGGATGGGACTGGGCATGGTGAAGGATGCGTTTTTCTCCAAAGAGGGTTGGCCCGCGCGCCTGACCCCGTTTTCCGTGGTGGCGGATTCGATCTGGGATCTGATGGTGGTGTCGACCATGCTGAATTTATTGGCATTGGTCCTGCCCCTCACGCTACTCCAGGTCTATGACCGCATCCTGGCCAACGAGGCCGTCAGTACCTTGAGCTGGCTGTTGCTCGGCGTGGGCGTTGCGATGCTGCTCGAAGCCCTGCTTAAAATGGGACGCTCGTACATCGGCGCCTGGCTGGGGGCCCGCTTCGAACACAACGCCGGGGTGAGCGCCATGGAGCGGCTGTTCGCGCTCAATCTGGCCGACTACGAACGAACCGGTTCCGGCGTCCATCTGGAACGGCTCAACGCCTTGAACGTCATCAAGGATTTCTACTCCGGGGCCGCGGTGCTGGTGATCCTCGATCTGCCGTTCGTGCCGATCTTTCTGATCATGATCTATCATCTGGCCGGATTGCTGGTGCTGATCCCGATCATCGTCTTCATCCTGTTCGTGCTCTTCACCCTCTACATCGGCGACAAGCTCCATCACGCCGTCTCCGAGCGGGTCAAGGCGGATGACATCCGCGTCAACTTCATCATCGAGGTGTTAAACGGCATCCACGCCGTCAAATCCATGGCCATGGAGGCCATGATGCTGCGCCGCTACGAACGGTTGCAGGACGCCTGTGCCATGGGGGCCCAGAACGTCGGCATGCAGAGCGCCGATGCCCAGAACATCGGTTCCTTCTTCGCCCAGTTGACCACCGTGGCCATCGTCGCCTTCGGCAGCATCCAGGTGATCAACCATGATCTGACCATCGGCGGTCTGTCGGCGTGCAGCATGCTGGCCGGACGCTCGATCCAGCCGTTGCAGCGCGCCGTGGCCATCTGGGCCCGTTTCCAGACCATTCGCGTCTCCCGGCGGCGCTTGAACGCCATCTTCGAGCTTAAGCCCGACGTGCCGCCCGGCACCCCACCCCTGCCCGAGGTCGAGGGCCGGTTGGTGATGGAGAACGTCAGCTTCGCTTATCCGGTCGAGATGCCCGAGGGACCAGCCAATCCCAACGCCAAGCCGCCGGTGGCGCCGATGGTGCTGCGGGAGATCAATCTGGTGGTCAATCCGGGGGAGACCATCGCCATCCAGGGCGCGAACGGCAAGACCACCCTGTTGTGGCTGATGATGGGGGCGATCCGTCCGACCTCTGGACGCGTCTTGATCGACGATTACGATCTCAACCAATACGATACCAGTTCCCTGCACGAACAGGTCGCCTACATGCCCCAAACCGGCATGCTCTTCAAGGGGACGATTCTGGAGAACATCCACATGTTCCGTCCGGAGCGGGAGGAGGCGGCCATGCGGGCGGCAAATCTGCTGCAACTGGAGGATTTCATCTCCAAGCTCCCCAAGGGGTATGAAACCATCATCGACGATGGGGCCGACGAGTCGATTCCACGCGGCATCAAGCAGCGCATCACCATTGCCCGCGCCTTGGTCTCCGCGCCGCGCATCCTGCTTTTTGACGAGGCCAACACCGCCATCGACAGCGGCGGCGACGAGAAATTGAAGCATGCCCTGGAGTTGATGCACGGCAAGGCGACCCTGATCATGGTGACCCATCGTCCGTCCCTCGAAAAGCTCGCCGATCGGGTCTATGAACTCAAGGATGGCGCGCTGACGATCAAGCCCCCCAGGGCCCCGTTCAAACCCGCTCCAACGGCCCCAGCCGCCCCCGCGGGAGGCGTCCAGGCATGACCATTGCCCATCCGGTCATTCCCGATTGGGATCTGGAGATCGAATCGATCCGA
>JADGAY010000186.1 GCA_015231775.1 Magnetococcales bacterium | reverse complement strand
AGGGTATGTCCAACGCGGATGACCGTGGACTCCGGGAGCGGGGCGGGCTCCTCCAGTCGGTGCCAGGGGGCGTGATGCGGCTCTGGCGGACGCAAGAACGTGCCATTGGAGCTGTCCAGATCCTCGATCATCCAGAATCCCTTGGCATGCGGGAAAATCCTGGCATGTTGCAACGAAACCCCCTGGTCTTGCAACAGAATCCGGATGCCGTCGAACGGGTGGAGACGCAGCGCGGCCCTGCCGATGAGGAATTCCGCCTGTTCCTGGACATGGTAGTGGAAATCATATCCATTGCACTCCGGTTCCTGGATGTGGAACAGAAGTTGCGGGAAAATGCCGTTTGGCAGAAAAGATGGAGGGTTTGACAGGCGTTTCATGGCCATTTTTTCCGGTTTGGCTGGATTGAGAGGCGATTGCAGGTCATGAAAAGCAAGATGCGAGCCACCTCTGTGGATGGCGCTCCCAGGAATCCTCATAAACGGTGATCCGCATGATCCAATCCTTTCTTGAGCGTTTGGCGGGAGGATCCCCCGAGACGCTGTTCTGGTTGCACCCCTCGGCGGACGGGCCGGTGGAGGCGGTGGCGGTGGAGCGCTTCGGCCTGGAGGCCCGGCGTTGGGCCGCACGCATCGCGGCGCGTCCCGAGGGGGTGGTGGCGATCTTCGGACGCATGACCAGCTCCATGCTTGCGGCCTGGTTCGGGGCGATGCTGGCTGGTCGGCTCCCCACCTTTATCTCCCACCCGAGTCGCAAGATCACCCCCGAGGATTACGCCCTCAAGCTCGAAAACTACCGGGCGCGCTTTGGCGGGTGCCTGTTCGTGGGGGAGTCGCGTGACCGGGAGGTGTGCGCGGAGCTTTTGACGCCCGAGGATCCGGAACATGCCGGCGATCCTCGGCAACTTCCCCCGATTGCGCTCGATCCCCATCGACCGCTTTTTTTGCAGTGCAGCTCCGGCACCACCGGGTTGCAAAAGGCGGTGGCGATCACCCCGGCCATGCTGGAGGCCCAGGTCGCGGCCCATGCCCACGCCCTGGGGCTCGATCCGGCCACGGATCGCATCGTCAGTTGGCTGCCCCTCTACCACGACATGGGTCTGGCCGGGGTCTTCCTGCCCGCCCTGCTCACCGGTACCCCATTGCATCTGCTCGACACCTTCGAATGGGCCGCCAATCCGGGCTGGCTTTTGACGGTGATCGAGGGGTACGGCGGCACCCTCTGTTGGTTGCCCAATTTTGCCTTTTCGTGGCTGGCGCGGGTGGGTGGTACGTATGACCTGCGCACCATGCGCGGCTTCATCAACTGCTCGGAACCGGTCTCGACCGGCGCTTTCGCCCGATTCAAGGCCGCGTTTGGCGTGGATGGGGGGCAGTTGGCGGTCTGCTACGCCCTGGCCGAGAACGTCTTTGCCGCCACCTTGACCCCGATGGGGGAGAGTCCTGGCCTGCTGTACGTCGATCGCATGGCCCTGGCACGACGCCAGGTGACGGTTCTGGGTGAGGGGCGCGCTGGTGAGCACCCGGAAACGGTTCCCCCGGAGGCCACCGCGCTGTTTGATTGCGGCGTGCCGGTCCCAGGGGTCGGGGTGCGCATCGATTGCCGCTCGGACGAGGAGGGTGTGGGGGAGATCCTCTTGTCCGGACCGTGCGCGGTGTCGGCCTATCACGGTCAACCGCCCCCCCGTGACGACGGCTGGTTTCCCAGCGGCGATCTGGGCTTCATGCGGGATGGCAGGCTCTACGTCACCGGACGGATCAAGGAGTTGATCATCCACAACGGCAAAAACATCCATCCCGCCGATGTGGAGGCTGCCGCCGAGGGGAGTGGCCCCATCCATCCCGGTCGCGTGGTGGCCATCGGGCGACAGGATCCGGGGCTCGACTCCGAACAGGTGCTGGTGCTCTTCGAGCCGTCGGAGGATCTGACCCCCGAGAGGGGCCGCCAGATAGGAGCGACATTGCGCCAGCGGCTCGATGCCCTGTTCGACATCCGCTCCGAGGTCGCGTGCGTGCCCAGAAACTGGTTGAAGAAGACCTCCAGCGGCAAGATGGCCCGGCTGGAGAATCTGCGCCGTTTTGAGACCGCCCTCAACACCACGGTCCATCTGGTGGGTGATAGCCATGCGCGGCTTTTCTGGAGCGGCCCGACCACCCATCACAACCGCTACCGACGCATCCAGGGCCATTGGGTGGGACTGCTCTGGTCCGAGAACTGGCGCCAGAGCCTCCCTTTCTTCGCCGCCCTGGTCGAACGGCTCCAACCCACCGATGTGTTGATCGTCACCTGCGGCGAGCCGGAGTGCCGTTCGATTTTCCCGGTGGATCCGGATCCCCCGGCGCGGATCGCGCGCGCGGTCGATCAGTATCGGGCCTTCTTTGGCCTGCTCAAGCGGCTCTGGCCCGGTCGTCTGGCCTATCTGACCGGGATCCCCACCCATCCGGAGAACATCGACAACGGTGATCTCACCTGGCCGATTCGCGGCACGCCGGAGGCGCGTTATTATTGGCAGGGGGTGTTTTATGCGGCCATGAGGGCCTTGTGCGGGGAGTTGGTGATCCATTGTCTGGATCTCTGCACCCCGCTTCTGGGAGCGGATGGCTATCTGGATCCGGCCCTGCTGTGCGACAAGGCCCATCTGGATCCGGCCCACGAGGGGGTGGTTTTGAAACTGCTGACCGATCGGTTCGGTCATCTGGATCTGGCGCCCAACGATCCGGCCCCGGAGGAGCATGTCTGGGATGGCACCAGGGCGCACTTTCTGGCGCTGATGCGCCTGAAGATCGTCTCGATCCAGCCCATGATCGAAGCGGCGGATTGGTCGCGGCTGGTGTCCGGGGGGCTGCTCGACTCCTTGGCCATCGTGGCGCTGATCGCCATGCTCGATCGCACCTTCGGGTTCCAGATCGATCCGGCGCGGCTGCGGCGAGAGGATTTTGAGTCGTTGGAGCGGATCTGGGAGCGGTTCGGACCTGGGGGCCAACAAGCTTTGCCGAGCGAATAAAGATGCCGACAATCAGTAGTTTCTATGGTATTATGATTCGTATGTTCTACGACGAACCTTTGCGTTGAATCAGGGAGCAGGGCCATGCATTGGGATGTCGTTGAAGCCAAGATTCTCGACCATCTGGAGTTCTCCGTAACCTTTGCGGATGGACTCTCCGGTCGTGTGCAACTGTTGCCGTCCCATCTGTCGGGCGTGTTTTCCGTTCTGCGCGATCCCGATATTTTCAATCGGTTGCGTGTTACAGATGGTTTCGTTTCCTGGCCCGGAGATTTGGATTTGGCTCCAGATGCCATGTATGACGCAATCCGCGCGCACGGGGTGTGGGTGTTGAGCTGAGTATCACGCAAGCCGGTCATGATCAACAAGAATGGCTGGAGGATTGGCAGCGATGCAGACTCAGACAGAAGCCTTTTGGAATCCAGCCGCTGGCGTGATTCCCCGGTCACCTTGGAGCGTGGTGGGGGTGCGGGTGATGCCCGGTTACCGTCTTTGGGTGCGTTTCCTGGATGGTGTGGAGGGGATCGTGGAGATGGAAGGGTTGATCTTTTCCGAACAGGCCGGCGTTTTTTCCATCTTGCGGGATGACGCGCTGTTCGCGAGCGCCTTCATCGATCATGGCGCGGTGAGTTGGCCTGGTGAACTCGATTTGGCGCCGGATGCCATGCACGATGAGATCGAAGGGCACGGGGTATGGGTGTTGAGCTGACCGGCGCGGGCCCTATTCGTCACGCCGATCCACGATCCAGTCGCCGATCACCAGATGGTCGAGTCCCATGGTGACCAAGGCCCGCAACGCCTCCTCCGGGGTGTTGACCAGCGGTTCGCCGTGGGGATTGAAGCTGGTGTTGAGCACCACCCCGAGTCCGGTGGCGGCGCGCATGGCGTGGAGCAGCCGCGCGTAACGGCCCGGATCCTCCTCCGGGACCATCTGCGGGCGGCAACGCCCCTCCGCGCCGCTCACCTCGGCCAGAACCCCGCGATAGGCCGGGCGCAGGCGGTAGAGGCTGGTCATGCAGCGATCGGGGGGACCGTGGTGATCCTCGAGCAGCCGTTCGGCCTCGCCGTCGAGCATGGCCGGACAGAACGGCTGATACCAGGCGCGTCGTTTCAGCCGGCGGTTGAGCCGCTCCCGCAGGCCGGGGAGATCGGGTCGGGCCAGCACGCTGCGTCCGCCCAGGGCACGCGGTCCGTACTCCATGCGCCCCTGATGCCAGCCGAGGATCCCTCCCCCGATCAACAGGCGCGCCGCCTCGGCCACCGGGTCCGCGCAGCGGCGATGGGGCAGATCGCTCCTGGCGAGGGCCGCCTCGATCGCCTCCGCGCCAGCCTCTGGACCGACGAACAAGTATTCCATCAGGGGCAGGGTCACCTGGGTCGCCGCCAGACACGCCGCGCCCACCGCCAATCCCCCATCCCCCATGTGCGGAAAGACGTAACAGCGCTCCACCCCCGGCAACCGTCGAATCATCCCATTCAGCCGCACATTGGCGAAAATTCCCCCTGCCAGGGCCACCCGGCGCAGACCGGTGGCGGCCAGGGCGTGGCCGATCCAGGTCACCACCCAGGTTTCCAGGGCCTGTTGGGCCATGGCCGCCAGGGTTTCGTTCGGGTAACGCCAGTGGATCCGGCGCACCGCCCCTTCGATGTCGCGACCGTTGGCGCGGATGCCGAGTCCATCGATGGCAAAGAGATCCAGCAACGGGTTGTCCTTGGGATCGATCTCGGGGGCGTGATCGGCCAGGGCCATCACCTTGCCCTCGTCCTCGAGTTCGCGCAGATGCAGAAGGCGGGTGACGCACTCGAAGAAGCTCCCGAGGGAGTCGCGCGCCGCCACCGAGGCCAGGGGGGCGAGGCGGCCATCATCGAAGCGGTACAGAGATCCGGAACGGCCATCGCCCACCCCGTCCAGGGTGACCACCAGGGTTTCGTTCAGCCCGAGGCCGAAGGCCGCCGTGGCCGCGTGGCTTCGATGGTGATCGTGCCAGGTGATCGGGGCCGGGATGGCGAGGTGGTGCAGCTCACGCCGCAGCGCCAGCTCCGAGAGCTGGCGGGTGGCGGCGTTGCCCGGCCAGCGGGTGATGATCCGCTTGGCGGTTTGTGTCCAGGGATCGAGGGGGGAGGGCTCGATCAGGTGGCGGCGCACCTGGTAATAGCGCTCCTTGGTGGCGGGCAGGAGACGGGTAAGGGTTTTGGCCGGATCCGTGGTACAGGCGGCGACCTGGTGGATCTGGTCGGCGCGGATGCCGGCCTGCTTCAGACAGGCGGCGATGGCCAGGCGCGGAAAGGCGATTTCGAGCTTGCGGCGCGTCAGTCGCTCTTCGTTGATGGCGCAGGCAAGGCGGCCGTCGATGAGGAGGGCCGCGCCGGCGTCGTGGCCGTCCCAGAGTCCGAGGATGATCTCGCGCATCGTCGTGGATCCGTGGTGGGGTTGGGATCGGGGAGCTTGGGTTGCCACATTTTTGGCATGGTCGATGCTTTCATGAGAGGCTGTTTGGTGATTCCATGAATGGAATCACCAAACCTGCACGAATCGAAC
>JADGAY010000185.1 GCA_015231775.1 Magnetococcales bacterium | reverse complement strand
GAGGGGTGGGGGTATAGGGTGCGCCGGGCCAGGGATTGAAGGCCAACAGGTTCACCTTGGAGGGGATCCCCTTGAGCCAGTTGACCAGTTCGCGGGCATCCTGGAGCGAATCGTTGACCCCGTTGAGCAGCACATACTCCCAGGTGATGCGATCCCGTCCGCGCATCGGCCAGGCGAGGGCGGCGCGGCGCAGGGCCGCCAGGTTGAACTTGCGGTTGATCGGCACCAGTTGATCGCGCACCGGGTCGCGGACGCTGTGCAGGGAGATGGCGAGATTGACGTTCAAGTTGCGTCCCGCCTCCTCCATTTTGTTGACCACCCCGGAGGTGGAGAGGGTCAGCTTGCGACAACCGATCGCCAGACCGGTGTTGTCCATGATGATCCGTACCGCGCGGGTGACCGCCTCGAGGTTGTACAGAGGCTCCCCCATGCCCATCAGCACCACGTTGGTGACCCGCACGCCCCGTACTGCCAGTGTGGCGCGCACGAACAGCACCTGTTCCACGATCTCGGCGGTGGTGAGGTTGCGTCGCAAGGGGAGGGTGCCGGTGCGACAGAAGGGGCAGGCGAGGCTGCATCCGGCCTGGGAGGAGACGCACACCGTGCCGCGCTCCTCATCGGGGATGAAGACCGTCTCCGTGGCCACGCCGTCCCCGCAGTCCAACAGCCACTTCTCCGTCCCATCCGCGGAGACCCGATGGGAGATCACCGGGGGTCGCAGCGGCGCGATCACCTCGCCCAGGCGGGCGCGGAAGGTCTTGGAGAGATCGGTCATCTCCTCCACCGTTCCGGCCAGCTTGGCATAGACCCAGGACCAGGTCTGCTGGGCCCGGTAGGGTTTTTCGCCCCAGGCGACCATGCGTTGGGTCAACTCCTCGCGGGTCATGTCGGTCAGGCGCAGGGGGGCCGACGGCGTGAAGAGCGGTGGAGCCGGGGAGTCGCCCGTGTCGAGCGGTTCCCCGGCAGGCGGTGGGGCGGCGGAAGCGAGAGCCATCAACGCGGACAGATCTCCATTTGACCAAAGAAGAAAGCGATCTCCTGGGCCGCGGTCTCCGGGGCGTCGGAGCCGTGCACCGCATTGGCCTCGATGCTCTCGGCGAAATCGGCGCGGATGGTTCCCGGTGCCGCCTTGGCCGGATTGGTGGCGCCCATCACCTCACGATTCTTGGCGATCGCCTCCTCGCCTTCCAGGATCTGGGCCATGATCGGTCCGGAGCTCATGTAACGCACCAGATCGTCATAGAACGGCTTGCCCTTGTGCACGCCGTAGAAGGCCCCCGCCTGCGCCTGGGAGAGATGGATCATCTTGGCCGCGACGATGCGCAGTCCTGCGGCCTCGAAACGGGCGTAGATGGCGCCGATGACATTTTTGGCCACGGCGTCGGGCTTGATCATGGAAAGGGTACGTTGAATGGCCATGGATGCACTCCTGATCGCGGTTGCGTTGGATTTGGGGATGACGGGTTATCGTCTTACGTTAATCTGGCGCGGGTTTGTATCAAGGGTATACCGGCGCGCGGGATGTGTATATCTTGATTTTTGGGTTTGCGCCAAGATATATTCGACATTCGCGGTGGTGAATCGCCATATTTTTTAATCGAGCATGAGGGGGAGTCTTCCTTTGATGTCCGTGTCCCGATCCTTGTTCAAGAGCACGCTCGCGGCGTGGGTGGCGCTCGTGGGGTTCACCCCCGGCTTCGCCCGCGCCGCCTCGTGGTATGGCGCCCCCTTCTCGGCGGATACCGTGATCGTCAGCCCCGTGGATCCCAAGGATCGGGCCTCCGGCAAGCTCCATGTAGGCGCGGACCGTCTTCGTTCCGAGGGGGTCTACCAGGGTACCCGGAAAGTGTTGATCGTCAACATTCCGGAGCGCAAGGCGTACACCCTGATGCCGGACAAAAAGGCGTATCACGAGGGGTTGAGCGAGGCCCTCATGCCACCCCGTCCGGATGTGGAGAAGATGCCGGATGACCCGCAAGGCCCGTGCAAGCTCGATCCGCAACTCGCCTGCACCCGCGAGGGCGTCGAGACCATCCATGGGATCCAGACCGAAAAATGGTCGGTGAAGGCCAAAGGGCCGTCCGCCCAACACGTGGTGCGGATCTGGGTCGATTCCAAGCGTCGCATCGTCATCCGTCAGCAACCGGATGACGGCCCGGTCATGGAGCGCAAGCTGCTCGGCATCGAGAAGATCGAGGGGCGCGATACGGAAAGGTGGGAGATCACCCACAGTTTCAAGGAGAAGAAAAACAGCTATCAGCAGTGGGTCGATGCCGCGTTGCGCATTCCGGTTCGGTTCGGCGAGGGGCGTCAAGCCGCCATGGAGATCACCGCCATCCGTGAGGGTGCCCAGGATCCCGCCCTGTTCCAACTGCCCGCCGGCTACCAGCAGGTCAATCCGCCCGCCCCGTTGGGTGCCGAGGGGCCTGGCATGCCGCCCGCCCACCCTTCGCAACCCCCGGCGGATCCCAACAAGGCCCCCCGTTTCCAATAGCTGGTGGGGGTGATGGGTGGTCTGGTGTCTGGTGGGCGTTCCGCATCGTTGCGACGCGCGTTGTTCATTCGAAAGGTTACCGTGATTGCGGGAGGTGTGGAGCGGTGTTTTCTTGTGGTGTGATTGTTGCTTGAACTTGCAAATCATATCAATTCTGATTTAATCTGTTCATGTCTGTTCGCATGATTTTGGAAAGGACCGATAGAGAGCGTGGTCATGGACAAGAGTTCCCCTGGAAAGCCTTCGACTTTTGACATTCTGCAACGCGCCGTGCGTGAGAGCGTGTTGTTGGAGGTGCGTTTGGACGGCGAGGAGAAGTATTACGGCGCCCGTCTTTTGCTGCTCTCCGAGGATTCAAGTCATCTCAAGAAAAAGGCCGCTGATTTGATGTTGGCCCAGTTCGCCGCCAAGATTCAGCCGGGCGCCTCCGAGCCTCCTCAGGAGCCGAAGGAGGAGCCATGGATTCAGATCACGCCCCTCGAGCCACCGGATGGCAACATGCGCATTCGCAAGGCGGCCAAGGTGTTGTTGGGGTTTTGTTTGGGGTTGGAGTATTTTCGCACCGTGGTGACCTTTCGCAAGGTGCAGCGGATCGAGACCGGGCAGGCGATCGAGCTTTCATGGCCGCCGGGTTTTCAGGTGGCCACCAAGCGGTTTCAGCAGCGTGTGGAGATTCCCAACGACATGTTGTTGGAAGTTCAGGTTCAGAAGCGTGGTGCCGAGCCTTTTTCCGCCCAGGTGGTGGACATCTCCCAGGGTGGTCTCTCGTTTACCTGCAACATGCCGTCGGTCGCGTTGGAGAGTGGGGACCGGATTGGGGTTTCGATTCGCGGTGAGATTCTGATGGGCACGCCGATCAACACCCATGGCACGGTCACGACCATCACCAAGGCGCGGGACAGCAAGGATGTGCAGGTGTCGCGGCAGTTGTATGGGGTGCAGTTCGTGATGTTGTCGGTGGCCGATGCCATGACCGTGGATCGGTTGGTGGAGGCGGTGGAATCCGCCGGGCAGGGGACGCCCCCGAAGGGGGGGAAGTATACCCGCAAGCGGGTGGGGGTGTAGTCAAGCGGACGGGCTAGCCAACCGTAAAACCTGTCACCGCTCCCCCCCATGATTCGGGGCCAACACCTCCCGCTTGCCGGAGTGGTTCGGATCGGAGATCAAACCATCCAACGCCATCCGATCCACAATCCGCGCCGCCCGGTTATAGCCGATCTTGAAATGACGCTGCACCATGCTGGTGCTCACCTTCCGCGCCCGAATCACCACCGCCACCGCCTGGTCGTACAACGGATCATACTCGTCCGTCATGCCGTCACCCAAGCCCATGTCGTCCCCCTCTTCTCCGCCCGTTCCATGGGCGAGAATCGAAAGATCATACTCCGGACGCCCGGTGGTCTTGAGGAACTTCACCAGCGTGTGCACCTCTCCATCCGCCACGAACGGGGCATGAATGCGCTGCAACTGACCGGTGCCGGGGGGCTGGAACAGTCCGTCACCCATGCCCAACAACCGGTCCGCGCCCATGGAGTCGAGAATCGTCCGTGAGTCGATCTTGGAGGAGACCTGAAACGCCAACCGGGTCGGGAAGTTGGCCTTGATCAACCCGGTGATCACATCCACCGACGGACGCTGGGTGGCGATGATCAAATGCAGACCCGCCGCGCGCGCCATCTGCGCCAACCGGGCGATGGCCGGCTCCACATCCTTGCCTACCTGAATCATCAGATCGGCCAACTCGTCGATGATGATCACGATCAACGGCTTCTTCTCCAGCGGGATCGGCTCCTCTTGCTCCACCGGACGCCCGGTCTCGGGATCAAACCCCACCTTGACCCGCCGGGTCGGCTCCTCGCCGGAGATCAGACACTCCTGAATGCGCATGTTGTAGCCGGAGAGATTGCGTACCCCCAACTCCGACATCAGCCGGTAACGCTCCTCCATCTCGGCGACCGCCCACTTGAGCAACGCCGCCGCCTTGTTGACATCGGTGACCACCGGGGCCAACAGATGCGGAATTCCCTCGTAGATGGAGAGTTCCAACATCTTCGGATCGACCATCAAAAACCGCACATCCTCGGGACGACACGAAAAGAGGATCGAACAGATCATGGCGTTCACCGCCACGGATTTGCCCGAACCGGTGGTGCCCGCGACCAGCAGATGGGGCATTTTGGCGAGATTCCCCACCACCGGACGCCCGTTGATGTCCGAACCCAACGCCATGGCCAGGGGACTCTTGACCTGGCGGAAAATCTCGGAGTCGAGAATCTCACGCAGATAGACCGTGCGCCGGTTGGCGTTCGGGATCTCGATGCCGATGACGTTCTTGCCGGGAATGTTGCCCACCACCCGCACCGAAGCCGCCGAGATCGAACGGGCCAGATCGTCCGCCAGACCGATCACCTTGGCCGCGCGCAGACCCGGTGCCGGGTCAAGCTCATAGGTGGTGATCACCGGTCCGGGATGGGCGTCGATGATCTGCCCCTTGACCTTGAAATCCTCCAGCTTCTGCTCCAACAGACGCGCCGTGGTGTGCAACTCCTCGCGACTCGGCCCGTGATAGCCGGTATCCTCCGGCAATGCCAACATAGACAACGGCGGCAAGGGGACAGGGGCATCCTCCAGACTCGACGACGCGTCGAAAAAGGCGTCGTCCGAGGCCTCTTCGCTCTCCAGATCGGGGTCCGCATACATCTCGAACGCCGCGTCCGCGGCGCTCAACGCCGGGCTCGGCATGCCCGCGACGGGATGCGACTCTTCGACCTCATCAAACCCCATGCCATTGTCCGACGCCTGTGACCAGGGGGTCAGGGGCGGAATCCCCTCGTCCGGGTCCAACTCCTCGTCCGGATCCAGCTCCACCGGCTCGGTACGCGGGCGCGGGTCGCTCGCTGGGGTGAGCGCACCAAAAGCCGGGGCGCCAGAGAGGCCGGATGGCGCCGCCGGAACCGGGTCGCTGGCGCCGCTCTCCGGGGATTTCTTCATGAAGACCACCCCCTGACGCCGCGACGGGGGGGCGGAAGCCGCCTCGGGAGGCTCCGGGACCGCCTGTTTGTCGCCTGCCGGCGCGGCGGGCT
>JADGAY010000184.1 GCA_015231775.1 Magnetococcales bacterium | reverse complement strand
AGCTCTTGCCGAACCCGGAAAAACCGTGCATGCACACCAGCCCAGGAAGATGCCCAGGACGCGCCATGGCATGCTCCATGGCCTCGGTGACCGCGACCACATTTTTCAACATGGCAACACTGGTAATTTTTTCGTTCTCCATTCTTCTCTCCTCTATCCGTTCACCATACGCTTTTGGTAATTAGCGATGCGCTCGCAGGTCCGGTATTCGGCACTCGTCCGATACAGCTCGAACCATTCGCGCTCCTCGCGATCGATCTCAACTCCTGCGGACAACCGGGCCTCGACTTCTTTGGCACGACCATAGCGCACCTTGGCCGGATCCTCCGGCGGTGGCGGCTTGGGCGCGCTCAACTTGATCACCTTGGCCTGATACGCCTGCCGCTCCGGCTCGTTCATCACCTTCGGCTGCACCGGCTCCATGGCCCGCAACGCCTCTCCAGCCGCTTGCAGGGCCGGCGTTTCGTGCGTCTCCGCTGGTGCCTGGAAAGCAACCAGGTTGCCGTTGTCCGCGCGCCCCTTGGCAATGATCGCGTCCGCGATCTCGTGCGGCTTGACGCTGCGCTTGGCGGATCTCAACTGCTTGCGGGCCTCGGCGAGCTTCTTGGCCTGTTCGGCCTTGGCTTTGGTGGCCATCTCGGCCCGGTCGAGCCCGGCCCGATCCTGATTGACCGCCTGACAGATGAACCGCTCGTGCTCGACATCGAACACCCAAATCCGCCCCATATCATCCGGATCCATCCGCACGAACACCTCCTGGCGGGTGTAACGCGGATCGGACAGGGTGTTATCCCAAAACCAGGCATCCTCCACCCGGATCCCTTTGCTGGTGACCGTGCGGATACCGGCAGCTCGGCCTCCGGAGGAGGGCACCGGCGCCAACAGCAGATCCAGTTTACGTTCGTCATCGATGCGCCGGAGCGTTCCGGTGTACCCCGTGAAGATCTGAAACGGTGATTTGCCGCGCCGCTGCAAATCCTTGAAGACCCCTTTCAGCGGTTGGTGATCGCGCACCTGGGCCAGCCAGTCATCCAGTCGGGCCTGCAACTCGTCGCGGGTCAACTCCACCGCGTAAACTTCGCTGTCGGACTCACCAAGCCGATCCGCAAACGCCTTGCGCTCCCGTATTTTTTGCCGATCGGTCACCGAATGACCGACATAGCCCGGCATCAAGCTGATGAATTGATGCTGTACCACCTTGACGTGCGCCTCGACCGTCCCTTTCTGCTCGGGCCGGTACGGGCCGCGCACGTCGTGCGTGATGCCCAGATACGACATGGCCCGCTCGAACTCCTCGCTGGTGAAATCCGATCCTTCGTCCGTGCGGATCACCTCCGGCACACCCCAGAGGGTCAACGCGCGCCGGATCAACACCAGCGTGGCGCCGGTTTTGGCGGTTTTGGTCACATGACACAGCATCCGACGGCTGTAGAGGTCCACCAAAACATAAAGCTGATACCGCCCGTCGGTGAGCAGCAGGTCCGCAGGCGAGGCGTCGATTTGCCACTCCTGGAGCAGCCGCTCCACATGCCCATCCTCATCCCCGAGGGACAAGGCAAACCCGGACCGCCACTTGTCCGGATTGGTCTCCCGGACATAGACCGACTTGTTGCGCTCTTTCCATTGCGCCACCCACCGTTGCAGGTTGCGCACGCTCGGGACCGGTCGGCGCACCGTAGCACCGTTCTCGATCACCTCCACCTGCTCGCCGATCTCCGCCAACAGCGCGTTGCGCAGCTGCTGGCCGCTCCAATGCGGCGTTTTGAGCACCATGCCGATTACCTTGTTCTTGAGCGGCTCGCACTGGTCGATCAACCCCTGATCGCGCCGGTTGCCATACGCCCCGGCCAGTGCCGCCAACGCGCCATCCCCCTCCTGATCCCGCGCCTTGCGCCAGTTGGCCAGCGTCGCGACACAAAGCGACGGGCACATGCCGCGCACCCACGCCGGGATGGCCAACACATGCCGCCGCCCATCGAAGTCACCAGCCCCGGAATAACCATCCTTGCCGACCGGCACCATCGCACCGTAAAGCACGCAGAACAGCTCCATGCCGCGCACCACCGGCAGATTCCCCTCGGCGCGAAACCGCTCCCACGCGCCGAGGATGTGCAATTTGGCATCGCGCCGCAGCGCGGCCTTTTTCTCCGTGCCTGCCTCGGTTTGCCGCGCTGCGGCCTCGACATTCTCCGCAACCATCGATGCGGAGGAGGGGGCGGCCTGCTTGTATTCATGCACCGCCAGCATGGTGCGCCACGGCTCGGGCGGGAGATACTCCCACCCGCCGCCCCGCCCCTGGCGTGGGCGGCGCGGCCAGGATTCGCGGTCTGCGAGTCGAATAACACTGCTCTTGCTGGTCGGCACACCTGTTATCGCGTTTCTCACAGCCAAATCAGCAAGCTCTTGTGCAGTGTAGGCGTTCATGTCAGTCCAACATGAACTGATCAGCCATCCGCCTCATCACCCGCTCAGGAATGGCCAGCAATTTAGCAGGACACCCGCACAACAATAGATGTTGCAGCACCAGACACAGATTCTTCCGGCCGTGGATGGTGGCACTGACATGCGATGAAGCGATTCCGGTAGCCAGCGCGATATCGCGACCGGTGATCCCTTTCAACAACATCCAGGCGCGAACTCTGCGTCCATCTCTCACCCGTCGATCTGCATCTCCAGCCGGCGCAATCGTCGGCGCTCCGTTTTGATGCGCTGTTGGGCCTTGGCCATTTGCAACAGCAACACGTCCTCTCCGGCGATGACCTCGGCCTCCAGCGGAGCCAGCATCACCTGATAGGGCTCCAGGCTGCCCGTCACCCGGCAAAAGATGACCAGGGCCTTCAACGGGATCGTGCGTTCCGATTCTTGTGGATTGAGCCATTTGTCCAGCATGTCCTCTGTGAGTCGCGCGGCACTGCCGCTGTTGAGTCTGACACCGTTCCGGCCAGCCACTTTTTCCATCTCGTCCACGATCTGGGCACGGGACAAACCACTCTTTCTGGCGGCGAGCTGCATCGCCTCCTTCACCGCGTACTCCACGTTCAGGCCGGGAGCAAAAAGGTTGAGCTGTTTTCCGTTCACGCCAACTCGCTTTTCTTGTTATTCTAAAATGAGTTAAAAATGGTCCGTCTCGTGGACCAGTCGATCACCGCCCCGCCGAGGGAGACGCAACGCCAGCCGGAGAATGGGCTGATTGAAGCGGTCGGTGATTGCCGGGCTTTCGGGAGTCGCCGGCTTGCCCTGGGCATCCTTGCCCGCATGAACACGACCCTGGTTCCCCAGGGTTTCGCCGCAGTACGGCTCGTCAGGTGCTCTTGCTCAGATTCACAACCCGGAAATCGATCACCCATACCAATGGGTTGTCGTCGAATTTGTACCGCTTTTTTCTGTACCTCCGCTTCGCGTAAATCTTGTCCCACAACAACACAAAAGCCTCACGCCTCGTATGAGTGAGAGCATTGAACCAATCGACCCCCTCCGCGATGGCATCGTGCTCTGAGATTTCTTGCAGCCGCACGACTCCGATGTTGGTGATTTCCAGCAGGATGCGCGCATACGGGCGCGGCATACGCTTGGCCTTGGTCCATGGCCCGTCAATATGTCCGACCATGTCGTCAGCGCGGTAATGTATGAACCCGTGATCAGATCCTGGCCATCTCGGACCGCCCTTATCTTTCATGAACGCCTCGCGCACCCATAGGCGATCACCCGGCCTACCGTAAGGACACAGAGACTCACCGGAAAATGTTACACGGCCACGCCTGTCCCTTATCCACAGATTCCAATTGCGCCCCCTGCCGAGCGGATTGACCTCCGTCTCTTCTGTAAAGGTAGGGCCGAGAGACCAACCAACACATGCAGCGGTCTTCTTCGGTAGTTTCGGATCCGCCAATCTCCGCGTCTGCGTCTTCCCACCGTCCAGGATCGCCCGGACCATCTCACACGAAAAAAGGATGGGGTGTTCTTTGATGGTGTCCACGCGAGGAGGGGAAATGGACACTGCTGAACTGATGCGTTGTTCGGTTTGGCAGTCGAAACCAGCTTCCGGACTGCCATGAAGCGGCATCAACGGGAGGTGTTCGCCGGAGCCGTCACCGGATATCTCGGACCACGAACAGGGTAACTCGGCATGGAATTCGCGGGTCGGCTTGACGCTGCGGTTCTCTTCGGGCTGGTTTGCCTTCTGGGATTTGCGATGCTTCTTTTTCATGCTCGCCTCCGTTGTCCCACCATCTCCCGAAAATGGACATTGAGATGTGGGGTGGGTGTGGTAAAGTCTGGTCAATGGTTACACTGCATGGGGACAGATTAAGTGGAAGATTTTCCACTTTCAAGGAAAAAGTGAAAAAATGTCCACTTTTTTTAATCGTCTATGTGAAGAACGTCGCAGGCTTGGGAAAAATCAGATTGAATTCGCTGGTTTAGGAGGTGTGTCTAGAGAAACACAGGTCAACTATGAGGCAGGAAGCAGCCATCCGACATCGAAGTATCTCATGGCAATTGCGAATGCTGGGGCGGATGTGAATTACATCCTCACCGGGGTGAAATTAGGCTTTATCCCGAAACCAGCTAAGGGTTTGGAGGATTATCCGGAGGTAGGAGCCGCAGAAGTTATCGATGCTGTGGAGCAACTTGCCGATCACTTGATTGCCACAGACAGCATCATTCCGCCCAAAAAGCTGGCTGCTGCGGTTCGGATGGCAGTAAAGATCCTGGCGGAAGATGCTCGCGAACGCACAGCAGGAAAGTCAGTTGTAAAAAAGAGTCGTTTGCGAGAAATTATTGAGTTGATGGGGTAATTTCAAGATTTTTCGTTTTGATTTATCCTTCGTTGTCAAAGGACCGTTGAGTTCTCCACCAGTCGATTGGGCTGGCAATAGCCACAAAGGAGAAATCAACATGATCGAAAACTTGGTAGCATCTTTGTCCGCAACGATTGAGCACCCGAACAATAGTTTGCGCCGAAGAGGGGTGGTCATTGCTGTCGTCGTGCTGCTGGGCTGTACTGGAGCCGCTTGGCACCTCCACCAAACCCGAACCGTCAACCAGGATCAACAGGCTGTGTTGTCAAGTCTGGTGGCCGCTACATCAGCCCGCTCCGGTCTGTCGCGGCAGCGGATTTGGAGCAGCTTGCACAAACGCTTCGAGGTGCGGCGCGCCAGCCAACTCAAGCAGGGCGATTTCGATGCTGCAATGGCCTATCTGGCCTCCATTCCAGCACCATAAACACCCACCTCCGCCCGGTTCTCCGGGCGGACAATTAAATCATAAATAATACAATATTAGATATTAGAATACGCGCAAAACGTCCTGATTTAAGGCGCATTTCTGGCTGTTTTTCAGGTTAACCTATTGATATATAGTAACTGTTGCGTTCATGCAGAACTGTAGCGTTTTTGAAACAGTTCGCGGCGCCACCCTCACAACCATCATTTGCAACTCATTGTTATGTCAGACATTCAATTTTCACGCGCGCCACGCCGTTTCTGTCCCGTCCGGCAAATTTCTAAAACCATCTGTCGCGCCACTCCTTCCGCCCCGGCCCACAATGGGTTTGTCAAAGACGGGGCCTTTGGCAAAAATGAGGTGT
>JADGAY010000183.1 GCA_015231775.1 Magnetococcales bacterium | reverse complement strand
TTTATCGTTGGGAGCGGCCAAATCATCCGGGGTGGTCAAGGCTGGCCCGGTGTTGCCAAACACCACATACACCGCACCCGCAGAACTGTAGGTAATCAGATCCGGACCCACCGTCACGGAATGGGTGACGCTCGGCGCGCCCACCACCAGATCTGCGTAGCCGTCGCCATTGAGATCCCCATCCAGGGAAACCGCGCTGCCGACCTCTTGATCCCCACTCCCCTTGAACCAGGTGCCGGTGAGCGCCGATGCGACCAAACTGCTCAAATCCGGGGCAGCAGAGTCCGGAAAGCTGCCTCCAAACACCACATAGGCGGCGCCGGTTCCAAAGGCCTGCGTCTCGCCCACATCGCGCACGTTCGGCGCGCCGATCACCAGGTCACCAAACCCGTCGCCGTCGAAATCCCCACCCACTGCAACTGCGGTTCCGGTATCATCCGACGCGGCGAGTCCGTTCAACCGGTAGCCGTTGCTCCCATCCAGGCTTCCCAGTTGCACCCACGATTGCACCTGGATGTCGTGGTTGATCTTGAGAACCTGGGCGCCGTCGGTATAGAAGTCGTAGGAGGCATCACTCAAACCGGCATTCCGAATGAAACCACTCTCCAGATGCACGGTACAGTTGGCGTTGCCGTCAACGATCAAGTCGATCCCATCCCATGGGGAGCTGATCTGGCTAATGGCGGCAGCCGTAAGCCACAAATCGTGCGCGGTGATCGTCGAACTCGACTCGGAGGCCACACCCGCCAGGTTGATGTTTTCGATATTGGCGATGCGATTGGCCAACCCCGGTTGAGTCAGATCGAGAATAACGGTTGTCGGCCCGTTGATCATCAACGTGTCGAAACCACCACCACCGTCGATTCTCAAGAAGTTCCCATCCGAAACCGACAGAAACTCATGCCCCTGCCCGCCCAGCAAGACATCCGCCCCGCCCCAGCCAGCCAAGGTATCAGCGCCCAGTCCGCCGCTCAGGTGGTTGGCGTTCGTGTTGCCGTTGGCCGTGACCGAATCGCTGGCCAGACCGGTGAAATTGCCGCCGTAGTAGAGATAGGCCGCGCCGGCGTTCGATTGACTGTTATAATAAAAATTGGGCGCCCCAATGAGGAAATCCTCGAAACCGTCCTTGTTCACATCCCCGGCGGAGGCGACCGCGAAACCGCTTTGATCATTGGCATTCGCCCCATCCAGCCGAAAACCCTCGATGCCATCCAACTGACACAACTCCATCGCGGCATTGAATCCGCTCGACTTGCCGAAAATCACGAAGGTCGAACCGCGATCCGAAATTTGCACTTGGTTGACACTGTCGTAATAATCCGCTCCGAAGGGGGCACCCACCAGCAGATCCGCAAAACCGTCGCCGTTGATATCCCCGCCCGCCGAAACCGAAAAGCCGCTCTGATCGTTGTCCCGATCCCCGAAAAGCGCGAAACCGTTGGAGCCATTGAGATCCCCCGCCTCAATCACGCCGGTCAGACCGGTCGAGTTGCCGAAGATCACATAGCTCTCGCCCCGATGGTTACCCACACTCCCCGAGCCATCCGCCTGCGGCGCGCCGATCAGCAGATCATCATACCCATCGCCATTGACATCCCCGGCGGAGGAGACCGCAAAGCCGCTCTGGCTTCCGGTTACACCCTTGAAAAGAAAGCCGGAAATGGTTGTTCCCAGGTTGGCCAGATCGAGGGACGAGGCAAACCCGCCGGAAGCTCCGAAAAGCACATAGACCTGGCCCTCGTTGGTGTTGATGGTGGGGGTGGTGAGGGCGATATCGGCAAAGCCGTCGCCATTCATGTCCCCCACCGAGGCGACCGCATAGCCCACCTGGTCACCCGCCACCGCACCCTCGATACGGAAACCGGTGCTGCCATCCAGGGCGCCGATATTCAACTCCGCCGCGAAGGTTCCCCCATGGCCGAACACCACATAGGCGCCGCCCACATCGCTCTCCAGATTCACGCCGCGCATCACGTCCATGGCGTGTTGCCCGATCAACAGGTCATCGTAACCGTCCCCATTCACATCCCCGGCGGAGGCCACCGCATTGCCGAGAGAACCGTTGTCCGCGGTTCCGTTGATGCCAAAACCGTTACCCCCCTCCAAGGTGTTCACGGAGAGGCCCTCGCCAAAATTCACACCCAGCGAGGTATCCTTGCCAAAGATCACATAAGCCTTGCCGGCATCTTGCAGATTTCCGGCGAACACGGTTGGCGCGCCGATGAGCAGATCATCCACCCCATCGCCGTTGAAATCCCCATGGCCGATCGACCTGGGGAGTCGGTCGTTCGCATACCCGCCGGCGATGCGGAACCCACTTGAGGATCCCAGGGAACAGGCCATCTCCAGGGCGTTCGACCCAAACCCGCCCGCCACGCCGAACATCACATAGGTGTACCCGGAAGCGGTGTCCGAGGAGTTGGCGAAAGGCACGCCGATGGCCACATCCCCGATGCCATCGCCGTTGATATCCCCCACCGAGGCAACCGATCTGCCCGCGTATTCATCCGCGTTGTAGGTTCTGTTGGTCAGGCGGATCCCCTGCGCGCCGGTCAGACTCCCCAGTGCCACCGCCAGGGTCCGGGTGGTCACCAATGGAGTTTGCCCGCTGATCGCCTGCTCGGCGTAACCAAAGCCATCAGTATAGGAGACCGCCACGCTAATCGAATGACCCTCCTCCGCAGCGGTGAGGGTCACGGTCGGGCTGGTCGCGACACTGAAGTCCACGCCATCTCTCATCCACCGATAGAAAGGCGTGTTGCCACTCAGCAACCCGCCATCCGGATCCGAGCCCAGATTCGCGGTCAAAACCTCTCCCACCAGGGCGTTGCCGGAGATGGTGAGGGGCGCATCCCCGCTGTCCGCCCCGCCATGGACCGTGCCGCTGGCATACCCGAAGATGTGATCCTTGTAACTGTGGGCGCTGCTGCCATCCTTGTAACGAAACTCGACGCTAATGGTCGTGCCCAAGGCGTAGGAGCTGTCCAGGGACAAGGTGGAGGAGGTGACGTTGGTGTCACTCTTGCCGGGGATCGCCACGTCGTTGGCATACCACTGGAAGCTGTAATCGCTTTGCGATCCCATGCCGTCAAGATCGGTAATGTTCGCGATGCTCGCGGTCAGGGTCTGGCCCCAATAGGTGTTGCCGCTCACCGTCAGGCTGCCGGTCGGCGCGAAGTTGAGATCCGGGTCCAAAAGCAAGGTCACCCCATCCGAGGTGAATTTGTTGTATACCTGCCCATTCGACCCGGAGACCGTGATGCCGGTATCCACCCAGTAATTGCCAATGTGAACCGTGTTGGTGGCGTCACCCGTGACGTGGAGCGTCGCCCCCGGCCCGGTGATCTGGTCCACCCCCGCCTGGGTCAACCACAGATGGGCGAAGTTGTCGCCCACCATGTCGATCCGCTCGATGTCGTGAATCGCGCCCACCAACGCGGCATCATACAGGTTGAGGGAAACGCCGTTCCCCAGCGTCCAATAGCCGATATCACCACCCGATGCGTGGCCGGAAGATCCCAGCACCAGGGTATCGAATCCCCCGCCCCCGTCGATACGCTGGATATTCCCATCCAGGATCGTAAGAATGTCGTTGCCAGCACCACCAACCAGGATATCCTTGGCACCATCGGCAACCCCGGTCAGATTGTCGAATCCGGCCCCACCCACCAGCACATTGCCGGTCCCCGTCACATCGGTGCGGATGGCGTTGTTGAAGTTGCCGCCAAACAACACATAGCTCCCCCCGGAGTTCGCGTTCACCCCGTCCGGTGTAGCCTGTGGCGCGCCGATGATCAGATCATCAAAGCCGTCCCCGTTGAGATCCCCGGCCACTTCCACCGATGTGCCCGCATGATCCCCAGCGGCCACACCATCGATGCGGAAGCCATTGGTGCCATCCAGATCCAAAAGATTCAGGGTGGCTCCGCTCCAGTTGTCCTTGCCGTAGATCAGGTAGGCCGAGCCGGCGTTGGAGAGGTTGTTCGGATCCGCTTTCCAACCGCCTAGGAGCATGTCGTCGCGACCGTCGCCATTGAAATCCCCGGCATTGCTCACCGACCAACCCGCATTGTCATCCATGGCCACGCCATCGATGCGGAAACCGCTGACCGTCGTTCCGATCTGCGAGAGCATCAAGGTCGGCGTGGTCCAACTCCCCTGGCCGAACACCACATAAATCGCCCCGTTGTTGGTGCTGCCCTGATCCGAATAGGGCGCGGCGATGATCAGATCATCAAAGCCATCGCCGTTGATGTCCCCCTCGGAACTGACGGAAAAACCACTGAATTCATTGTCTTGTTGACCGATCAGATGTACCCCCTGGCCGACATCCAACACGGAGAGATCCATCACCGCATTCCACGCGGTCGTGTGGCCAAAGACGATGTAGGTGCTGCCCGCATGGGTGTTCTGCGCCGAATCGCTGCCCTTGGCCCCGAGGATCAGATCCGCCAAGCCATCCCCGTTCAGATCCCCAACACCACTCACCGAAAAACCGCCATACTCCCCGTGGGTCAGGCCATTGATCAAGAACCCGTCGTTGCCATCCAGGGAGGAAAGATCGATGCTGGGCGCCCAACCATTCTGCTTGCCGAACACCACATAGGCACCGCCTTGGGTGTTCTCCAGGTTGGGCGTACCGATGATCAGATCATCGATGCCATCACCGTTGACATCACCGGCAGCGTGGACCGAATGACCGCTCATGACAACCGATGAGGGACCATCCAACCGAAAACCCTTACCGCCATCCAGGCTGGTGAGATTGAGCGTGGCGGTCGAACTCCAGTCACTCTTGCCAAACACCACATAGCTCGCGCCAGAGTCCGTTCCCCCCACATTCGAGAAAGGGGCACCGATCAGAAGATCATCGATACCATCCCCGTTGACATCCCCGGCGCCGCTGACACTCACACCGCTCTGATCGCCGGCGAATTCGCCATTGATCTGGAAGCCTTCGACCCCGTTGGCCAATGCGGGAAGGGCGAAGGTGTTGGACCACCTGACCTCACTGCTGCCGAAGATCACATAGCTGACACCGGAGTTGGTGGCGGTACCCGCATCCGCCATGTAGGCACCAACGATCAGATCCTCGATGCCATCGCCATTCACATCCCCTACCCCGGAAACCGATCTGCCGGAATTGTCCCCTTGTGCGGTGCCATACAGAAGGAACCCGTTGTTGCCATCCAAGGTATCCAGCGACAGCGAGGCCGCCGGCGTATGGACCACGGTTCCGGCGATGGTGCCGATTCTGGTCTCCACGCTGCCCTGGGCATCGGTGTAGGTCACCACCAGTTTGATGGCAGCGCCGATCAGATCCCCGGAGAGATAAAGATCGGCGTTGGTGGCCCCCTGAATGGCATGATCGTTCTGATACCACTGATAGGTGATGCTGCCCAACCCGTCGCCATCGCTCAGGGTATGGGTGGAGGTCAGGGTCTGGCCATAACTCATGGTGCCGGCGATGGAGACCGCGCCCTGAAGCGTATAGCCCAGGGCGACATGATCGTGATTCGTGCCGGCGTTGTAGATCCGCTGGTCGATCAGCAGGGTTTCGGCGCCATGGGTATAGGAGACATAGGTTTTTCCATCC
>JADGAY010000013.1 GCA_015231775.1 Magnetococcales bacterium | reverse complement strand
CGCAAGGTCCCCGGCGGAGGTTCGGAGGCAGAGCCTCCGAGGTTTTGATCTTGTCTTTAAGCGCGCTCTTCAAAAAAGCGTTTTTTCGCGTACTTTGCGAAAAAACGCTGCGCGCAGCCTTGGTTGCGGCAACGTTTCGCGCCTTTGGCGAAACGTTGCCGCGAACATGGCCCGAAATCAGGCCGCCGGAGCCGACACGTCTTCCGAGAGCCATGCTACCTCTCCTTATGCCCTGGCGGGGAAAAGGTGAGGCACCTCGCCCTGCCATCATCACCCCACCGGCACGCGCCGCACCACGGTCCACGCCCCCGGACTCTTTTCCACCAGCTTGATCATCTCACGCGCGCCTGCTTCAAAAAGGGCTCCGGCATAATCGGGTTGGATCGGCAACTGACGACCGCCGCGATCCACCAGCACCGCCAACGCCACCCGCTCCGGACGACCGTAGTCGAAGAGAGCATTCAAGGCGGCGCGAATGGTGCGTCCCGTGAAGAGCACGTCGTCCACCAGGATCACCTGTCGGCCATCGATGGACATGGCCAGATCCGTGGCCCCGACCACCGGATTGGGGGCGATGGTGCGCAGATCGTCGCGATAGAAGGTGATGTCGAGAAACCCGATGGGCGTCTGTCGCCCCAGGGCTTCGTCCAGACGGGCGCGCAACAGCTTGGCCACTACTGCCCCGCCACGGCGGATGCCGACCATGACCTTTTTTTCCGGTTGGGCGAAATCAGCGAGAATGCGTTCGGCCATGCGTTGGATAACGGCCTGGGTATCGTTGGCCGACAACAGGATATCTTCACGAAAGGGTGTGGCGGACATCGGCGGTCCCCCCGGTTGATTAGGATGAGGAGGCTGTTACGGCTCCACCTTACACCAGAGGCGAGGGGATCGGGAAGGGATGGCAAGTGCGCGGCACGCTCCGCGGGGCTCTTTTGGAAGGGGGGGAAGCGTGTCGAAAAACAAAACAGCAGAATGGCGGTTTGTTTTGCCCACGGGAGGCCAGAAATCAACTCGCCAATCGCATCTCTTCGCGGATGACACGGCGCAAGGTGGCCTCCAAAGGCTCGGCCTTCTCATCCATGTATTTTCTCAAAGCGTCATTCATCATGCTTTGGTAGTTTCCTCCCCCGGCTTCTTCGACCATGCCACGAAACCAAGCCAGAATATCCGCATCGATGGAAATGGAGATACGCTCCTTGTGACCATCCACCGGGATGACCGGACCACGGCGACCTTTGCTGAAATCATACTCTTTTTTCATGGTTCATCCTGCATATTGCCGGCGTTCGTCGTTGGTTGCGCAACGTGCGGAAATCAAGCGGATCGCGTTGTGACGATAGGTGAACACAACCACCAATAGGCGTCCATGCCCATCCATTCCGATATTCACAAACCGCTCCTCATGGGTAGAGGTATCTTCATCGATGGTCACGGACAAAGAATCATGCAACACGATTGCCGCATCCACAAAAGAGACACCGTGTTTTTTCTTGTTTGCTATGGCCTTGACCTTATCCCATTCAATTTTCATGTTAATTAACAACCGTGGATGAACCGGATGTTGAATTGAAAAAACGGTTGCCTCACTTCCCGGTCGGGGCGGGCATGGCCTGGGGGGCCGCGGGGGCACTCATGACGGTTTGGGGAGCCGGGTAATAGACCGGAACGGGTGCAAAACGATGGATGGCGGCCACGCCACCCAAAACGACAATCCCGGTGGCGATCACCCACTTGATGGTTTCGACCTTGGCGACTTCGATTTCTTTCTCCAGCCGCAGAATGTCTCCCTTGGTGGCCAACTCGTTGAGTTGAACCTCCCGCACCTGTTGCAGCGCGCTCGTCAACGCCATGGCCTGTGCCTCGGCGTGCGAAGCCGGGATGCCGGCGGATTCGAGCTGCTTGACATACGCCAGGGTATCGAAAGGGATGGCCAAGCTGCTCATGACAATTGACTCCTTGGGAGGTGTCCATGCGGGGGATCTGTTTTATCAAGAATACGCCAAACCGCCTGATCCTGTCCAAAACAATCTCACGAACCCTCACTGTGGCAAAATCATGACAGTGTCACCCGAATCCCCATGGCAGGATGGACACACTCCAAAACAGGTGAAAATGGCGCGAAATGAGGCGAATCCGGGCTTTTGAAAATTTGGCCCATCAGTTGCTTCATAGGATGCCAACCGTGGATGCATCGGGTCAAGAGCCAGATAAATAAAGCGCTTAAGACACGGTAACCAAAAAAAGTGTAACAAAAAGGAAACAGATTCGATTTTTTGCTTGACAGGTGATGGAGAGATCCGATATAAGCCATCACATCAACAGTGTGACACTTTCGCAACAGAGTGTTGCAAAAGCGACAAAACAAGGATCCCGGATTCGCCGGGGCAAAACTAGCAACGAACTTTGGAGAAAAAGAACATGAAAAAATCCATCCTTTTGGGTGCTGCTGCCCTGGCCGCCATCGCCCTCGCCGCTCCTCAAGCCGCTGATGCGGGTGAAGTCAAACTCGGCGGTTACTACATGTTCCGCATGGTGTCCACGGACAACACCACGACCGACACCTCCGGTGACGAGAACAAGAATTTCTGGGCGCAACGCCTGCAATTGAACGTTGACATGAAAGCCAGCGAGAAGTCCCATGCCCACATGGTGACCCGTGTTTGGGATGGCAACATCGTCAATGGATCGGATGTCAACATGAATACCGGTGACTGGCATGTTCGTCAGTTGTGGTTGGAGACCGAGGCCTGGGGTGTGGGCGTGAAGGTCGGTAACATGCCGATCGCCCTGAACGACGGTCTGCTGGTTGACAACGATGTCACCTCCTTCGGCTCGATCTTGCTGGCCAAAAACTTCGGTGGTGTCACCCTGGTGGCCGCCGACGTGAAGGTGGCTGAGGGTGTGACGAATGCGGGCGGCAATGCCAATGCTACGACGCTGAATGAGAATGACAAGGATGCCGATCTGTTCGTCTTGTCCGCCCTGGGCAAGATCGATGCCGTCGATTATCAACTGACCGGTGCCTATCTCACGACCCAGCCCAATTCGGGTGCGACGTTCAATGGTATTGCGATCAAGGATATGACCGATGGCTGGATCGCCTTGACCCTGGCCGGCAAGGTCCAGAGTGTTGATCTGACCGGTACCATCATCTACGAAACCGGTGCGGACCTCGCTGGTGGCCCCAATACCACCCAGGCCGAGAAGAGTGGTGTGTTCCTCGGTGGTCGCGCCAAGGGCCCGACCGGCTTCGGTGGTTGGAACGGCTATGCCTTCTGGGGCTCCAAGGACTTCACCTCCCCGCTGCTGGCCAACAACGAAGCCAAGTGGTCCCCGGCTTGGGATAGCTCGGGTCCCGGCTCGCAGGATCTGATGCAGCGCGCCCTGACCTTGGGTACCAGCAATACGGGTAAAACGGGTGGTGGTAACGATGTTGGTGCCGCTTCCACCGGTGATTTCGGCAATGAGACCAACATGTATGGCCTCGGCGCTGGTCTGACGATCAATGCCAGTGCCTGGACCATCAAGCCGAGCCTGGACTATGCGCATGTGACCGAGGATGTGGATACCGCTCGTGGCATCAACGCCAACTATGTCAGCGCCTGGGGCGGCACGCTGGGCTTCTCCACCAAGATCCAGGAAGCCACCTCCCTCGATCTGTCTGGCACCTGGGTCAAGCCGAAGCTGGCCTCCGCGCCGACCGCTGGTCTGACCGCGGATGCGATGCACTACGTCCAAGCTTCCGTGCGCATGGACTTCTAATCTCCATACGTCACACAAAGCTGGATTTTCTAAGAAAGGGAGGCGGAGCAATCCGCCTCCCTTTTTTGGCGTCATGTTATTGCCAGGGAGAACCATGCCGATGATCACCTTGGATAATCGCGAAACCTGCGATCTGGCCAACCATTTGGCTCATATGACCGGAGAAGGGATGTCTCAGGCCATCACCAGAGCCATCGAGGAACGCCTGGCGCGTATCGAACAGACCAATCGTTTGGCCGAAGAGCTGTTGGCCATTGGGCGTGCCTGCGCCAGTCAGATGCAAGAACCCTATCTATCCGTGGAGCACGGTGATCTGCTTTACGATGAAAAGGGAGTGCCTCAATGATTCTGGATACCTCCGCGCTTATCGCCATCTTGCGCAATGAACCCGATTCCCTGTTCTTCGCGCAACAATTGGCAAATCGTACCGAACCATGCCGGATTTCCGCCGCGAATTATTTGGAAGCATCCATTGTCATCGATAGCGGGCGCAATCCTCTTGCCAGCCGATTTCTCGATGATCTGCTTGACAAAGCGGATATCCGAATTGAAGCCGTGACGGTCAGACAGGCAACCATTGCACGCAACGCATATCGCACGTATGGCAAAGGAAGTGGTCATCCCGCACGTCTCAATTTTGGAGATTGCTTTGCCTATGCCTTGGCAAAAGAGACCAGTGAATGCCTATTATTCAAGGGAGATGATTTCATTCACACAGATATTATTTTGCGAACGGTTGGTTTATAAATAGCCGCGCAAAGCCAGGATGACGCAAGGGCAGGTGGCCGAGCGGATGGGCAGCAGCACCCCTTCGGTGGCCAGGTTGAAGTCCGGAGGAGGCCGGGCCAGGCACTCCCCATCCATCGCCACGCTGCGCCGGTACGCCGAAGCCGTGGGCTGTCGTCTGGAGATCCGGCTGGTTCCCAACGCCTGATCCGCATGAGATCATTTCATGCAGCCCGATTTTGCCGCATAATGAGGCCGTGAGAGGATCCGGGAAGGAGTTTGCAAACCGTCACCAGGGATTGTCGTTTGATGGCGTTCGATTCAGGCTACAGGCATCTTTTCAGCCATGCGGAGATGGTGCGGGATCTGCTGTGCGGGTTTGTCCATGAGGCGTGGGTGGCGCAACTCGATTTTGCCAGCCTGGAGAAGGTCAACGGCAGCTATGTGACCGATGATCTCAAGGATCGTTGCGACGATGTGATCTGGCGGGTGCGCTGGGGAGAGAGTTGGCTGTACGTTTATCTGTTGCTGGAATTCCAATCCAAGGTGGACCGGTGGATGGCGGTGCGGATGACCGCCTATACGATGCTGTTGTACCAGGATCTGATCAAATCCGGCCAGGTGAAGGCGGGCGAGCCGCTACCCCCGGTCGTGCCGCTGGTGCTCTACAATGGCAAGCCCGACTGGACAGCCGAACAGGATGTCGAGGCATTGATCGCATCGGTTCCGGGTGGACTGGAGCGCTACCGACCACGGATGCGCTATCTGCTCATCGATGAGATGCGCCATGGGGATGCGGAACTGGGCGCGATGCGCAATCTGGTGGCCGCGCTGTTTCGTTTGGAGAAAAGTCGCAGCGTGGAGGAGATCCGCTCCGCGCTTGGCTGTTTGATCGACTGGCTGAAGGCCCCCGAGCAGGCGAGCCTGCGCCGGGCCTTCACGGTGATGCTGGGTCGGGTACTGCTCCCCAGACGCGTGCCCGGTCAATCGGTTCCCGAAATGCGGGATTTACAGGAGGTGGAGACCATGTTAGCCGAAACCGTGCAGGAGTGGACCCAACAGTGGGAAGCGAAAGGGCTGCTTCAAGGCCTGAATCAAGGCCGTCAGGAAGGCCGTCAGGAAGGGGAAGCAGCCATGCTGTTGCGCCTGATGTACCGCCGCTTTGGAATGGTTCCCGACTGGGTGCGCGAGAAGGTTTCCCAGGCCGATTCCCAGGCATTGGAGGCGTGGAGTCTGCGGATCCTGGATGCGCAATCCTTGGATGAAATCTTTGCCACCCGGATGTGAAGAACGTTGGGTGAATGGAGATTTCCGCCAAGGCCAGAAAACGTTTATTGGCGCTTCAATTGGCGGATATCATGAAGCAGGAGCGTCTGACCAAGGCCCATCTGGCGCGGGAACTCAATACCAGCCGTTCGCAAGTGGACCGACTGCTCGACCCGAAAAATACCTCCATCACCTTGGATTCACTGGAACGACTGGCCCATGCCGTGGGCAGGCAACTGCGAATCGAGTTCGCGTGACGGTTTGGGAAGTTTGATCAAGCTGGTAAGAAGATTATGGAAATCGATCATTACGATCCGGTTGTGCTCGACCATAAAGCCATGGTGGCCGAATGGATGCGCGATCCAGAGTTCAAGACCGCCTACGGTGCCCTGGACGAGCCGTTTCGGTTGTTCGATGCGTTATTCGAGGCGCGTCGGAAGGCTGGGATGACGCAAGGGCAGGTGGCCGAGCGGATGGGCAGCAGCACCCCTTCGGTGGCCAGGTTGAAGTCCGGAGGAGGCCGGGCCAGGCACTCCCCATCCATCGCCACGCTGCGCCGGTACGCCGAAGCCGTGGGCTGTCGTCTGGAGATCCGGCTGGTTCCCAACGCCTGATCCGCATGAGATCATTTCATGCAGCCCGATTTTGCCGCATAATGAGGCCGTGAGAGGATCCGGGAAGGAGTTTGCAAACCGTCACCAGGGATTGTCGTTTGATGGCGTTCGATTCAGGCTACAGGCATCTTTTCAGCCATGCGGAGATGGTGCGGGATCTGCTGTGCGGGTTTGTCCATGAGGCGTGGGTGGCGCAACTCGATTTTGCCAGCCTGGAGAAGGTCAACGGCAGCTATGTGACCGATGATCTCAAGGATCGTTGCGACGATGTGATCTGGCGGGTGCGCTGGGGAGAGAGTTGGCTGTACGTTTATCTGTTGCTGGAATTCCAATCCAAGGTGGACCGGTGGATGGCGGTGCGGATGACCGCCTATACGATGCTGTTGTACCAGGATCTGATCAAATCCGGCCAGGTGAAGGCGGGCGAGCCGCTACCCCCGGTCGTGCCGCTGGTGCTCTACAATGGCAAGCCCGACTGGACAGCCGAACAGGATGTCGAGGCATTGATCGCATCGGTTCCGGGTGGACTGGAGCGCTACCGACCACGGATGCGCTATCTGCTCATCGATGAGATGCGCCATGGGGATGCGGAACTGGGCGCGATGCGCAATCTGGTGGCCGCGCTGTTTCGTTTGGAGAAAAGTCGCAGCGTGGAGGAGATCCGCTCCGCGCTTGGCTGTTTGATCGACTGGCTGAAGGCCCCCGAGCAGGCGAGCCTGCGCCGGGCCTTCACGGTGATGCTGGGTCGGGTACTGCTCCCCAGACGCGTGCCCGGTCAATCGGTTCCCGAAATGCGGGATTTACAGGAGGTGGAGACCATGTTAGCCGAAACCGTGCAGGAGTGGACCCAACAGTGGGAAGCGAAAGGGCTGCTTCAAGGCCGTCAGGAAGGCCGTCAGGAAGGGGAAGCAGCCATGCTGTTGCGCCAGTTGTATCGCCGCTTTGGAATGGTTCCCGACTGGGTGGGCGAGAAGGTTTCCCAGGCCGATTCCCAGGCATTGGAGGCGTGGAGCCTGCGGATCCTGGATGCGCAATCCTTGGATGAGATCTTTGCCACCCGGATGTGAAGAACGTTGGGTGAATTCTGGCAGGTTCGTTTGGCACGTTGCGTGACGTGCGGGAGGGAACACGATGCTTGCTGAAACCGTGCGGGAGTGGACCCAACAGTGGGAAGAGAAAGGTCTGCTTCAAGGCCTGCATCAAGGCCGTCAGGAAGGCCGTCAGGAAGGCCGTCAGGAAGGTGAAGCAGCCATGCTGTTGCGCCAGTTGCATCGCCGCTTTGGAATGGTTCCCGACTGGGTGGGCGAGAAGGTTTCCCAGGCCGATTCCCAGGCATTGGAGGCGTGGAGCCTGCGGATCCTGGATGCGCAATCCTTGGATGAGATCTTTGCCACCCGGATGTGAAGAACGTTGGGTGAATCCTGCAACGGATGTCGGGCGCGGAGCTTGACTGTGCGTGGTCGCGGCGCTCAATCCGAAGGAACCGTTCCCCCCTTATTATTCCCACACCCCATCCAGTCGCATGCCCCGACCCAGCAGCCAGTCGCGGGCCGACATGCGTCGTTTGCCGGCGGGTTGCAACTCCGTGACCACGATCGAACCCGCACCGCAGGCGATCTCCGGGCCATCCCCATGGATGGCGAGGGTCGTGCCAGGGGTTCCGCTTCCGGTCCCGAGGCGACATCCGCATAATTTCACCGGTTGACCGTCGAGACGGGCCACGGCCCCAGGCCATGGATTGAGCGCCAGAATCTGGCGCCGCGCCATCTCCGCGGATGCCATGAAATCAATCCGTTCATCGGCGCTGGTCAGCTTGGCGGCATGGGTCACCCCTGCGTCTGGCTGAGGCCGTGGCTGGATCGATCCCGCTTTAAGGGCCGCGATGGTTTGCAGAAGCAGACGCGCGCCGAGTTCCGCCAAGGCGTCGTGCAACGCGCCACCGGTCATGCCGTCGGGCAGGGGGATGGCCTCCATGGAGAGGATCGGACCGGTATCCAACCCCTTTTCCATGCGCATGATGGTCACCCCCGACGTTTGATCCCCGGCCAGGAGTGCCCGTTGGATAGGCGCTGCCCCGCGCCATCTGGGGAGCAGCGAGGCATGGACGTTGATGCATCCCTGGGGCGGGAGGGCGAGCACCGTCTCGGGCAGGATCTGCCCATAGGCGGCCACCACGATCAGATCCGGCGCCAGGGCGGTCAAATCGGCCAGAACCTCCGGGTTTTTCAGTCGTTCCGGCTGAAAAACGGGCAGATCGCCTGCAACGGCCACCTCCTTGACCGGAGAAGCCCGCATCCGCATGCCGCGTCCAGTGGGTCGATCCGGCTGGGTGAAGACCCCCACCACCGGATCCGGGCCGGCCACCAGTCCATTCAAGGCGGGCACGGCAAAATCCGGCGTGCCCATGTAGACGACGCGCCAGGGGGTCACGGTGGGATCACTCCGCATTTTGTTTCTTTTTCTTGAGTTTCTGTAGAATGATCGACCGTTTCAGGCTCGACAGGTGATCGATGAACAGCACCCCATCCAGGTGGTCGATCTCATGTTGGAAGCAGACCGCCATCACCTCGTCGGCGTCGATGACCACCTCCCGGTTGTGTTGATCGAGCCCCTTGACCTGGATTTGGGCGGAGCGGGTCACTTCGGCGGTATGTTCCGGCACCGACAGGCACCCTTCGTTCCATTGGATCTCCCCCTCCTGGCGGACGATCTCCGGATTGGCCAGAAAGATCGGATTGCGTTTTCCTTCCTTTTGACAGTAATGGACATCCACCACGATCACCCGTTGGGAGACCCCCACCTGGGGGGCGGCCAGGCCGATTCCCTGGGCGTGATACATGGTTTCGGCCATGTCTTCCATGAGGCGGCGTACCACGTCGGTGACCGCCGGCACCGGCAGGGCCTTGCGTTTCAGGCGGCTGTCCGGGGCGGTGAGAATGGTCATGCGGGCCATTGTCGATTCCTTGGAGAAGCGCTTGTGAAAAGGGTATCGAAAATCCAACGGTATCCGACTCCCATTTTCCATGTCAATGCCAATGCGCACGGTTCACACGTCTCGAACCGTGTTGGCACCCATCCGTGCGCCATTTGACGGGCCATCCATGGCCAAACAGTCTCATTTGACCGTGGAACTCCCGTCAGGAGATTCACGGTCGGGGGGTGAGGGGGTTCTCCCCCCATCCTGCAAGTCAGAACAGCATCACCAGGCGTCCCAGATACCAGGCGTAGATCGCGGGTCCGAAATAGAGGTATCCCCAGGCCGCCAGGGCCAGATAGGGACCAAACGGAATCGGCAGGGAGCGATCCCGACCCAAGACGAGGATCCAGGTGATGCCGACCACGCTGCCGATCACCGCGGAACCGAAGATGATCAACGGCAACGCCTGCCAGCCAAGCCAGGCGCCGAACAGGGCGGTCAGTTTGACATCCCCCAGGCCCATCCCCTCCTTGCCGGCGACCTTGGAAAAGATCCATCCGAACAGCCACAATCCGCCCCCACCGGCGGCCACGCCGATCAGGCTGTCTTGCCAACTGGCCAGGGGTGGGACGAACCAGGGCGTCAGTGAAAGAACGATGCCGATGCCGATGCCGGGCAGGGTGATCACATCCGGCAGAATGTAGTGATACAGATCGATGACGGTCAGGGTGATCAGGGCGTAACCCAGCACGGTCAAGGCGAAGCCGGTGGGGGTGATGCCGAAGCGGTGCAGGGTGGTGGCGGTCAGGATGGCCGCGGTCAGCTCCACCAGCGGATATTGAATCGAGATCCTCTCCCGGCAGTGCCGACAGCGGGCGAGCAGGATCAGCCAACTCAACAGGGGGATGTTGTCATACCAGGCGATGAGGTTTCGGCAGTGGGGGCAGCGTGAACGTGGGAAGACGATGTTCTCCTCCAGGGGAATCCGATGGATGAGCACATTGAGAAAGCTGCCGAAAATCAACCCCATGAAGGCGGCGAAGGAGAGAAGATACCAGGCCATGTTCATGTATTCCCTTGAGATTTTATATCGTTAATCTATGTTTGGTAACGAATGATGTTTGCTTTTATTGTAAACATGATCCCTATTATAGACATTTAATCCAGGAACCAGCCATGAAAATGATTTATAAGAGCCTGCTTGGCGCGGCCATGCCGCTGCTGCTCTCCGGTGGCGTGGCGTGGGCGAACGCTTTGTCCGTGACCGGGAAGGAGAGGTGCGACACCTGGACCATGCCAACGATCAACAGGCCATTCTCTCCCGACAAAGTGGTATTTCTGGTCCTTGGAGATCATGGATCCGGGCAAAAACCACAAGAACGTGTGGCCAGGGGCATGGCCAAAATCGTCAAGGAGCGTGAAAATAAAAAGGGTGAGCAGGTCCGCTTCGTGCTGTTCCTGGGGGACAACTTCTACCCCCATGGCGTTGATTCGATCCGTGATCCGCAATGGAAGACGACCTTTGAGAACATGTATCCCCACCAGGATTTTCCCATGCCCTTTCATGCCATCATCGGCAATCACGATGCCCGCTCCAATGTTCATGCCCAACTGGAATACGGTCTCCATCATTGCGGGAGCGGTCGTTGGAGCATGATCTCCGATCAGGATATCCTGGAGTTTGGAGGGGAGGTGGACAAGGCACCCTTGCTGCGACTCGTGACGCTCAACTCCATGATCTCGGTGCGTCAGCAAGTGACGTTCGCCCAATGTGCCCTGGATCCCAATGCCACGGCGCAAGAGCGGACCCATTGTCCCAAACATGTCGATCAGGCGGTTTGGAAGCTGGTGGCGGGTCACTTTCCGTTGCGTTCGAGCGGCAAGCATGGGTGGTCCGGGCAGTCGAATGAACTGTTGGGGCAACTGATGCCCAGATTGAAGAGCTGGAAGGTGGATGGTTACCTGGCCGGACATGACCACCATCAGGAGTTGATCAGGCAGGATGGGGAACCTTTATTGCTCATTTCCGGCGCGGGCGGCAGCGAGAAGCTGTATGAGGATTTGAATCGTCCGGTCAACGGTTCGCTCTATCGGTCGTTTGGTCACTATGGGTTCGCGTTGGTGGAGTTGACCCGGAACAAGATGCGCGTGACGCTCCATGATCAGGACGCCTCTCCCTTGAGGACGCATGAGGTGACGAAGTAATCATCCCCCTTGGCTCTGTCAGCACCCCGCTGGGGGGCTGACAGAGTGTCCCCGGATCAGACCCCGCCCTTCTCCTTGAGTGCCTTGATGACCTCGTTGGCCTCCTTGGACATGAAGAGCTGATCGAGCATCACGAACATCTGCGAACGCAAGGTCTGGAAGGTCTCCATTTCTGCGATGGCCGCCTCCTTTTGTTGCCTGGCGACCATGCCAACCACCACGCGCGCGGTCTCATGCACCTTCATGTGCACCTTGCCCAGCTCGACGAACAGCGAAATCGCGCCGAATCTGGCGGTCCCCTCGGTGTCGTACCACTTGCCAAAGGCGCATTCATGGCCGCTGGCCACCTCTTCGGGCTTGAGACGGGCGCGACCGCGAATGACATGCTCGAGTTTGCCGAGCCACTTCAGATGGGCATTCTTCACCGCCTGCACGTCAAAGGCTGGCGAACTGTAGGCGAAACCCTCCTCCCATTTCTTGAGCGCGTCGCTGATCTCCTGAACCACGGTGGTGAGCATGCCGGCGTGATGGATCGAGCCGGTTAAATACTCTTGCAGGTCGAGGGACTGGAGGATCTGCTTCTGCACGTTGACCGAGGCGATGTAGATCTCCTCGGAGCCCATTTGCAAGGAGGCGGTGCGTTCCTGGGCGGTGGTGCTCTCCTGGGCGACGTTGGCCGCGCCCATGGCCACGTTGGAAGCGGCACGGGCGATCTCGGTGGTGCCGGCGGCGGCCTCCACCGCGGCGCGGGCCACCTCCTGGGAGGCCATGGCCAGCTCGGAGGCGTTGCGGGTCACCTCATCGGCGGCATGGGTGACGTTGCGCATCGACTGGGCGATGTTGCCCACCGCGCGCGCCTGATCATCCACGGCCTTGGTGATCTCCATGTTGGTTTCGGTGATCTGCTGGATCAACGTGGTGACATCGCGGGTGACGTTGGCGGCCTCGCGGGTTTTTTGTTGGATCTCGCGGGTCTTCTCATGAATCATGCGGGTGGCGTCACCGGTCTGACGGGCCAACTCCTTGACCTCGTTGGCCACCACCGCGAACCCCTTGCCCGCCTCGCCGGCGCCGGCGGCTTCGATAGAGGCGTTGAGGGCGAGCATGTTGGTCTGATCGGCGATGGTCTTGATCATCCCCACCACCTTGCCGATCTCGCCGGCGGCCACGGCCAGCTTGTCCATCACGCCCAGACTGGTGCGGGCATTGAGATTGGCCTGCTCCGAGCGTTGATCGGCCAGTTGACACCGTTCGCGCACCGCGCCCAGTGAGGTGGTCATCTGCGTCATGGAGGCCGACACCGTGCTCACCGCCTGATTGACCAGGGCGAGGCTGGAGTTGACGTTTTCGATGTTGGCGGTCATCTCCTCGGCGGCGGAGGCCATGGTGGTGACATTGACGCTTGCCTGCTCCGAGGCGGCGGCGATGGAGGAGACGTTGCTGGAGAGTTCATGGGCGACAAAGTTGACCGAGTTGATGTTATCCTTGACCTCGTCGATCTTGAGTTTCAGCTTTTGGGTTTCACTATCCAGATCGTCGTTGAGCTGCAACACCTGTTTGGAGAGATTCACCGTGCCCAGGGAGTCCTCGGCCAGCAGTTGACGCAACGGAATCAGTTCGTTGACCACCGCGATGACGCTTTCGGCCTGGAGCCGTTGTTGACGCAGGGAGTGGGTGATCTGTTCCGTGACCAGGTTGAACTTTTGGCCGATGAACTCCAGCTCCTCGACATACCCCTCGACGAAATGGATCTCCAGGTTGCCATGGGCGTACTCCTCGAGTCGTCCGGAGAAGTCGCTGATCTGGTGGTTGAGCGACCAGTTGCGCCAGCCGAGAAACATCATGCCCACGAGCACGAGTCCGAGATTGATGCCGACCAACGCGCGGACCGAGGCCACCACATTGTCATTCGTTTGGCGCGACTGGATGGCCATGCGCTGCACGGCCTTGTCCATGGCGCCGAGCAGGAAGGAATTTTCCTCGATGACGTTTTTCTTGATCAGCTCCAGATCGCCGGAGCCGGCCAGACCGGACCGCACGTTGCGTTGGAACGACTCCCACTTGTCCGCCACCGGTTGCAGTTCGGCGAGCACCTCGGGGGAGGGGAGCAGCATGGCCTCGAAGGTGGCCTTTTCGCGATTCAGGGTGTCCGGGGCGTTGCCGCCGGTCATGAGGGCCTTCAAGGTGAGGTCAAAGACCGACAGGCTCTCCTCGGCCTGCTTTTTGATCGCGTGGTCGCCGGTGACCAGATAGATGAAGAACTCCTTGGTGGCTTTCTGGATCAGCATGCGCTGTCGTCCGGCCAGATTGATGGTGGCCGCATCTTCGCTTTTGAGTTGCGTGGCGAAGTAAAGATTGCCGGCGGCCAGCACGGCCAGGAGCATCAACAGCAGTCCCAGGATCTTGAGCGAGGCCTTGATGCCGATTTTTTGATCCCAGGCGTGGAGGTTGATTTTTGACGTCATGGGTTTTTCCTGGTAAATAAAGATAGACAGGTCGTCGATTGCCGCCAATCCTTGGCTGGTATGACTCGAAAACGCAGAGTTCCATGCGGCTTCCAGGCAATAATCCAGACACCGGAATCACGTGTCAACTTTCATTATAGTCAAAATGAACGCCGCATCAAAAGGAATGCCGATTGTGTCACTCGCAAAAAACGTGACAAAGATCAACAACGACATCTGGACCCTCTGTCACGAATGCGGCGGACCGGCGATCCTGCCACCCACGCCGGTCGGTGGCGTGGCCCTTTGTCCCCGCTGCGGGGCTGAAATGGCGCGGCATCGCGCCGGCGGGCTCGAACGCCCGTTGGCCCTGGCCATGAGCGGATTGGTTATCTATCTCATCGCCATCTTCCATCCCCTGCTCATCATGAAACTCGGCGGACGCACCCTGGGCAACACCCTTTGGGATGGGGTCACGGCCATGTTGCGCGAGGGGATGAGCGATCTGGCGGTGCTGGTGTTTCTGACCAGCATGCTGTTCCCGCTGCTCTGGCTGGCAGGAGTGACCTATGTGCTCCTGCCGCTGCATCTGGGCCGCCAACCCTGGAAGGGCGTTTTGGTGCTGCGGGTGGCACAGGCCGTGAACGCCTGGTCGATGGTGGGGATCTTCATGCTCGGCCTGTTCGTCGCCTATGTGAAACTGGCCTCCATGGCCGGCATGGCGCCGGGCATCGCCCTGTTCGCCCTGTTCGTCCTGTTGATCGTGATCGCCGCCACCCGCGCCGCATTCGATCCCCATCAGGTCTGGCAGCGACTGTCGCCCCACGCGCCGCCTGTCCCGCGTGATCGGGGGGATACCGCCTTCTGGATCCACTGCCATGTCTGCGGTCTGATCGCCCGTCCCGAGGAGGCGCGCGGCAAACCGTGCCCGCGCTGCGGGGCGGGCCTGCACTTTCGCAAGCCGGACAGCCGGAACCGTACCTGGGCCTTGTTGTGGGCCGCCACCATCCTGTACATTCCCGCCAACCTCTATCCGGTGATGACCGTGATCCGCCTGGGTCGCGGACAACCCGACACCATCCTGAGCGGTGTGAAACATCTGATCGAGGGGGGGATGTGGCTGTTGGCCCTGGTGGTGTTCGTGGCGAGCATCGTCGCGCCGGTGATGAAGATCGTGGTGCTGATGTTTCTGTTGGTCACGGTGGGGAACCGTTCCACCACCCGCTGTCGCGATCGCATCGCCCTGTATCGCGTGCTGGAGGCGTTTGGTCACTGGTCGATGGTGGATGTCTTTCTGGTTTCGATTCTCACCGCCCTGGTGGATTTCGGGGTTCTGGCCCAGATCAAGCCAGGCATCGGCGCCTCCTATTTTGCCGCGGTGGTGGTCCTGACCCTGTTGGCGACCCATGTTTTCGATCCCCGTCTGATCTGGGATCCCTTGAACGAGTCCAAGCATGCGCAATCCTGATTCCCCGTCCACACCCCCTTCCGGAACCGATGACCCGACTGCCGCCGCCGCGATCCCGCTGGCCGTGGTGGAGACGAAACCGGGCAATCTGCAACTGGTGTGGTTGATTCCATTGGTCGCGGTGCTGATCGGCGCGTGGCTGGTGTTCAAAACCTGGTCCGAGGCCGGACCCGGCATCGTGCTCACCTTCAAGAGCGCCGAGGGGATCGAGGCCGGCAAGACCCGCATCAAGCACAAGGAGGTCGAGGTCGGGGTGGTGGATTCGGTGACCTTGAGCCCGGATTTCACCCATGTGCGGGTGCATGCCGCCCTGGTCAAGGGTACCGAGCTGTTCTTGAACAGCGGCGCCAAATTCTGGGTGGTGCGACCCCGTTTGAGCCTGCGTGGCATCTCCGGACTCGGTACCCTGGTTTCCGGGGTGCACATCGAGATGGAGCCGGGGCAGGGCGCGCCACAGAGAGAATACGTGGGGCTGGAGTCCCCGCCGCCCCTGCGGGTCGGCGCGCCGGGAACCCGCTATATCCTGGAGGCCCCCACCCTCGGCTCGCTGGATGTCGGCGCCCCCATCTACTACCGGGACATTCAGGTGGGTGAGGTGCTCACCTACGAGCTTAACAAGGACAAAAAGGGGATCACGCTTTCCATCTTCATTCAGGCCCCCTACAACGCCCTGGTGCGCGACTCCACCCACTTCTGGGAGACCAGCGGGGTGGATCTGGTGGTGGACGCGAGCGGATTCCGGTTGCGATCCAGCTCCGTCACCCGTCTTTTGGTGGGCGGCATCACCTTCGATACCCCGGAGTCCCTCGAGTCCGGCACCTTCACGGCGGAAAACAGCCGTTTCCCCCTCTACAAGAGCGAAAGCGCGGTCACCGAAAACTCCTACACCCAAAAGCTCACCTTCGTGCTCTATTTCAAGGGATCGGTGCGCGGTCTGAGTGTCGGGGCGCCGGTGGAGTTTCGCGGCATTCAGGTCGGCAAGGTGACGGATATCCGTCTGGAATACGACTTCCAGGAGACCATCTTCCGCATTCCGGTGCTGGTGCAGATCGAACCGGAGCGGGTGATCGAGTTTTCCACCAGCGGTGTGAAAACCATTCGCGACGACTCGCCGCGGGAGTTTCTGGAGACCCTGGTGAAGCGCGGCTTGCGGGCCCAGCTCAAGACCGGCAGCTATCTGACCGGGCAGTTGTTCGTCGAGTTGGATCTCCATCCGGGCGCGCCCATGAATCTGGTGGGTGGCACGCAGAATCTCCATCCCGAGTTGCCGACCATTCCCACCAGTCTGGACGAGATCACCGCCTCGGTGACCCGTTTCCTGGACAAGATTCAATCCCTTCCCCTGGAGGGGATCGGCAAGGAGCTGCATGAGACCTTGAAGGGAACCAATCGTACCGTCAACGCCCCGGAGACCATGGAGACGATCCGTGCCGCCACCGCGACCCTGACCGAGGCGCGCAATCTTTTGAAAAATCTCAATCTACAGGTCGAACCCATGGCCAACGGCGTCAAGGGGGTGAGTGGCGCGGCCACCACCACCCTGCAACAGTTGGAGGAGACGTTGACCAAGGTGGATGGGTTGATCGGGCCCAAGGCGCCGTTGCATTACGGCATGGTGGAGGCGGTACGGGAGTTGGCCGCCGCCGCCCGTTCGGTGCGCAGTCTGATCGACTTATTGGAGCGCAAGCCTGAATCCCTGATTTTCGGCAAGGAGAAGGAGGGGGTACGTCGATGAGTGGTCGCGGTGGGGTGTTGGGTTGGCCGATTTTGTTGATGGTGATGGGTGTTCTGGCCGGTTGCGCGGGTCCGGGGTCGCCCCCGACCCGGTTCTTCCTGTTGACCGCCCAGATCGGGCAGGAGGAGGGTCGCCTCGGGGCGGATCGCAAGGCCGGGTTGGTGGTGGAGCTGGAGCCGGTGGAGATCCCCCAGTATCTCAATCGTCCAGAGATGGTGACCCGTGCCGGGGGCAACCGTTTGCAGTTGGAGCGGATGAACCAGTGGGGGGGTGATCTGAAGGAGGATATCGGGCGGGTCACCATGGAGAATCTGGGGCGTCTGTTGCATTCCGAGCGGGTGACCTTGTTGCCCGGTCGTTCGGAGGGTGAGCCTGATTTTCGTTTGGTGACGAGCATTCATCGATTTGAGCCGGATGAGGCGGGTGAGGTGGTGTTGGAGGCGCGTTGGATCCTGTTTGACGGGCGTGGCGGGCAGTTGGAGACCCGGCACGCGCGGCTTGTCCAGCGGGCCGCGCGGGCGGATGATCAGGATGCGTTGGTCAAGGCGATGAGTCAGGCGTTGGCGGAGTGGGCGCGGGAGATGGGGGTGGTGATTCTGGCCAGGGCCAAGGATGGAAAAAAAGGGAAGCGCTGAGTGTGGGGCGAGCGGTTGGGGGGCCGGGGATCTCCGGTCCCTTGTACTGGCATGATGGGGGGCAACCCCCTCAACCCCCGACCGTGGACCTCCCTTCAGGCATTCCACGGTAACCGTTTCAGGCCCCACCTCCCCCCACGCCCTCCTCCCCGGCCACCAACCGCAACCGCTTGAGCTTGCGCCACAACGACACCCGATCAATCCCCAAAATCGACGCCGCCAAAGTCTGATTGCCCCCCGCCTCACCCAAGACCCACCGGATGTAATCCGACTCCAACTCCTCCAACGTCGGTGATCCACCCGGACGACGGTGAAACGCACGTATCACCCCAACCCGCAACATGTCCGGCCAGTGGGAGACATCGATCTCCACCCCCTCGCACAAGGCCACCGCACGCTCGATGAGATTCTCCAACTCACGAATATTGCCGGGGAAATCATACTCGCGCAACAACGCCATCGCCTCAGGGGAGATGCGCCGCGCCGGTCGCTCCATCCGCTCGGCTCCACGCTTGAGAAAATGGTTGGCCAACAACTCGATGTCACCACGCCGCTCCTTCAAGGGGGGGATCGCCAACGTGATCACATTCAAGCGGAAATAGAGATCCTTGCGAAACCGCTCCCGCATCACCGCTTCCGCCAGATCCCGGTTGGTGGCGGCGATGAATCGGGCATCGATCGGAATCGCCCGGGTGCCGCCCACGCGCCACACCTCACGCTCCTGAATGGCCCGCAGCAGCTTGACCTGCATGGCCGGACTCATCTCGGTCACCTCGTCCAGAAACAACGTGCCACCCCCCGCGGTCTCCATCAAGCCGGGCTTGGCCTGGATCGCGCCGGTAAAAGCCCCCTTTTCGTGACCGAACAGCTCGTTGGCCAACAGCTCCTCGGTGAACACCCCGCAGTTGACCGCCACGAACGGACCATCCGGACGCCCCCCATGCCGATGCAGCTCGCGGGCGATCAACTCCTTGCCCACCCCGCTCTCACCGGTGATCAAGACGTTGCACCCGGTCGGAGCCACCTGCCGGGCGGTGTCGAGCAGCTTGAGCATCCCCGGATCACGGGTGATGATCGGTCCCGGCACGCGCAGGCCGTGGATCTGCTCACGCAACCGGCGGTTTTCACGCTTGAGCCGCACCTTGGTCATCGCTTCGCCGACCAGACCGCGCGCCTCCTCCAACCGGTAGGGCTTGGCGATGTAGTAGAAGGCCCCGGCCCGCATTGCCTCGATCGCCGACTCCAGGGTGGCGAAACCGGTGACCAGAATCACCTCGATCTCCGGATAACGGCTCTTGCAGTGATGCAAAAGCGCCATGCCGTCCATCCCCTCCATGCGCAGGTCGGTCAACACCACCTCGAAGGGCTGACGGGCCAACAGCTCGACGGCCCGCGCGCCACTCTCCGCCGTGCTCACCCGATACCCCTCCTTGCGCATCACATGCGCCAGATTGCGCGTCGCGATCGCCTCGTCATCGACAATCAATACCGCTCCGGATTCACCCATCCCCGTCCTCCTGTTTGATCGGCAGACGCACCACGAAACGACTGCCCCGCCCCGGTTCGCTCTCCACCGCGATGCACCCCGCGTGCTCTTCGACCACTTCGTAAACCACCGCCAGTCCCAATCCCGATCCCTGTCCCACCGGTTTGGTGGTGAAAAAGGGGTCGAAGATCCGTCCCAGATCCGTCTCCGCGATCCCGGAACCGGTGTCCACCACCTCGACATCGCACCACGGGGCGCGACAACGACACGCGGCAAACCAACTCTCCGGATCCACCCGCGTCTCGGACGGGGGATGGACAAGACGAATCCGCACCTCGCCCTGTTCGGGAATCGCATCCACCGCGTTCTTGATGAGGTTGATGAACGCCTGCTGCAAACGGCGTCGATCCCCCATGACCACGGTTTCGAACGGGATTTCGCTCAACACCCGGATGCGCGTCGGGATGTTCCCCTTGCTGAACCGGATCGCCTCCCCGATGGTATCGGCCAGCGGCACCTCGGTGCGCTGAAACCCGCGATCACGGGCCAGATCGAGAAGCGATCGCACGATATCCCGTGCCCGGCGGGTCTGTTGATCGATCTGCTCCACCAGTTCACGCCGGAAGTCGGCATCCTCGGAGTCCAGCTCCTCGGCGAGGATCTGGCTGGAGGTGGAGATGTTGGAGAGCGGATTGTTGAGTTCGTGGGCGACACCGGAGAGCAGGGTGCCCAGAGAGGCCAGTTTTTCCGAACGCAGCAGATGCTTTTGACGCAGACGCAGCTCGTCGAGCACCCGGTTGAAGGCGCGGGTCAACGACACGATCTCCTGGTCGTTGGCCGGGATGTGGATGCGGGTGAACCGTCCCTCCGCGACCCCGGCCATGGCCTCCTCGATCTGCCGCAGGGGCTGGACGATCCGCCGGGAGAGGGCCGCGCCCACCAGCAGAATCACCCCCATGGCCACCAGCATGGCCACCAGCAGCAACAATCGATGTCGCTCCAGGGCGCGATGCACCACCTGACGCTCCGCGTCGGCCAGCTCTTCGGCGGTGGTGACCAGGGCCTTGCCCAGTCCGCGCAGGCGGGATTCGTTCCATTTGGCGCCCTCCGGATCCGTCTCCAGGGAGGCACGGGCCAGCCGTTGATAATCATCCAGCCAGCCCCGCGCCTCGATGAGATCCGCCCGTGGTTTGGAGACAAGCGCTTCGGCCTCGTTTAAATCCTGGCGCGCCCGCTCCACGTAGAGAAGCAGTTGTTCCATATCCTCTTGTTGTTGATAAAGAAAGAAATTCTTCTCGTAGCGTCGCATCTCCAGCACATCGTTCAAAAACTGATAAAACTGCTCGCCCGTGAACAGACGGGTGGACAACAGACGCAGCTCCACCAGGGTGAAAAGACTCAGGCCCAGGGCGAGCGCGCTGATCAGGGCGTAACCGAGCAGAACCTTGCGGCGCAGAGAGCTTTGTAGCATCGCGGACGCTCCAGAGGCGGTGATACCGGTGAACGTGGCGTCATGTCATCCATGCAACAGTCACTGTTGCAATTTGCAAGAGTCTATTTCATCTGATCCATCCCGCGCCAGTGTTTTTATAAGCATTTGATTATTTACCAATTCATAACAAATCCAATCAATCGTTTCATTCATGGCGCGCATCGGATGTTGCATCATGCAACACGCAATCGGGATTCGTCAGGGAGGAATCAAAGTCAATGCATTGAAATATAATGATTTAATGCCATGGCATGGCGCCTGCCTTGACTTCATTCAAGCACCCTTGATTCCACGTTTGGCTACTTGTGCAGAGAGGCCCGATCATGATCCCCCTTCTTTCATCCATACTGGAGCGCCATTGGCTGGCCGTGACCTTTGCCGAGGCGGGCGAGCCGGAACAGGCGCGTTTGCTGCTCGACGGACCGGTCGCGGCGCGGGAGAACACGGATCGCGACGCGCCGGTGATCACGCCGCGGGATGGGCAACCCGTGGCGTTGCCGACATGATCACCCCGGCCCCCTTGGAGCGGCTGTTGACCGCGTCGGCCTTTGCCGAGGCCGGGGAGTTCGAAACGGCGCGGGACATGAGTCGCGCGGGGCGGGAGATCCTGCTGGTGGTGCGTGGCGACGAGCCGCAGGCCGAGCTGTTGGCCACCACGCGGGCGATGATGGAGCGACTGGATGCCGGGGTGGAGATCCTGCTGGCGCGGCCCGCGACCGAGCAGCATGCGGATTGGGACGGATTTGTTCGCGAGGTGATGGTTTCGGGGCGTTCCGCGCGCATGGTGCATCGTCCCGGCATCTCCTGGCAGACGGTTCTGGCCCATGCCCGCGCGGTTTCCGGGATTGTCTGCATTCTGGTGGAGTCGCTGGAGAAATGGGGCTTGCCCGGCAACGCGGAGCGGCGGCGTTCGCCATTCTGGAGTCGGCGACTGCCATGTCCGTTGGTGGTGGCCCGACCGGCGGTGCATTGATGGGGTGGTACACGGTTTGAGGGGTCCGGTCGCAATGGGCGACTTGGTGCGCCGCAATGACTCAACGAGGGTTTAAATTCATGTTTTCACTGACCAAGATCTTTCCGTTTCTCGCCTGGTTTCCCATGCGTTTCGACGCCCTGCGCGCCGACTTCGTGGCGGGTATCACCGTGGCCCTGGTGTTGATCCCGCAATCCATGGCCTACGCCAACCTGGCCGGTCTGCCTGCCTATTACGGACTCTACGCCGCTTTTCTGCCCGGCGCGGTGGCGGCGATGTTCGGCTCCTCGCGTCAACTGGCGACGGGTCCGGTGGCGGTGGTATCGCTTTTGACCGCTTCGGCCCTGCTGCCCTTCGCCCAACCCGGCAGCCATGAATTGGTCTCCCTGGCCATTCTCATGTCCCTGTTGATCGGGGTGGTGCAACTGGCTCTTGGTCTGTTGCGTCTGGGGGTGGTGGTCAACTTCCTCTCCCATCCGGTGATCCTCGGCTTCACCAATGCCGCGGCGTTGATCATCGGTCTGTCGCAACTCTCCAAGATCTTCGGTGTCAAGATGGGACGCGGCGACCACTTCCTGGTCGATATCTGGGGGGTGTTGCAGCAGCTCCATCTGGTTCATTGGCCATCCCTGGCCTTTGGGGTGGTGTCGTTTGCCATCATGTTCATTTTGAAGAAAAAACGTCCAGGACTCCCCAGCGTGCTCATCGCCGTGGCCCTTTCGACGCTGGTGAGCTGGATGATCGGTTTCGAGGCCATGGGCGGCAAGGTGGTCGGTGCCATCCCGCAGGGATTGCCCTCGCCGGCCATGCCCAGGCTCGACTTCGAGCGGATGTTCTCCCTGGCCGGCACCGCCCTGGTGATCGCCCTGGTCGGTTTCATGGAGGCCATCTCCATCGCCAAGGCCATGGCCGCCCGCACCCGTGACAGCATCGACCCCAACCAGGAGTTGATCGGTCAGGGACTGGGCAATCTGGTTGGCGCGTTCACCCAATCCTACCCCACCTCCGGCTCCTTCTCGCGTTCGGCGGTCAACCTCGACGCCGGGGCCAAGAGTGGGTTCGCCTCGGTCATCACCTCCCTGATGGTACTGGTCACCCTGTTGTTTCTCACCCCGCTTTTGTATCATCTCCCCGAGGCGGTGCTCGCCGCGGTGATCATGATGGCGGTGGTGGGTCTGATCAACTTCCACGCCATCGGCCATGCCTGGCATGCCAACCGTCACGACGGCATCGCCGCCATCGCCACCTTCATCGCCTCCCTTGGTTTTGCCCCGCATCTGGACAAGGGGATTTTCTTTGGGGGTGGTTTGGCGATCATCCTGTTCCTCTATCGCACCATGAGTCCCCGTGTGGCCCTGCTCGGGCTGCACACGGATGGCACTTTCCGCGATTTGGCCTTCTATCCCCATCTGCCCACGGATCCGGAGATCATCGTCATTCGTTTCGATGGTCAGCTCTATTTCGCCAACGTCTCCTATTTCGAGGAGATGATCTTGAACGCCGTATCCACCAAGCCCGAGGCCCGTTATCTGTTGTTGGTGGGCGACGGCATCAACCAGCTTGACGCCTCCGGGGAGGAGGTGATCCACCATCTGGTGGAGCGGTTGCAGAAAAATGGAACGGTCATGGTTTTCTCGGGTCTCAAGCGGCAGATCCTTCAGGTGATGCATGCCACGGGACTGTTTGAAGCCGTGGGTGGAAGTGCTAACATTTTTGCCACCGAGCAGGGTGCGTTGGAGAGCATTTACGAACGGTTGGGACGGGTGCGTGATCGGCCCTTGTTGCCTGTGGAAAGTCCTGCGTGAACCGTTGACGAATCGGGCGGGAGATCACATGATTCAGAATCACATGTGGATGATGGTAACGTTCGCGGGGGGTGGGGCAGCGCCCCATGTCTTTTAGAAGCGCGCGACAGTCAAAAGCAATAAAGTAACGTCCCAAGGGCTTTGCCCTTGGATCCCACCAGGGACCATGGGCCCCTGGACCCCGCTATGTGGAAGAACCTTTTGTCCCGTCATCCATGAAACCCCTGCTCACCTTGTTGTTGTTACCCGTGCTCGGCGCTGGATTGATCCTCCTGCTCCCCTCCGCGCGCACCCGCCTGGTGGCGATCCTCTCGGCCAGCGCCACCCTCGCCATGACCCTCTGGCTGGCCACCGGGTTCGTCACCTCCCACGGACAGGAACAACTGCTGGAAAAAACCCTCTGGCGCCCCCAATCCGGAAGCACCTTCGCCCTTGGCGTGGATGGCATCGCCATGCCCATGTTGCTGCTGGCGGCCCTCCTCTCCCTGGTCGCGATCCTGGCCTCGGGGGGGATCAAGGAGCGGATCAAACCCTACCATATCCTGATCCTGCTTCTGGAGGCGGCCATGCTTGGGGTGTTCATGGCCCAGGATTGGTCGATCTTCTACATCTTCTGGGAGCTGACCCTCCTGCCGCTCTTCTTTCTCATCAACGCCTTTGGCGGCAAGCAGCGCAACCGCGCGGCACTCAACTTCGTGCTCTATACCATGGGTGGCTCGGTCTTCATGCTGATCGCCCTGCTTTTGGCCTTCGACGCCTCCCAGGCCCATACCTTCTTGATGAAGGAGATGGCCGCCGGTGTGCAGGGGATCTCGAAAGAGCTGCAAATTTTGATCTTCGCCGGGTTCCTGATCGGCTTCGGGGTAAAGATGCCGATCTTCCCCCTGCATGGCTGGCTGCCCCTCGCCCACGTCGAGGCCCCGAGTCCGGTGAGTATCCTGCTCTCCGGCGCACTGCTCAAAATGGGCTCTTATGGCCTGATCCGCGCAGCGATGATGGTGCCGGACGCGGTGGTGGCCCTGCGGGAGCTTTTGGCCACTCTCGCCTTCATCAACCTGATCCACGGCGGGGTGCTGGCCTGGAAACAGACCGATTTGAAAGGGATGGTCGCCTACTCCTCGGTGAGCCACATGGGGGTGGTGCTGCTCGGCATCGCCGCCTTGAACCACGACGGCATCACCGGCGCCATGCTGCAAATGGTCTCCCACGGCCTGACCGCGGGGGCGATGTTTTTGATCATCGGCCTGCTCTACGAACGCACCCATACCCGCGATATCCGCGAATACGGTTCGTTGATCCGGGTGGCGCCACGCATGGCCTTTTTCGTGGCCCTGGCCTTCATGGCCTCGGTGGGGGTGCCCGGCACCTCGGGTTTCATCGCCGAACTGCATGTCATGCTCGCCAGCCTGGAACGGTGGGGTTGGCCGGCGGCGCTGCTGTCGGTGGGGATGCTGGTGAGCGCGGCCTACGCGGTGCGTACCGTGGGGTCTCTCTGTACCGGTCCGGAGCAACCCCGACTCCCGACCATCACGCCCCTGGGACGCATGGAGCTGGCAGCCGCCGGAATCCTGGCCATCGGCATCGTGGCGTTGGGATTCCTGCCCGCGCCGCTGATCGATCTCATGGCCGCCTCCCTCACCCGTTTCGGCGACCTGTTCGCCGCGCGCCTGTAAGGGGGGGATCATGGCCCACGCGCCCTCGCACATTTCGGATACCCCCTTGAGCGGTCGCGACCGGATCCAGGCCGCCATCCACCACCTGGAACACCTGGTTCCGGGTCAGGCCTCGATCCGCGATTTCGTCCATCACAACACCCTGCACGGCTTTCAACACCTGGATTTCGCCAGCGCGTTGACCGAGGCGCGGAAATATACCGGCATTTATGGCTATCTGTCGGCGGAACGGTTTCGGGAGTTGTTTGCCGAGGGACGCATCGATCAGGAGGATCTGCGCGCGGTGATCGAGGCCGACCCGGCCTTGGGCGCCTTGGAGCCGGTGGGACCGACCCGGCGCGGCGAGATTCTGCTTTTGAAGCTGCAATGTGGCATCAAGGCCATCACCTCCCGGCAGTTGGCCTGGGAGATCGCGGAAAAGGGGGCGCTGGAGCGGTTGCAACCCGGCGTCTCCCAGGAGAGTCGGGATCGCCTGGTGGTGGAGGAGGAGACCGAGGCGGTTGGGGGGTTGTGGCGCGCCTGTCTGGAGAGCTTTGGTCTGAGCCATCGGGCGGGGTACGGGGAACAGCGGCTCGATCTGGCCAGCGAGGAGGATGCCCCGTTTTCGGACGAAACGACTCGCCTGACCGAGCTGGAGTCGCAGCGGGAGATCATCGCCGCCATCCGCGCCGAGGCGGCGCGGCAGTGGGAGGGGCTGGTCGGACGGGTGGGGCGGGATCTGACGTTGGGCGGTCTGTTGCGGCAGGTGGCCGGCGAGGATCTGCTGGAGTCGATCCGCCCCTATCTGTTGCGTTATTTGAGCGGTTTTCTCGATCTGGGGGTGGCGAGCTGGTCGTTGCCGGATCGGGAGGCGGGGTTCTACCTGGCCTGGAAACGGCGCGCCATCCAGGAGAAGGGGCAGGGTCTGGAGGAGCTGCCGGACTGGGAGGAGCATCTGGCCGATCTGCCGGACGATGCGTTGGAGACGATCGAGTTCTGTCTGAAACGGTTGGAGCTTCCCGAGGCCCGTTGGGGAGGGTATCTGGAGCGGTTGGCCCTGGAGCTGCCCGGCTGGTCCGGGATGGTGATGTGGCGCTCCCTGCGTCCGGGATACGGCGGCAGCACGGCCCTGGTGCGCATGGCCGACTATCTGGCCGTGCGACTGGTGACCGAGCGGCTGTTCGCCCTGCGGCTTTGTCGCGCCATCTGGCTGCTCGAACCGACCCTGGGGATGCTGGGGTGGCATTTTCAACGCTATCGTGGTGAGTTTTTCGCCCGTCACGCCTTTTTTTCCGGAAGTTTGCCGGAGTTTCTGGCCACCCGCGCCAGTCGGTTGATCCATCGACCGGCCAGCGACCCGGATCTTCCCGCGGAATGGCGCAAGCTCACCTGGCAGATCTGGACCGAAACCGACGGACTCAACGGCACGCGCAGCCACTCCTCGGCCAGCGCCAGTGCCTGGCCGCTGTTCGTGCTCTGCCAGCATCTCGGTCTGACCGCCGAGGGGCTACGCGCCCTGGGCGGGGATGGGGTGCACGCCTTGATGGCGGTGCTCGAGTCGCTGGATGGGGAGCAGGAGGGGTTCCTGTGGCTCCGGGCTTACGAGCGGCACTATCGGGAGCGGATCTTCGTCGCCCTGCGCGCCAATCGGGGCCGGGGCCGTTGGGCCGAGCGGGTGGAACGTCCCGAGGCCCAGGTGATTTTCTGCATGGACGATCGCGAAGAGGGGATCCGGCGTCATCTGGAGGAGATCGCGCCCGGCATCGAGACCTTGGGCGCGGCGGGATTCTTTGGGGTGCCGGTCAACTGGCGCGGCCTCGACGACACCGCCTTGACCCCCCTCTGTCCGGTGGTGGTGGTTCCGTCCCACACCGTGGGCGAACAGACGCGTCCCGGCCACGAACCGGCCTTGCGACGCCATCGGCGTTGGCTGGGGCTGCGCGGCTGGTGGCAACGGTTGACCATGCGCGCCAGCCATCGGGGGTTCATCGTGCCGACGCTGATCGCCCCCGTGCTGGCGCCGTTGGTTTGGGTGTCGCTGTTTGCCCGTGGCTGGTTTCCGGAACCGTTCGCCCGTCTGACCGGATCCGTCACCGAGAATCTGGACGCCCACGTTCCCACCGAGGTGACCCTGACCGCGCCCGACGCGGATACCCCCGCGACCCCGGAGAACCCGCGCGCCGGTTTCACCCTGGACGAGCAGGCCGAACGGGTGGCGGGATTCCTGCGCACCATTGGTCTGACGGATGGTTTCGCGCCGATCGTGGCGATTCTGGGACACGGGAGCAGCAGTCAGAACAACCCCCATCTGGCCGCCTACGATTGTGGCGCGTGCAGCGGGCGGCACGGTGGACCGAATGCCCGATTGTTCGCGGCCATGGCCAACAATCCGGAGGTGCGCATGCGGCTGCGCGGCATGGGGATCGACATTCCGGAGGATTGCTGGTTTGTCGGCGGCGAGCACAACACCGGCAACGAGGCGCTGTTCTGGTTTGATCGGGACCGTCTGCCGCCGGCGGGGGAGAAGGCCCTGGCCCGTCTGGGGCTGCCGTTGGATGCCGCCTGTCTCGCCTCGGCCCACGAGCGGGCCCGGCGGCTGGCCTCGGCCCCGCATGACGGGTCACGGGAGCGCGCCCATGCCCACATGCGCCGGCGCGGCGTGGATTTCAGCCAGGCCAGGCCGGAGCTGGGTCATGCCACCAACGCCGTGGCTCTGATCGGGCGGCGTTCGGTGACCCGCGGGGTCTTTTTCGACCGGCGCATGTATCTGATTTCCTATGATCCAACCCGCGATGCCGATGGAGGCATCGTCGAGTCGATTTTGCTTGCCGCCGGACCGGTGGGCGCGGGCATCAGTCTGGAGTACTATTTCTCCACCGTGGACAACGAACGGTTCGGGTGTGGCACCAAGGTGGTGCACAACATCACCGGGCTGTTCGGGGTGATGGAGGGGTGCGCCTCGGATCTGCGCACCGGACTGCCGCGGCAGATGATCGAGATCCACGAGGCGATGCGTCTGCTGGTGATCGTGGAGCAGCGTCCCGAGATTCTCACCGCGATCTATCTGCGTCAGGAGGCGATCCGCGAGCTGGTCGGCAACGGTTGGATCGAGCTGGCCTGCATCGATCCGGAGAGCGGGGAGATCCAGCACTTCATACCGGGGAGCGGCTGGCGGGTCTGGGAGAACACCCTGCCATCGCCGCCGTATGCCACCAGCTCCAGCGACTGGTATCAAGGCCACACCGAACCCTTGCCGCCCGCGCTCATCGCCCTGCCCGAGGAGTCCGCCCATGCCGTGGCCTGATGGTTGGATCCTGATTCCGTTGCTTCCCCTGTTGGCCGCGCTTTGGATCGGCATCGGCATGTTGACCGGCGCGCGGGTTGGCGAGGCGGGGGAGCGGGGCACTGCCCGGATTGCGCTTTTGGCGGCGGGCGGTTCGTTTCTGTTACTCCTGGCTCTGGATTTCATCGCCCTGCTGCACGGTCCACCGGGCCATCGGATCTATCTTCCGTGGCTGGTGAGCGGGGAGTTCCGGGTGACCATCAGTCTGCTGTTGGACCGTCCGGCGCTGTTCATGGCCACCCTTTCCGCCGCCGGATGTCTGGTGACGTTCCGTTTTTCGGTGGATTATCTCCATCGGGAGCCTGGTTTTCACCGTTTTTTCGCCATCCTGAGCCTTTTTGCCAGCGGTATGCTCACCATCGCCCTGGCCGGCAATCTGGTATTGACCTTTGTCGGTTGGGAGTTGGCGGGTCTGGCCTCTTATCTGTTGATCTCCTACATGCGCGATCGCGCCGTGGCCGCCGAGAACGCCACCCGTGCCTTTGTCACCAACCGGTTCGGTGATGCGGGGTTGTTGCTTGCCATCGCGTTGGCTTCGAGTTGGGGTGCGGGGCTGGAGTGGCCGGTGCTGTTCATGGCCTCCCATGAACGGTTGCAACCGCCTGTACCGATCGTTGCATTTGGATTGGTGATCGCGGCGTTGGCCAAATCCGCCCAGCTTCCCTTTTCCGCCTGGATCGCCCGTGCGTTGGAGGGTCCAACCCCGTCGAGCGCGGTTTTTTATGGCGCGTTGATGGCCCATGCCGGCATCTTTCTGGTGATTCGCGCCGAGCCGTTGCTTTGGCATGCGCCGGTGTTGATGGTTCTTTTGCTGGTGCTGGGGCTGCTTACCGCTCTGTTCGCCATGGCCATCGGACGGGTGCAGAGTGATGTGAAGAGTGCCCTGATCTACGCCGTCCTGGCGCAGTTGGGTTTGATGTTTGCCGAATGTGGCGCGGGTTTCTTTGATCTCGCCTTGTGGCATCTGGTCGCGCACGCCTCGTGGCGTCTTTATCAATTCCTCCTCTCCCCCTCCTATCTCCATTTGGGCGAGGGTGCGGTGCCACAGGTGCATGAGGTGTTTCGGAAGAGTTACGTCTTTTACAATCTTGCCTTGCATCGCGGTTGGCTCGACGCCTTGACCGACGCGTTGATCACCCGTCCCACCCTGGCCCTCGCCCGTGATGCGCGGTTGTTTGACGAATTGGTCATCAACCGCATTGCCGGGCGTCCATTGCGGGATACGTTGTTGGCCGCGCGTGCGGAGTGGAACGATTTTTCCAGCGTGGTGGATGGATCGGGCATTGGTGTCGCGGGTGGGCGTGGCATGTTCGGTCGTGTATTGGAGCGTGTGGCGCGGGTGTTGTCGTGGGTTGAGGAGCAGTTCGTTCTCAAGAGCAGTGGGGATGGGTTGGTGAAGACGTTGGCCTTTTTGGGGAACTATCTGACCCGGGCCGAGCAGTCGTTTGGGGAGCCGAGGTATTTGATTTTGATGATTGTTTTGACTTTCCTGATTATTTTGTAAGGGGAAGGAGGAAGGAGGAAGGAGGAAGAGGGGCCGAAGGTCTCCGGCGGAGCTGAGGATTTCCAACTGTTGCGGGGGGCGGGGGGCCGAAGGCCCCCGGCAGAGGTTCGGAGACGGAGTCTCCGAGGTTTTGTTTTTGAATTTGAATTTGCTTTTGAATTTCGCGCGCTTTACACGATAAGCCCTTTTTCGCGTTTTTTGCGAAAAAGGGCGCAGCGCGCGGTCTCATGTGCCCCCCTCCGTTGCGCCTTTGGCAACGGAGGGGGGCGAATTGCGCGCGGAAGATAGGCCACCTTCGGCGGCCTGTTTTCCGGGCCATGTACGCTGTCTCGTTTGGCCAAAATCGCCAAACGAGACAGCGGCGAAGGCTGGCGCGTAAAAAATTTTCACAAAAGGCGTGAAAATTTTTTTCTTTTAAATCGCGCCAAAAGCAAAAGAAAAAGCAAAAGCATCAAAAATTAAAGAAAAAACATTGAAAAAAATCAAAAACAACGTCGCGGGGCGCGGCCCCGCCCCCGCCGGGGACGATAATCGCCCCCGGACCCCCGTAATGATGGAACGGCGCTCACCACGTAAACCATGACCACCCTCGCCATCGATACCCACCTGCTCGGCTGGCTGCAACTCCTGCCCGTGCTCGGCGCCCTCTGGCTGCTCTTCGTCCAACGTACCTGGCTGGCCTGGCCCATCGCCTTGACCACCGGTATCGGCGAATTGCTGCTGAGCCTGCGACTCTATCAACGCTTCGACCTCACCACCACCGATTGGCAGTGGCATACCCGCCTGCCACTCTCCAATTGGCTGGTCCAATCGTCGGCGGCAGACGGCATCACCGTGCTGTTCGTGCTGCTCACCGCCTTTTTGTGCCTGCTGGTGCTGCTCTACGGCGGTCTTGTGCGGCGCTTCCACCACCTGCCACGCTTCTTCGCCGTGGTACTCGCCTGCGAGGCGACCCTGGTCGGCCAGTTCGCATCCCTCGACCTGCTCTGGTATACCCTCATGGCCGCACTCCAAACCGGCCTCGTGGGCTATCTGCTCTCCACCTGGTCCCTCACGGCAGATGAACGACTCGCCAACCAACGCTACTACCAGTTCATGGGCACCAGCCTGCTGCTGATCCTGGCCGCCACCCTCATGCTCGGCTGGCACCACGCGGAACTCACCCACGGTCAGTGGTCGTTCGAGTTGACCACCCTCGTCCAGGATACACGCTCCCCCTATCTGCAAAGCGTCATTTTCTACCTGCTGTTCTATGGACTGGCCATCCGCGTGCCCCTCTTCCCCCTGCACGGCTGGCTGCCCCACGTCATGGAACACGGCACCGTCGCCGCGGCCATGGTACTGCTGCTGGGACTCAAAACCGGCATCCACGGCATGCTGCGGTTTATCTTTCCGCTGTTTCCCGATGCGGTGTGGCGCTGGCACGAATTCGTCATCGCCATCGCCGCGTTTGGCATCCTCTACAGCGCACTCCTGGCCCTGGTGCAGAAGAATTTAAGGAAATTGCTCGCCTACGCCGTGGTCAGCCATACCGGCATCCTGGTGATCGGCCTGTTCAGCCTCCATCCGCAATCCTTCCAGGGCGGCATCATGCTCACCGGCTCCTTCGGATTGGCCATCACCACCTTGATGCTCATGGCCGGAATCGTCCATCAACGCACCCGCTCCCTGGCGTTCGAACGACTGGGTGGCCTGCTCTCACCTCTGCCCTGGGTCGGAATCGCCTTCCTGGTCGCCGCCTTCTCGGTGGTCGGCATGCCCGGAACCCCCGGCTTCGATGCCGTGCATCTGCTCCTGGAAGCGGCCATCGAACGGTTCGGCGCCCTGGTGACCGTGCTCGCCGCCCTCGGCAACGTCGTCGCCGCCGCCTGCCTGCTCTGGGCCTTCCAACGGGCCTTCCTGGCCACCCCCACCGCCAACGCCCCACCGCGCGCCGCCATCACCCGCGCCACGCCCATCGAAAAGGGTCTGGCCGCCCTGCTGATCGCCGTGCAACTGGCCTCGGGATTCAACGCCGATCCGTGGCTTGCCCTGGTGAAAAACAGCGCCCAGACCCTGGCCGCCCCCTTCGTCCACCTCGGAGAACGGCCATGAACACCCTTCCGCTGCTCTCGACCCTGATCGGCCTGCCGCTCCTCGGCGCCCTCCTGGCCTGGCTCGCCCCGCAACCCCGCCAGGCGCGCGCCATCGCCCTCACGGTGGGCGTGGTCGAACTGCTGCTCGCCCTGACCGTGATCGCCAGGGTGGATCCGAACCTGGCCGGGTTTCAACTGCTCGAACGCCACGCCTGGATCCCCTCCATCCACGCCGAATACCTGGTGGGGATCGATGGACTCTCCGCACTGCTTCCGACAGCCTGCGCGCTCCTGTTCCTGGCTACCCTGATCGCCAACTGGAACTTGATCGGTCGGGCCATGCCCAACCTCTTTTTCGCCCTGCTGCTGCTCCTGGAAGGGGTCACCATGGGGCTGTTCTGCGCCCTCGATGGCCTGCTGTTCTTTCTGTTCTGGGAGTTGACCCTGATCCCGATCCACTTCCTGATCGCCCTGTGGGGCATGGGACCGAATCGTCGCCACGCGGCGGTCAAATACACCCTCTTCATGCTGGCCGGCGGCGCCGCGCTGCTGTTCGGCCTGCTCTTGACCGCCCTGGCCCAACCCGGTTCCACGCCCAACTTCGATCTGACCCAGTGGCTGCAACACCCACTCCCCAAATCCACCCAATGGCCGGTCTTTCTCCTGCTGCTGGTCGGCTTCGGGGTCAAGGTGCCCCTGGTGCCGCTCCATGTCTGGCTGCCGATCGTCGCCATGGAGGGACCGGTCTCCATCTCCGCCATCATGACCGGCCTCAAACTCGGAGCCTACGGATTGCTGCGGTTTCTGCTGCCCCTGGCCCCGGATGTGGCGCGCGAACTTCATTGGCTGCTCGGCGGACTGGCCGTGGTCTCCATCGTCTATGGCGCCCTCTCGGCCCTGGCCCAATCCAACCTGCGCCGCCTGCTGGCCTTCTCCTCCATCAGCCACGTCGGCCTGGTGGTGCTGGGTCTGGCCACCTTGACCGTCCAGGGGGTGCAAGGGGCGGTGAGCCAGTTGTTCAACTTCGCCCTCACCTCGGGCGGACTGTTCCTGCTGGCCGGATTCCTCCACACACGCCTCGGCTCCACCGATCTGATCCATCTGGGCGGCGTGGCGCGACCCCTGCCGGTGACAAGCGGACTGTTTTTGCTGTTGGGATTGGCCAGCATGGGGATGCCGTTGACCTCCGGCTTTCCCGGCGAACTGCTGCTCGTGATCGCCAGCTTGAAGGCCCATGCCGGCTCCGGCCTGGCGGCCCTGGGCGGGGTGATCCTGGGCGCGGGCTATTTTCTCGGCTTCTACCGCAAGGCCTTTCTCGGCCCGCTGGGCACGAACGTGCCGGAAACCCTGCCGACACTCCTGCCGCGGGAGAAAATCGTGCTCTACGCCTTCGCGGCGCTGATTCTGATCTTGGGCGTGGTTCCGGAGTGGAGCCTGGATCTGTCACGCGCCTCGGCCTCGGCCTGGGCAGAACGGATCGCTCAGGCGGGAGGAGTGCGGTGAGTGGTACAAGGTTTTTGAATTGCTTTTGCCCGTGAGTTGGTCGATAAACACTTCATGCACATCACGTTCATCGAAGCACCTGGATTCTCCAAGCTGGTCAACGATTATCTGGATGATACCGAATACGCGGCCTTGCAGTGGACGTTGGTCTTGCATCCCCAGGTTGGTGATGTGATTCCGGGCAGCGGCGGCATTCGCAAGGTCCGATGGGCTGGCAAGGGGCATGGCAAACGCGGCGGGGTGCGCGTCATTTACTATTGGCGCAACCAGCATGGGGAGATCTGGTTGTTATCCATCTATGCCAAAAATGAAATGGATAACATCCCGGATTCCGTCCTGCGACAACTGAAACAGGAGATCGATGGTCCATGACCAAACGCGATATCGGGCAAGAGCTTCTCGAAGGGGTTCGAGCCATCAAGGCGGGACAGGGCAAACGGTTCAGCGTGGAAATACCCGCGAGTGTTCAAATGATTCGGGATAATATGAATCTCTCCCAATCCGCTTTCGCAGGTTTGCTGGGGGTGAGTGTTCGAACGGTCCAGGAGTGGGAGCAGGGACGCCGGAAGCCATCCGGACCGGCGGCATCGCTGCTACGCATCGCGCAGCGTCACCCGGAGGTATTGCTGGCCTGATGTCGTGGATTCCAGAAAATCAACGAATCGAAGTAGGTTATCAGTGCAAAGCGGAATCGTACTCTTCATGAGGTTGATGTCATGTCCACAATGGACCGTATTCATCACCAACTTCTGAGACTCTCCGAAACCAAGAGAGTGGCCGTGCTCAACTATCTCTTATCGATTGAAGAGGAAGCGAATGCCACGCCGCCCCAGGTGAATCGTCCGATCCAAGAGCGTCGGGAGCGGTTGCGGCAGGCACTCAAAGAGGCCATGGAGCAGGATCCTTTCCGGGAAATCGCGGATCCGGTCGCGTGGCAGCGGGACTTGCGTTTGGATCGCCCCCTGCCGGGATGGAATCCAAGCCATGATGATTGATACGAACATCATCATCTACTCTCTGCGCCCCGAACATGCCCAACTGCAATCCTGGCTTTTGGAACAGATGCCCTGCTGTTCCGTGATCAGTCGGGTGGAAACCCTCGGCTATCACCGATTGACCACGGCGGCCCAACGGTCGTTGGAGGGGGTGCTCTCCTGCATGGAAGTCATTTATCCGTCACCCGTGACCTTCGAACGGGCGATTCAGTTACGCCAGCAGCGTCGGATCTCCCTGGGTGACGCCCTGATCGCCGCGACGGCCCTGGAGCACCGACTTGTCCTGGCAACGACAAATCTTTCAGATTTTCAATGGATTCAGGGATTGACCATTGTAAATCCCATGGAAAGATCCATAAACGCTTGAATTCGCCTCACCCTCAATGCACCCCGCGCTGATTCAGATAGGCCGCGTACAGCTTGTCGGTCTTGAGGATGTGGTGGGTGAGCCACTGCTTCAAGAAGCCCAGCAGCTCGAAGGTGGCGGTCAGATCCCCATCGTTGCACCGCTTGGAAAATTCGCCCAACTGGCGGATCAACTTTTTGTGCTTGGCCTTGTGCTGATCGGATTCGGGATAGCCGTGCTGGGTGAACAGTCGCTCCTCGTTGCCGAAGTGCTCCACCGTGTAATCCACCAGCTCGGGCAGGGTTTCGTTGATCGCCTCCGAGGTGTGGCCATCCTTCACCAGGGCATGCACCCGGTTGACGATCTCCACCAGCCGCTGATGCTGGACATCCATGGCCTGAACGTTGATCATCAAGGCATTGCTCCAGACGAACAGCGGTTCGTTCCGGTCCTTGTCGGGATCGACCTGGAAATAGGTGATCACCCCCTGGAGCTTGTTGGCCTGCTCGGCGAAGCTGTCGGCGGTCATGGCCAGGCGATCGGCGGATTCGGCGTTGAGCTGGATCACGCTGTTCAACTCCTGCAATGCCTGGTTCACCTGCTGGATTCCCTGGCTCTGCTCGCGGGAGCTGTGGGTGATCTCCTCGACCATGTTGGCGGTCTTCACGATGGCAGGCACCAGCTCCCCCAACAGTTTGGCCGCCTCCTCGGCCACGGCCACGCTGGATGAGGAGATCTGGTTGATCTCGGCGGCGGCGTGCTGACTGCGTTCCGCCAGCTTGCGCACCTCCGAGGCCACCACCGCGAACCCCTTGCCATGCTCCCCGGCGCGCGCCGCCTCGATGGCCGCGTTGAGCGCCAACAGATTGGTCTGTCGGGCGATCTCCTCGATCACCGAAATGCGGCTGGCGATATCCTTCATCGCATTGGCCGCCCGTATCACGGTGACGCTGCTCCGTTCGGCCACCGTGGCCGATTGCCGGGCGATCCCCTCGGTCTCCAGGGCGGTTTCCACATTCCTGGCGATGGTGGCGTTCATCTGCTCCATGGAGGAGGAGGTCTCCTCGATGGCCGCCGCCTGCTGCGTCGCCCCCTGGGAGACCCGTTGCGAGCTTTCGCTGATCGCCTCGCTCTCCTTGACCACCCGATTGCCGATGGCAGTGATGGTGAGCACCGTGTTGCGCAGATTGGTCACCATCAGCGACACCGAACCCATCACGCCTTCCAGACGATGGCCCTCGAAACTGAGCGCCAGATCACCCCGTGCCACCCGATCGGTGATGCCCATCACTTCCAACGGCTCGCCGCCCAACTGACCCAGAATGATGCGCGCGAACAGGATGGTCATCACCAGCGTCACCAGCAGCACCGCCAGCGATACCGATCCATAGAGCCACAGATCACGTCGCGCCCGATTCGACAGCTCCTCGGCGTCGTGGGTGATGGTGGCGGCGATGCGATCCTCCACCTCCTTGAGCTGGTTGATCTTGGTGGTGATGGTCTCGAACCAGAGGGTCGGCGCGATGCCGAAGTTCCCCGCGACCCCCTTGTCCATGGCCACGGCGCGCATCTGTTCCACCTCGGCGAAGGTGGGACGCTTCCGTTGTTCCTGGAAAGCCTGACGCAGCTCCTCGCTGGCCAGGGATTCGAACAGGCGATTGTGGGCCTGTTGCTCGGCGACCATGCCGATGAAGGCGCTGTAATCGCCGGGCGCGAATTGATTCTTGGCAAAGGTGCGGTTCAGAATGGCCCGTTCCAGCCCGCTTTTCTCCTTGGCGAGCAGAAAATTGACGTAGGCATTGGTGAGCGAGGCCATGTGGGCGTTGACCGCCTGGAGCGCGATTCCCATCACCTCGCCAAGCAGGGCGGCATTGACGCGGGTGATGAAGGGCACCGCCTCCTTGGCCTGGGGATCCAGGGCATCGACGTGACCGCGCAAGGTCTTGATATCGTTGAGGGGGCGTAGGGACTCCGCGATCTTGCGGGAGAGGGCGGTCAACTCCGGATTGGCGGCCAACGACTCCGAGAGTCCGCTCACGCTCGTGAGGCGTTGATTGACCTTCTCCCGTTGTCCGGTCATCTCATCCCGGAACTGTTTGCCCTCGCTGCCGACGAATCCGGCGGTGAGTCCGCGCTCCTTTTGCAGCTCGTGAACCAGATCGCTTAACGACGTGGCCATGCCGGCCAGTTGCAGCATGATCTCCGCGCTTTGTTGAATGCGCCATTTATCCCCGAGCAGGGTGGAGCCGAACCAGAGCAACGCGGCCAGGGGTACGACCAGGATCAGGGTGAATTTTTTCTTGAGTGGCAATTTTTCCAAGGATATCATATTCTTCATCCGCGTGGAACAAGAACGGGACATGCTAGATGGGCAGAATGGAGGGCGATTTTAACTTGAAAATCTTGCAGTGTCCATTGAAAATATCAATGCGCAAAGAGCAGAAGATCACGCAAACCGGGGATGACGGGCATCCCCGGTTTGTTTGATCAGCAGCCAAGAATTTCAATTCGCGACAAACGTATTGGCCGTGCAGGGATCAAGGAAGGGGCGATCAGCGGGGCGCGATTTTAGAGACGGTTTGGTGATTCCATGAAGGGCATCACCAAACCTGCCCGAATCGAACAAATCGATTCGTGCTTCTCAAATGGCTGCGCCATTTGGCGGGCCAAGCACGGCCCGCATCGGCTGTTTGGCATGTGCCAAACAGCCTCTTAGTGATGGGCAAAGATGTCCGCCTCCTCCCAGCCTGCCAGATCGAGGGCGACCCGTTGGGGAAGGAAACGCATGCAGGCTTCGGCCAGTTCCAACCGCCCCTCGCGCTTGAGCAGGAACTCCAGTCGCTCCTTGAGGGCCACCAGATGGATCACATCCGCCGAGGCATAGGCGATCTGTTTATCGGTGAGCTGTTCGGCGGCCCAGTCCGAGGATTGCTGCTCCTTGTCGAGTTCGACGCCGAGCAGTTCGGCGGTCACATCCTTCAAGCCGTGTCGATCGGTGAAGGTGCGGGTCAGGCGCGAGGCGATCTTGGTGCAGAAGACCGGGTTGAGGTCCACGCCCAACCAATGTTTGATGGCCGCGATGTCGAAGCGGGCGTAGTGGGCGATCTTGAGCACCTTGTCCGACTCCAGAACCTCCTTGAGGCGTGGCGCGTGGAAGCCCCGGGTTTGCACCAGGGTGATCACCCCATCTTCGTTGCACATCTGCACCAGGCAGAGGCGATCGCGTCGGGTTTTCAGTCCCATGGTTTCGGTGTCGATGGCCAGATGGCGGCTCTCCAGATAGATGCGTTGCCGGTCCGGATCCAGATCGTCGAGCAGCACAATCGCTTGTCCGGAGGGTTGGTTGGTCATGTTTTTATGCCCCGCGCGCAAATATAGGTGGAGTTGGTATCGTCATGCATCGATAGTATGTGATAGAATAGCGCAAGCGGTTTGATAAAATCCATGGGTTCCGAGTAAATTTGCAATTCAAGCAATATGGGGATGGATCAATGGCGGGACGGGACATTTACACGCAAGAACAGTTGGATAAGATTCGCGACATCCTCAAGGATGCCCTGGGGGAAAAAGCGCCGCAGGCTCTCGACAACCTTGCCACCCGTTTCGTTCCGGCCCAGGAGTTTCCCGAGGAGCCCGGCAAGGGGGCAGCGGGGCGCAAGGGGGGAGGTCCCGCCGCTTCCGGCGGCTCTTCGTATGAGCATCACGAGGAGAAGAAGAGCAACGTCGATGTGGAGGGGGTAATCCAGGAGGGCAAGCTCAAGAAGATGATCGAGGTCTTGAGCAAGCTTCAGGACGATCCCGCCCAGGTGCGCACCATGATCGCCGAGATCTTGCGTCATCCCGAGGTCAAGGCCTTTCACATGGTGGATGCCATGTCACGGGTCACCGGGGACATGGAACTGGTCAACGCCTTGGCCCATGGCATCGTCTCCCACAAGGGGGTCAATCCCCTCATCGACGGCTTGCGGCATGCCACGATCAGTCCCGAGGCGATGAAGTCGTTGGCCATGGGGATTGCCGAGCAGGGGACCATCAACCATGTGATTCGTGCCATTGCCACGGCTCCGCCGGATCAGCCGGACGCGGAGATCATCTGGGCCATGGAGGTGATGGGTCGTGGCACCATGGAGCAGATGTTGGAGGCGATCAAGTTGATGGCCAACGAGTCACCGGGCACCACGATTCTGGCCACCGGCATTGTCAACCGCAAGGAGGTGGCCATTGAGCCGTTGGTACGCTCCTTGACCGCGACCAAGGGCAATTCCAAGGCCACGGCGATTCTGGCCGTGGCGTTGACCAAGATTGCCGACACCGCCGCCTTGGTGACTCTGTTGGAGAAATACGTTACCGATGACACCGATGCGGGAGAAATTCTCACCGCCAAGCTGGTGCAGCGCAGTCTGGAGGAGAAGGACAAGAGCAAGCCGAAGGTGATGGCCAGGGCGGCGCGCATGATGCGTGGGGACTCCATGGCCGGAAAGATCCTGGCCTGGGGGTTGGTGCAGGAGGGGGATCCGATGCAGATGGAGGGGGCCTTCATGCGCATCAACCATGTCTCCGGCAAGCAGATCCTGGCGTGTGGCATTGCCAAGAAGTTGGGTTCCATGAAGGCGTTGCGTCTGTTGGGTGGGGATTATTTCAAGTTGTCCAAAATGCAGGCGGTTGCCGATGCCGCGACCCGCGAGGCCAAGCAGCGCTATGAGTGGGTGATTTATACGTTGTTGGGTGAGTTGCCCCCCTCGCAGAAGCCGGCGATGTCGGCGCGGGAGGCGTTGGCCAAGGGGTTGTGATGCCGGACCCCGGCGATCGTTGGAACAATGGATCCCTGCCACCTCATCTCGATTTCTATCTTAAACCGCGATCATCACGGAAGGCGTGGTCTTATTTTTGCAAGGGTCCGGGGACCGCAAGGTTCCCGGCGGAGGTCTGGAGGCAGAGCCTCCGGGACTTTTCCTTTGACTTTTTTTTTGAAGTTGGCGCGCTCTTCAAAAAAGCGTTTTTTCGCGTCTTTTGCGAAAAAACGCTGCGCGCAGCCTTGGCTGCGGCATCGTTTCGCGCCTTTGGCGAAACGATGCCACGAACATGGCCCGGAATCAGGCCTCCAGAGGCGACGCGTCTTCCGAGCGCAATTCCGCCCTCTCCCTGTGTCCTGAACGGAAGGAGACCGCGCCCTTGCGCCAATTTTCCCAAAAAACGCGAAAATTGGCTGATCGTGAAAAGCGCGCGAACGGCACAGTTAAAAAACAACCTCCCAAGGGCTTTGCTCTTGGATCCCTCCAGGGCCCCTGGCCCCGTCAGTTATACATTTCAAGCTGGGTGCGGTTTAAACCGCACCCGGCTTGGAATGTGTAGTTTTTACTGTTGAAAAAAAAGAGAGAGTCTGGGAGATTCCTCTCCCAGGGTTTTGACTTTGCTTTTGGCGCGCTCTTTACAAAAAGCATTTTTCGCGGTTTTTGCGAAAAATGCGCCGCGCGCAGCCTTGGTTTTTTTGAGATGTTTTGCGTCTTTTGCAAAACGTCTCAAAAAAAGCATCGCCAGAACAAGCCGCAGCAGGCGGCTTTTCTCCCGTGAACAAATGTCCCCTTGTCGTTACCAACTTCGTGG
>JADGAY010000182.1 GCA_015231775.1 Magnetococcales bacterium | reverse complement strand
TTGGCCACCCTCAAAACCCCCGCATGACGTTGCATGATCAACCAGACGATATGCAATCCCAGCCCCCGACCGGGAATCGCCTCGACGTTCGAGCCGCGATAGAACCGTTTTCCGACCCGGCTGCGCTCCTCTTCCGGGAAGCCGATGCCGCGATCCCGGATCATGATCACCACCTGCTGCCGATCCTGGGTCAGCACGATCGAGATCGACTGATCATCCGGGGTATACTTGACGGCATTGCCCAGCACGTTGACCAGGGCCATGAGAATCAGGTCGTGATCCCCGGAAAAACGCAACGGTTGGCCATCGACCCGCTCCAGTTGCACCGAATCGGTGAGATTGAGCATCTCCACCGCCTCGCGGACCACCGCGTCGGCATCCAGATCGCGCATGGTCAGGTTGTCCAGACAGGCCCGTTCGGCATCCAGCAGATCACCGGTCAGACGCGACAGGCGCCGCACCGCGGAACGGATCGCGTCGAGCCGTTTGGAAGCGGTTTCCGGCACGCTCTGCATCATCTCCGCGGAGCGGTCGATGATGGCCAGCGGCGTGCCGATCTCATGACCGAGAACCTGCAAAAAGCGACGCCGCTCCTCGCGCAACTCCAGATGTTCGGCCAGAACCCCGGAGACCTCCGCCTGCAATTGACCACGCAGTCGCACCTCCTCTCTCAGCTCCAGGTTCCGCTCGTGCAGGTTGCGCGACAGACGCTCGCCCACCATCACCAACAGGCAGAAAAAGAGAAAATTGCTGGCCAAACAGAGCAGAAAATAGAACCATGCCTGTTGCTGGGAGTAGAAGGTGGCCTCGGTCCAGGGCTCCGTGGCCGCCTGATGGAACCGCATGCCGACCGTGATCAACATGATCACCAGACAGGCCAGGGTCACGCCGCGCAACAGACGGGTCTGTTGCCGGTCGGAGAGCATCAGCCAGGTCATCCACCCCAGCAACAGCATGCTGATGATCGAGGAGACGATGGTGCGAACTTGGGGGCTGTGGGTATCGGGAATGTAGAGTTGCGCCAGGGGCCAGAAAATCAGGCTGAACACGCCCACGCTCCAGGGGAGCCAGCGCACCCCCGGACGTCCCAACAGATGGGCCATCCCCTCGGCGGCCATGGCGGTGGAGAGGTTGAACAGCGTGTTGCGCACCGTCACGAAGATCAGGGTCTTGGCCGGCAACATGTAAACCGCGATGCCGAACGCCAGAAACCCGGAAGCCGTGATCGCCAGACCCCGGATGTTCCGATGGGCATTCCAGATCGTCAGGGCGATGATGCCATCCAGGGCCGTGATGGCCATCAGGAAGGCCACGGCGGTCGGCAGATCGAGCGACGCGATGCCGGCCTCGTCGGTGAACATCGGCGTAAATCCGTTTCCATGGCAAGATTGACTGGCGGACGAACCGCGAACCGCGCGGCAACGATGCGAACGCCACGACACGCCAAAGACTGCAATCATTGCAAGGCGATTACAAGACAAAAAGAAAATTTTGCTTGCGATTGGTGGACAAACCGTCCGTTTCCGCGACATTTCAACACAAACGAATGGTAACAAACATTAATCCGCATTTCCAGGGAGCAACACGCCGTTCCGCCACTGTTCGGCCAGGTAATCGGAAAAAAGACGCACCCGGATCGGCAGATGTCGACTGGGGGGATAGACCGCGTGAATACCCCCGCCCCGGAGACCATGGCCGCCAAGGATCTCCCGCAGCCTGCCGCTGGCCAGATCCCCGTCCACGAGAAACGAAGGGAGAATCAAGATCCCCAACCCGGCCAGGGCAGCCTGACGCAGCACTTCGCCGTTGTTGGCCAGCAGCACCCCGTTCACCCGGACGCGATGCCGCGTGCCCGCCTCCCCGCCCTCGAAGCGCCACACCCCCACCCCATCCCGTGACGAAAGGGTGTAGACCAGGCAGTCGTGGTTGGCCAACTCCTCGGGCGTGGCGGGCACGCCGCGACGGGAGAGGTAATCCGGACTCGCGCACACCCGCAGGGCGAACGAGGCCAGGCGTCGGGAACGGAGGGAGGAGTCCCCGAGACGACCGATCCGCACCGCCAGATCGAACCCCTCGGCCACCATGTCCACATAGCGATCGTTCAGATCCAGCTCCACCACGATGCCCGGATGACGCCCCATGAAGCCGCACACTTGGTGAATGAGGTGCTGCTGACCAAAGAGCACCGGGGCGGCGACGCGGATCCGTCCGCCGGGTGCGGAGGCGCCCTGCCGGACCGTGGTATCCGCCTCCTCGCAATCGGCCAGAATGCGAACGCACCAGGCAAAATAACGTTCGCCATCGCCGGTGACGCTGAGTCGTCGGGTGGTGCGATTGAGCAGGGAGACCCCCAGACGGGCCTCCAACGCGGCGACCGCCTTGCTCACCGTGGCCACCGCCACGCCCAACTCCCGCGCCGCCACCGCGAAACCCTGGCGATTCACCACGGTCACGAAGATGCGCATGGTCTCCAGTCGATCCATCTCGCCTCTTTATTTCCAGATTGGAAACAATCCTTTTCGATTATAGTATATTTCAATATTATCAGGCTTGGCTTATCCTGTCACCCATCGCATCCATCCCATCACCCACAAGGGAGTCACAAAAAATGCCCAAAATCGTCACGCTACCCGCCGGTGAGAACTGGGTCTGTCTGTGCGGTCGTTCCAAGAACGATCCCCATTGCGACGGATCCCACGACGGAACCGGCAAGCAACCCAAACGGGTCGTCATGGCCGAAGCCGGCACGGCGGCTGTGTGCGGCTGCCATGGTTCGGCCAACGAACCGTTTTGCGACGGCAGTCACGCATCGAAAGCTTGATCAACCCGGTGCGCCGCTATTATCATGCGTTCACCCATCCCCCCATGCACCTCCAAGGAGCGCCATCCATCATGAAGAAAATCATCCTTGCCCTGGCCGTGGCCAGCGTCACCGCCGTCTCGGCCCTCTCCGCCCTCGCCGAGGAGAGCAATCCCGCCATCGTGCACCGTCAAGGCATCTACAAGACCATGGCCGGCCACATGACCGCCATGAAATCAATTCTGTTCCTGGGCTTCGAGGCCCCGGCGGATCTCGCCTTTCACGCCCAGGGGATTCTGGACGGCTTCGGCCACATGGGCAACGCCTATCCGCCCGGATCGGACAAGGGCGAAACCAAAGCCAAGCCGGAGATCTGGACCCAGCCCGACAAGGTGAAACAGCGCGCCATGGACGCGGTGGGCGCCGCCAAGGCGCTGGTCGCCGCCACCGCCGGCACCGACAAGGGGGCCACCATCGCCGCCTTCAAGAGCATGGGCGAGAAGTGCAAGGCCTGTCATGACGACTTCCGCAAGGAGTGACGACACCGTGAATGACCATCCCGCCACCGGGGGGCTCCCGGACAGGGGCTCCCCGGTGCGGGTGTGGGATCTTCCGACGCGGCTGTTCCACTGGGCCCTGGTTCTGGCGGTGCTCTCCGCCTTCGTGTCGCGCAAGTTCGGCGACGCCATGCTGGTCTGGCACATGGCCAATGGTTATGCCATCCTGGTGCTGGTGCTGTTCCGGCTGCTGTGGGGTCTGTTCGGTTCGACCACCGCCCGGTTCCGGAGCTTTCTGACCGGACCGGGGGCGGTGATCGACTATCTCCGCGCCAACCTCAAGGGGGAACACCCGCGCTTCGTGGGCCACAACCCCGCCGGCGGATGGTCGGTGGCGGCGCTGCTGACGATCCTGGCCCTGCAAGGGGTGACCGGACTGTTCGCCAGCGACGACATCCTGGTCAAGGGGCCGCTGGCCTTTCTCGTCTCGGACAAAACCGTGGCCCTCGCCTCCACCATCCATCGCCTGAGTTTTCTGGCCCTGCTCGCCCTGGTGACGCTCCATCTGGGGGCGGTGCTGTTCTATCTGGCCAAGGGCGACAACCTCATCCTGCCCATGTTCACCGGTGACAAAACCCCATCCCAACTCCCATCCGACGCACCCCCGGTGCGCATGCGCTCCAACGGGCGGGCTCTCATGCTGTTGGTTTTGGCGCTGGGGGTGGTCTGGGCGGGAATCTCGCTCTGGAAGTGGTAAGCCGATCAAGACCGTTTCACCCACCCGGATGAGCGCGCTTGAAGGACGATGACCCTCCAGCGTAGAATATCGATCCATCCGTGTCGGAAACACCAACCCACCCCACCAGGCGCCAACGTCACATGTCGCCACAGTAAGCGAAGGACCGCATGACCACGCCCATCCAGGAACCCGCCGGAGCCGAATCCGGCCAACTGTCATCGGTCAAACAGGCCCTTTTGGCCGTGCGTGACATGAGCGCCAAACTCAAGGCCATGGAGGCCGCCCGCAACGAACCGATCGCGGTGATCGGATGCAGTTGCCGCTTTCCCGGCCAGGCCGACACCCCGGAGCAGTACTGGGAGCTGCTGAAACATGGGGTCGATGCCATCTCCGAGGTCCCCTCAGACCGCTGGAACGCCGAGGCCTGGCACGATCCGGATCCGGACAAGCCCGGCACCATCGTCACCCGCCAGGGGGGGTTCATCGGCGATCCATCCGCCTTTGACCCGCAATTCTTCGAGATCTCGCGCCGCGAGGCGGCCAGCCTCGATCCGCAGCAACGGCTGCTCTTGGAGCTGACCTGGGAGGCCCTGGAGCGGGCCAACATCCCCCACGAGGCGGTTCGCGGCCAGCCGGTCGGGGTGTTCGTGGCGTTGAGCAACGTCGATTACGCCCTGTTGATGCACAAAAATCGCCCGCCCGAGGCCATCGACGCCTATTTCATCACCGGCAACACCTACAGTGTCGCCGCGGGTCGGCTGTCGTTCTTTCTCGGGGTGACCGGGCCGTCGTTTTCGGTGGATACCGCCTGCTCCTCCTCGCTGCTGGCCACCCATCTGGCCTGCCAGAGCCTGCGCAATCGGGAGTGCGAACTGGGGATCGTGGCCGGGGTGAACCGGATCCTGATTCCCGAGGTGAGCATCAACTTCTCCCGCGGCCACATGCTCGCCCCGGACGGGCGCTGCAAGACCTTCGACGCCGCCGCCGACGGCTACGCCCGTGGCGAGGGGGGCGGTTCGTTGATCCTGAAGCGCCTGTCGGACGCCCAGCGGGATGGGGATACCATTCTGGCCCTGATTCGCGGATCGGCGATCAACCAGGATGGGGCCAGCGGCGGCCTGACCATGCCCAACGGGCTGGCCCAGGAGCGGGTGATCCGCCAGGCCCTGGCCAACGCCCAGGTCAAACCCCTCGACATCGATTACCTGGAGACCCACGGCACCGGCACCCCCCTCGGCGACCCGATCGAAATCGACGCCCTGTCCAAGGTGTTCGGTCCGGAGCGGCCCGCGGAGCACCCCCTCCACATCGGCTCGGTCAAAACCAACTTTGGCCATCTGGAGTCTGCCGCCGGCATGGCGAGCCTGATCAAGGTGATCCTCTCCCTGGGCAACCGGGCCATCCCCCCCCATCTGCACTGTCACACCCGCTCCCCGCAGATCGACTGGAGCCGCGCGCCCATCGACATCCCGACCACCCTCACCCCCTGGCCGGAACGCAACCGTCCGCGCCGGGCCGGCATCAGCTCGTTCGCCTTTGGCGGCACCAACGCCCACATGATCCTGGAAGAGGCCCCGGCCCCCCTCGAGGCCCCGATCGAGCCCCTGTCCCC
>JADGAY010000012.1 GCA_015231775.1 Magnetococcales bacterium | reverse complement strand
GATCACGCCGACGGCGATACCGCCCGCAAAGATGATCCAGAATCGCAACTTGCCGACACCGTGCGTGCCGTTTCCCATCCCCTGGTCGGACTCCATGGCAGATCTCCCTAATCACGTAAAAGTCGGGCTTTCCGGTTCGCACCGGGGTCGCACAAGATTTATATGTAAAAATGTTCGTTGTTCCGGGCGCCTCTTGTCAAGTGATTTTTCCAGCTTTTCTTGATTTGACTCAATCCCTGCCTTGACTTCGCTTCCAGCGATGATAAAGAGCATGGATCATGCCATCGGCCAACCCGATCTGCGGGACCATAATGCGCTCGATGCCGGCCCAGCCGGTCACCTTGAGAAAGATTTCGCTGGCCGGCACGATGACATCGGCGCGATCCGGTTTGAGTCCCAACTGGATCTCGCGCACCTCCTGATCCATGCGCGCCAGATCCCGGTGCAATTCAAGCAGTTTGTGGCGCGAGAGGGGGTGATCGGACTTTTGGCGAGTCATTTTGAACAGGGCGTTGATGTTGCCACCGCTGCCGAGGGCCCGCAACTCCCCCATGCCATGACACTGGGCGCGCACCCAACTCTCCATCTCGCGCCAGGTCTCCCGGCTCACCATTCCCTCTTTCAAACGCACGGTGCCGATGTTGAACGAACGGCTGGCACGGGTCTGGTTGTTCTCCAGAAGCACCAGCTCGGTGCTGCCACCACCCACGTCGATGCAGAGATAGTTCCCCGCGTCAAAACGGCCATCGATGCGGTTCAAGGCGATCAGTTCAGCCTCGCGGGCGCCGTCGATGATCTCCAGGCGGATGCCGGCCTCGTCGCGAATCCGCGCCACGATCGCCTCCCCGTTCTCCACCGAGCGCAGCGCCGAAGTGGCACAGGCCATGTAGTCCATCGGCTCGACCGCGCGCATGATGTGGTGGTAGGCGGTCATGGCATGCACGAGTCGGTCGGCAAGCCCCGGCGAGATGCGTCCCAACTGGAAGGCGTCCTGCCCGAGGCGCACCGGTATGCGATACAGATCGGCCTTGTGGACCACCGGCAGGGGGGCGCCCACATCGTAGACATTGGAGATCAGCAGACGCACGGCGTTGGAGCCGATGTCGATCGCGGCGAATTTCATGCTTGTTGACACCCATGCCAATAGAAAATGAGCGAAAAATCGAAAAAAATCACAGGGCGCGCAACACCCGCCAGGCCAGACCGATATGATCGGGATGGTGGGCGTTGGAACCAGGCGAGATCAGCACCCCGTGTCGGCGGCAGATCTCCAGATACGGGCCAATGGGTTCGTGGTAGGCGGGATTCAACTCGATCGCCTTGCCGAACGCCTTGGCACGCTCCACCACCCGTTCGAACAACGCCAGGGGGAACGGGGTGACATATTTTTCGCACACCCCGCCCGGATGGGCGATGGCATCGACCAATGGGTGTTCGGCCAGGGTCATGAGCCCCTGGAACTCCAACTCGATGGCCAGGGCCGGATCGATGCCGGCGAGGTTCCAGCCATGTCCGGGGTAGGCATGCACCGCGCCCAGAATGAACTCCGCCTCCTCCAGCATCCGCGCATCGGCCAGCAGCGTTCCGTCGAAATCCACCAGCGGCACCTCGAGCCCGAGAACCACCTCCATCTCCCCCGCGACCGCATCGCGCAACGACCGCACGGTATCGGCGTAGTGGGTGAACCAATCCGGTCGATGCACGAGTTCCGGCTCGGTGTGCTCGGTGAAGATCAACCGTTCGATACCCCGCGCCCGGGCCGTGACGATCCCCTCGGCCACGGAGGAGGCGCCATCGGAGAAGTCTGAATGCAGGTGATACTCCCAGCGGGGCAAAAGTTCCATGGAATCTTGCGCCGGATAAAACCACCCGGCCCGACAACGCCTTGACGACACACCTTCCATCTTCACCGATCTCCAGAACGATCCAACCCGCCACGCGGTCTCGCGACCGCGACCATCACGATCTTATCCCCTTCCTGCGCGAAGCTCAATTGCTTAAAGATCAAGCAAACAGTTGACCATGCATCAAAGGTTAGCTATTCTCATTTCGATATAATGATCATGTCTGATTAAACTGACCGTTCACAAAATAACGTGAACAGATATTTACATGCAACGTCATCCAGGGGGGATTGCTCGCATGTCCATTCTTCGCCATATCCAACTGCGCACCAAAATCCTGATCATGCTCTTTCTGCCCATGCTCGGCATGATCGGATTCGGCGTGACAACGGTCCTGGAAAAACAGGATCTCGCCCGGCGCATGGATGCCATGAGCCAACTTTCCGGACTGGGGGTGCGCGCCAGCGCCGTGGTGCACGAATCGCAAAAGGAGCGCGGCATGAGCGCCGGCTTCCTGGGGAGTCAGGGCAAGAAATTCGCCGACCAACTCCCCAAGCAACACCAGGAGACCGACGCCCGCGTCAAAGAGCTTCAAGCCTTTTTGCGTACCTTCGACGCCCATGCATTCGGTGGAGAACTGCAATCCTCGGTCCGGAACGCCCTGACCAAACTGGAGAAAATCCCCGAAATCCGCAAACAGGTGCTGGCCCTGTCGATCCAGACCCCGGAGGCGATCGGCTTTTATACCCAAGCCATCACCGATCTGCTCGGCATCACCGCCACCCTGCCGAAGCTCTCCGCCAACGCCGACATGGCCGCCATGACCGGCGGCTATCTCCATTTCCTGCTCGCCAAGGAGAAGAGCGGCCAGGAGCGGGCGCTGCTCACCAACACCTTTGCCAAGAACGCCTTCGCCGAGGGGATCTACGCCCGGTTCATCGCCCTGATGACCGAGCAGAGCGCCTATCTGGGCGTTTTCAACGCCCTGGCGCCGGCATCGCAAAAGGAGTTTCTGAAAAACAAGATGAACGCGCCGGTGGTCGCGGAGGTGGAGAAAATGCGCGGGATCGCCCTGGGCAAACCCACGGGTGGGGCGTTCGGCATCGATCCGAACGTCTGGTTTTCAGCCATCACCGACAAGATCAACCTGATGAAGGAGGTCGAGGACCGTCTGGCCGAGGATCTGGACCGGCAGGCGGCTCATCTCGCCCACGAGGCCCATCGGCTGCTCTGGTTTTACCTGGCCATCTCGCTGTTGGTGCTGGCCGCGAGCCTGGTTCTCGGCTATCTGATCGGTCGCGAGATCATGAAGCAACTGGGCGGCGAACCCGACGAGGTGGCCGCAATGGTGGGTCGCATCGCCACCGGGGAGCTGAACGTCACCTTCGACGCCCGTCCCAAGAGCGGCATCTACGCGGCCATGGAGACGATGGTCTCGAATCTGCGCGCCACGGTGACCAGCCTGCAGGAGGTCGGGGTGAACCTGGTGCACCAAAGCGGCACGGTGAGCGCCGGGGCCCAGACCGTCTCCCAGGGAGCCACGGAGCAGGCCGCCGCCATCGAGGAGACCTCGGCGGCCATGGAGCAGATGACCGCCAACATCCATCAGAACACCGACAACGCCCAGTTGACCGAAAAGATGGCCCAGAAGGCCTCCCACGAAGCCATCGAGAGCGGTGAAGCGGTGAACGAGGCGGTGGGCGCCATGCGCCAGATCGCCGAGCGAATCAACATCATCGAGGAGATCGCCCGCCGCACCAACCTGTTGGCCTTGAACGCCGCCATCGAGGCGGCGCGGGCCGGCGAGCACGGCAAGGGGTTCGCGGTGGTGGCCGCCGAGGTGCGCAAGCTGGCCGAAAGGAGCCAGGTGGCCGCCGGCGAGATCACCCAACTCTCCTCCACCAGCACCCGCGTCTCGGAGCAGGCCGGACACCTGCTCGCCACTCTGGTTCCCGACATCCGCAAGACCTCGGAACTGGTTCAAGGAATCACCTCCGGTTCCGTGGAGCAGGCGCAAGGGGCGGCCCAGGTCAACGAGGCGATCCAGCAGCTCCACCAGGTGCTCCAGCAGAACGCCGGCACCGCCGAAGAGATGTCCGCCTCGGCGGATGATCTGGCTTCGCAAGCCGCGACCTTGCAAACGGCTCTGCAATTCTTCAAGCTGTAAGGTGAAGGCGATCCGCGTCAGCTTGGTCGGATCCCGCGCCACCACCGAGGATCGATCCTCGGGATGGATGGCGATTCGAACGCCAATCACCTAATCGTTTTGAAGAATCTGGGGAGTCAACATCCATGGAAGCCCACGAAACCCACGAAATGGTCCACCATGCCGCCCACGGCGGTGGACACGGCGATCACGGCCACGACGAAGACGCCGGCAAGCGCAATCGCCGCATCGCCATTCTCATCAGCCTCATCGCCTGTTTGCTGGCCATCGTCGAGATCGGCGCCAACAGCTCGCAACACAACGCCCTGGCCGCCAACATCGAGGCCTCGAATCTGTGGGCCTTCTATCAGGCCAAGACCATCCGCATGACCCAGACCAAAACCTCGGCGGATATGCTCGAGGCGATGCTGCCCAGGGGGATTCCCTCGGACCAGGCCGCGGCCTGGACCAAAAAGATCGACGAATTCCGCGCCTCCGCCAAACGCTACGACAGCGAACCGGATACCAGGGAGGGACGCAAGGAGCTGATGCAACGCGCCAAGGAGTCCGAAGCCAAACACGACAAGGCGTTGCACGCCTACCATCTCTACGAGTACGCCGCCGCCTGCATGCAGATCGGTATCGTGCTGGCCTCGGCGGGCGCGGCCACCGGGGTGGTGGTGTTGGCCTTTCTGGCGGGGGGATTGGCCGGGGTCGGCATGGCGATCGCCAGCATGGCCTGGCTCGCGGCACATTAACGTACCATACCGAGTAAACCTCCATGACCGCACCTTCCCGGATTGTCCGGCAACTCCTGACCCCGTTCTTCGCCCTGCTGCTCCTGGCCCCGGCATCATCGGGCCTTGCCGAAGCGTGTCGCATCGGCTTTGACGTGGGCTCCTCCGGGATTCGCATGGGACCGGCCAAGTATCCGGAAAAAGCCAGAATCGCCATCGACTATCTCGGCGATGTCTGGCCGGATCACGAAATCAACATCACGGTGGAACCCACCATCCAGGCGTTTCGGGAGTTGCCAGGCAGGGGCGGCGCTCCGGAAGGGTGCCTGCCGGTGGCCGGCGGCTATTCGGCCTGGCGATTCGCCCTGCAAAAGGGCGATCCGGCTATCCTGGTCGAAACACTCCAAAAAATCCACGCGCAGACCGGCGTCCCTCTGTTCATCATTCCGCAGGATATCGAGGGAACCCACGGCCATCTGGCCGCGCGCCAGAGTCTCGGAGAGAAGCTGACCACCCCCTTCATTCTCGATCTGGGGGGCGGCAGTGTGCAAATTGCCGGCGAACAGTCCGGATGGGGCTCCGATCTGGGACAGAAGGCGTGGCGCAAGCTCTTCTGCGAGCAGGTGAAAAAGAACAAGGATCCCGCCTGTTCCCCCAATCCGGTGGGAGACAAGGCCATCGAGGAGACGCTGCGCCTGTTGCAGCCGCGCTTCGAGGATGCGGTCAAGGCGGTGGGCACGGAACTCAACATCACCGCCATCAGCGCGCCGGTGGTCAAAACCCTCCACCCGGTGTTGAAATACCTGGCCGACGAACGGCAGGCGATTCCTTCCGGCGGCGTGGACGATCGTGGGTTCGATCGCGCCACGTTGCTCGATGCCATCGGCCTGTTGCAGGAGATGGACGATACGGGACTGAACCGGTTGTTGAACGATCCCCTTACCCACCCCGGTCAACCGGTATGCGATGTCAAGTACCTCGCCACCCTGGTCACCGATATGCTGCTCATCCATGCCATCATGGAAAATCTGGAGATCCAACGCATGGAAGTCGCCTTTGCCTCGATCACCAACGTGCCGGGACTGATCGCCGATCCGCGCGCCGAGGCGTGGCGTGCGCGCTATCCCTGCTACCTGGAGAAACTCCTCCTTCTGGGCGTCGATGCCTACAAGGCCGATCCGGCCAGTTGCCCGCTCCTCCCCGTGCCGGAAACCGGGGCTCCCGCGCGTTGACGCCGCCCATGGCGCGACGCCTGACCCGCGCCAGAGGCCGGCTCAGGCGCGGGATTTCAACGCCAACTCTTCGCGCGCATGCAGACGGCCCAGCTCCATCGCCCCGGAATCGCTCCCCAGGCGGGCCCTGGCCCAGGCCAGATACTGTCTCTTGAAGACCGGCTCCTTCTCCAGCACACGGGTCAGGTCGCATCCGCGACTCCAGCCCAGCTCCAGATGCCAGGTCATGTCGCCATCATCCCCCATGGGCCGGTAAGGATAGGTCACGCACTCCGCCGGCTTCACCTGCTGAATCGCGCAGCCGAATTGTCCATCGTGCAGCCGCAGATGGGCACAGGCATGCCGCACCAGGCCATGCGCTCCCACCGCCCGGCTGGCCTGATCCTTGCCATCGTGCAGGCTCGGCTCCCCATCCAGGGGCTCGGCCAGATAGCGAAACCCCCTCTCCCGCACCAGCCCCGGCCACCCCAACGACGCGGTTTCCGGCACCAACTGCTGATGATCCCTCAAGAAACCGGCAATCTGGTTCCACTGATCCGCGCCACAGACCATCCCATCCTCATCCAGGCAGCACCTGCCGCACGATCCGCAGATCGCCTGCAACCGTTCTTCGATCTGCGCGTCGTTCAACAACGGGGCCACCGTCACCTCACCCGACGCCTCCCGGCTCATCACATAGCGCATCGTCTCCCGCCAGCCAGCGTGATCGTTGGGCAGGAACCTTCCCAACATCCGCCGGGACCAGGCACGTGGGAGAACCACCTCGAAGGAGCCCTCCCCGCTCCGATGACGGAGCTGGCTGTAAGCCTGATCGTAGGCGCAAACCAGGGCCAATTCCGGCGCCTCGACGCTCGTGGCAAACGCGGCGCAGAGGGCCCCGATCCGCTCGATCCACACCTCCGCCGGATCGGGAAACCGACGATCCCCAACCAGCTCCTCCGGCACCTCCGCCGTGACCAGATGGTGAATCCAAGCCTCTGCGTGGCGGGAAAAGAGCTGATGCAGAAAATTGGGAAAGTGCCACCCGCACACGTGGATCACATAGGCCACGAACAGATGGCGCCGCCGGGGCACCAAAGAGGTACGGAAGTGGTAGCGGTGCGGAAAGAGGGCCACATCGTCCGGGGGCCATGACCACGCCGGATCCTGATTGTCGGCATCGGCGTCGTTGAAATCGGTGGGCATGCCATCGAAGGCCAGTGGCATGCCGGAGGCCACCAGCGCCGATCCCGCCAAGGGTGAGAGCAGGTGCAACTGCAACACCAGATCCGAATGGGCCTTGAGCCGTCCATAGACCCGCAGGGTTTCGGTCAGGTCCTCCAGGCTCTCGTCCGGAAAGCCGATGATGAACGACACCGTGGCCAGCAGGCCGGCCTGCCGGGTCAGCAACACATTCCCCACGGCCCGTTCCACCCGCAAATTCTTGCGCACCACCTTCTGCAACCGCTGCGAACCGGTCTCCAGGCCAAAATAGATCCCCCGGCATCCAGCCCCGCGCAACAGTTCCAGCAGCCTCTCGTCCACCTGATCGGGACGGGCGCTGATGTTCCAGGTATACCGCCTCGGATGGAGACGCATGGCGTCGCAGAAGGCCTGGATGGTGCTGCGCCGGGTGGTGAAAGAGTCGTTGATCAGATCAAAAACAGCGGCCCCGTAGAGTCCATGCAGTTCATCCATCTCCCCCAGGATCCGGCTCGGGCTCTTGGCCCGGAAACAGCGTTGGAAATGGTGATTGGTGGAGCAGTAGACGCAACGAAACGGGCAGCCGCGTCCGGTCTCCAGGGGAACGGTGAGCCCGACCGGACGATAGAGATCGAAGGCGGGCATGGGCAACTGGTCCAGATCCATCAACAAGGGCGCGGGGGCGGTCGTGACTACCTGACCCTGGTGCCGATAGACCAGGCCGGAGACCTGCTCCAGGGGAGCGCCATCCAGAAAGGCGTTCCAACCGGATTCGGCCTCGCCGGAAAAAACCAGATCCACGCATGCATGACGTTCCAACAGCGGTTGGGCCACCGCCGAGGCCTGCGGCCCCCCCATCACCACCGTGACCTGGGGATTGATGGCCTTGATCTTGGCGGCCAGACGCAAGGAGCGGTGAAAGGTGGTGCACAGGGTGCTCAATCCCACCACCCGATTGACCGCCAACGCCCTGGCCAGCGCCTCCTCTTCGGCGTGGGGTGGAAGATCCACCACCTCCACCTTGAGACCTTTCTGCCGGGCCAAGGTCGCCAGCATCAACGGGCCGACCGGCATCAACTCCATGTCATGGCCCAAATAGGTGACAAGCGCCACATCGTTCATGTTGATCAACCATACCCATGCATAAGGGTTGAGGGGGTCGCGCCATTGGACCAGTCCCAACTTCGCCCCCCAGATCCTCCCAATGGCGCGGCATTCTGGAGGCTTGGCGCGTTTTTTTCGACCGTTGGCGTTGGGGAATTCCATGCACGGCATCCACAAACCACCCCCAGGGAGGGGGAATCTATCAAAAACCCACCAGATTCGTCAAATTCTTATCAAGAAAGTGCGTCATGCCAAAATCCCCGGTCACGGGCAGAACCCCACGCACCCCCCCAGAGGCTGTTTGGCTTGGGCCAAACAGCCTCCAAGCGCGGCAAGTTGCATGACGCGCGATTTTGTTGCACCATGCGTGGCTTGAACCATCGCAACGGATCACGCGGTTCCAGGCCGCGCGGGGCAAGGGGATTTCCCCCTTCATGAACCGTTATTCCCACGCTTGAAGGATTGTGACCATGGCTGATACCGACGACCTGAAAGATACCCACGATTATCACCTGGAGATCCCCCAGACCGCTGAACCGTTCCCGCTCAAGGGGTGTGACGCCTTGGACTGGGGCATGAAGAACCGCCTGTCGAACATCTTTTCCCCCACCACCGGACGCACGGTGATGCTGGCGGTGGATCACGGCTACTTCATGGGACCGACCACCGGCCTGGAGCGGATCGATGTCACCATCCGCCCCCTGCTCAAATACGCCGACACCCTGATGTGTACCCGCGGGGTGCTGCGCGCCCTGACGCCGGCCACCTTCACCCGCGGGGTCTCGTTGCGCGCCAGCGGCGGGCCGAGCATCTTGAAGGAGCTTTCGGATGAGCGGATCGCGGTGGACATCGAGGATGCGCTGCGTCTGAACGTCTCGGCCATGGCGGTGCAGGTGTTCATCGGCGGGGAACACGAAACCCAGTCGATCCACAACCTGACCCGACTGGTGGACCAGGGGTTGCGTTACGGCGTGCCGGTTCTCGGGGTCACCGCCGTGGGAAAGGAGCTGACCCGCGACGCCAAATACATGCGTCTGGCCACCCGCATCTGCGCCGAACTGGGGGCGACCTTTGTCAAGACCTACTTCGTCTCCAAGGGGTTCGAGACGGTCACCGCCGCCTGCCCGGTGCCGATCGTGATCGCCGGCGGCAAAAAACTTCCCGAGGCCGAGGCCCTGACCATGGCCTATCAGGCCATCGACCAGGGGGCCGCCGGCGTGGACATGGGACGCAACATCTTCCAGTCCGACGCCCCGATGGCCATGATCCAGGCGGTGGGCAAGGTGGTGCACGAGCGGTTCACCCCGCGCGAGGCGTATGATTTCTATCTGGCCTTGAAGAATCAGGCATGATCAGCCGCTGGTCGGATCACGAAGCCGCCGGATTTCTCGAGCGGCTCTCCCCCCGTTGGGGCGAACCCCTGGCCCTGCGCACCTACACCAGCCGACTGCTCGGCGCGGACAAGGGGTTGGTGCTGCACGGCGGCGGCAACACCTCGGTGAAGGCCAAGCGGCGCACGCTGCTGGGCACCGAGGTGTTGGCCCTGTTCGTCAAGGGGTCGGGCTGGGATCTGGACGCCATCGAACCCGAGGGGTTCACCCCCCTCGACTGGCAGCCATTGCGCGCCCTCGACGCCCTTCCCCACCTCGACGATGCGGCCATGGTCAACGAACTGCTGATCCGCCGTTTCGACGCCGAGGCCCCCACCCCCTCCATCGAGACGCTGCTGCACGCCTTTCTGCCCCACGCCTACATCGATCACACCCACGCCGACGCCATCCTCGCCCTCACCAACCAGCCGGACGGCCAGGCACGCATCCGCGCCGCCCTCGGCGATGGGGTGGCGATCCTCCCCTATGTCCATCCCGGCTTCGAACTGGCCAAGGCGGTGGCCGCACTGCATGCCGCCCATCCGGGTTGCAAGGGGATGGTGTTGATGAAACACGGGCTGGTGACCTGGGGGGCGAGCGCGAAAGAGTCGTATGAAGCGACCATCGAGCTGGTCAGCCGCGCGGAAAACCATATTGCTCAGATCAGCAAACCGGTCTCCCGTGCCTTGCGGCGCATCACCGCCGTCAATGCCGCCCGTGAGCGCTATCTGGATCTCGCCCCGCGACTGCGCGGCGCGTTGGCCCTGCCGACCGGCGACCCGGATCACCCCCATGCCCGCTGCGTGCTGGCCCCGGTGATCACCCGTGAGACCCTCAATCTGGTGGACGCGGAGAACGGTCCGGAGCTGGCCATCACCCCGCCCCTCACCTCGGACCATCTGATCCGCACCAAGAACCTCCCGCTCTGGATCGACGATGCCGCCGCCATTCCCACGGCCATCGCGGAGTTCCAGCACCGCTACCGGGAGCGGTTTCAGCGTCTCTCCTCCCCCGCCACCCCCCCCATGACCTTTGACCCGACCCCCCGGATGATCTTCATGCCTGGCGTCGGAGCCATCTGCGTGGGGCGCACCGCCTTCGAGGCCGCGATCACCCGCGACATCCTGGGGCAGACCTTGCAGGTCAAGGAGCAGATCCTGGCCATGGGTGGCACCTATCAGGGGCTCGAGGATGCGGATCTGTTCGCCATGGAGTATTTTCCGCTCCAGATCAAAAAGCTCGCCCGTTCAACCGAAAAGCCCCTGGCGCGTCACGTCGCGCTGGTCACCGGGGCCGCCGGGGCCATCGGCGCGGGGATCTGTCGCGGGCTGCTGGATCAGGGGTGTCATGTGGCCGGCGCGGATCTGGCTGGCGCGGCGCTCGATTCCCTGGCCATGGAGTTGAACATCTGGGCACCGGGTCGTTTTCTGCCGGTGGTCATGGATGTCACCTCCCCGGATGCGGTCGCCGCCGGTTTCGCGGCCCTGATCGAGCAGTGGGGCGGGGTGGATCTGGTGATTCCCAATGCCGGGTTGGCCCATGTGGCGGCCTTGGACGAATTGCAACCGGCGATGTTCCAGAAGTTGCAGCGGGTCAACGTGGAAGGGACGTTGCTGGTTCTGGCCGAGGCCGCGCGGATTTTCAAGAAGCAGGCCACTGGCGGCGATATCGTGATGATCTCCACCAAGAACGTCTTCGCCCCCGGCGCCCGGTTCGGGGCCTACAGCGCCACCAAGGCGGCGGCCCATCAACTGGCCCGCATCGCCTCCCTGGAGCTGGCCGAATACGGCGTGCGGGTCAACATGGTGGCCCCGGACGGGGTGTTCTCGGACGGGGCCCGGCCTTCGGGATTATGGGCCGAGGTGGGACCGGACCGGATGAAGGCGCGGGGGTTGGACGCGGACGGTTTGCAGGAGTACTACCGCAACCGCAATCTGCTCAAGGCGCGCATCACGGCGGCGCATGTGGCCGAGGCGGTGCTGTTCTTCGCCACCCGGCGCACCCCGACCACCGGAGCGACCCTGCCGGTGGATGGCGGGTTGCCGGACGCCACCCCGAGGTAAGCGAGGCGGAAGGACCATGCGATTCTTTACATTAATCAAACATCCATTGCCAGACAAGCCACAGGAAAAGAATCATCCCTGCAATCTTCATGAAAAGTAATATTTCTTGAAATACACGGGTAAACACCCCTACAGATGTACCGCAACCAGAGCATATATAATTCTTGCGCACAACCCATTCACCACAAAGCCTGCATCTGACGGGTGACAGTTCACAAAACAACCTAATAAAATCATACAAACCGTAAGAAAGATAAACAATAATTCGCCAAATAACTTTGATTATTGTTTCGAATTCAATATATTCAAACATTCTCGTCTCCAGCAGCCCCTCATGCGGAGAAAAAATCCCTATTGTTCAAAACACCCCTTCAACCATCCGATCACATTTTATCCTGATGCGCACCACGGGCATGCGGCGCCCGAACTAGTGGCTCAACCAAGCTGATTGGACAGGCTATCGATCCATTTTTACCGTCATTCCCGCGAGGAATCCAGGGTTTGGGCTGACGAGGCCGGAAAGGATGATGTGGATTATGCATGAAGGTGGCCGAACCGTTCGCAAGGCGGTGCCCTTCACCCTGGATGCCCGCTTTCGCGGGCATGACGGCAGGCTGTCCATTCAGCTCTGTCGGCCCACTAGACACTCACCCCGCCCATCTCCACCACCAACAACTCCCCGCGATAGGCCTGGAAGCGCTCATCCAGCCACAAGGAGAGATCCACCGCCCATTCGAGATTCTCCGGGTGTTGGTTGATCTCCCCCAACACCCGCTGGGTCACATGCAACGACGGACTCATGAAACCATCCTCCTCGAAAGTGTCGGTGATCACCTTGAAGAAGTTCAAATCGTTGATATAACGCTCCAGCCGCTCACGTTTGACCCCCGGAAGCTCTCCGAACAACCGCTCCAACATGGTTCCGAACGGCTCGTTGTAGGCTGGATGGGTGGACAACACCGCCTGACGCCAGACAAAGGCCAACAACGCGGCATGATACCGGGCCAGACGCTGCCGCTTGATCCATTGCAACGGCTTCAACCCCAACAGGGCATAAAACGACTCGTCCGGACCCAGGGCGATCTCACGAAGCGGAATGGCACTCAACTCCGCGATCGAACGACGTTTGCGCCGGGTCAGGTTACCCGTCCATTCCGCCTCCAGCGTCGCCGGTGACCAGGTGGCCATGCGCCTCACCCTCCATACAACCAGGTGCAGATGAAAACCGCCGCAACGATGCCGGCCAGATCGCCGATCAAGGCGGCGGCCAGGGTGTGACGCACCCGCCGGATCCGAATGGCGCCGTAGTAGACTGCCAGGATGTAAAAGGTGGTCTCCGAGGAGCCTTGCAGGGTGCTGGTCAACATGCCGATGTAGCCGTCCGCGCCGATGGCCGGATTTTGCAACAGGGAGGCCAGATACCCCTGGGCGCCGGATCCGGAGAGCGGACGCAGGATCGCCATGGTCAAGGCATCGGCGGGGAGGCCGACCTGGGCGGTCCAGGGGCCGACCAGATCCGTGAAAGCCCCCAGGGCGCCGCTGGAGCGGAGCATGCCCACCGCGACCAGGATGGCGACCAGATAGGGGATGATGCGCACCCCGACCTCGAACCCCTCCCGCGCCCCCTCCACGAACACCTCGTAAACCCGCACGCCGCGCACGAAACCAAAGGTCAACATGCCGGTTACCAGCCCAGGCAACACCCAGGGGGAGATGGCACGACCATACAGGATGGTCACCGGAATCAAGGCGATCAGGAGCAGGAGGGCCAGGGTGGAGACCCAGACCGGATAGCCCTGCCCAGGGTTGGTCTGGATGTCCGCCGTCCCATCCACCACGTCGGCGCGGTTCACCTCGGCACCCACCCCGGCCAGATGCTCAACCGGTGCAAACGATTGCAGCAACTTGGCGGCGATGATGGCGATCGAGGTGGAGAAGAAGGTGGCAAACAGGGTGGTTGCCAGGATCGCCGCCGGATCGCTCGACCCCACCGAGGCGCGCAGGGCAATGACGCTGGTGGGAACCAGAGTGACACTGGAGGTGTTGATGGCCAGAAAAAGGGCCATGGCGTTGGTGGCCACCCCAGGCGCGGGATTGAGCCGGTCCAGCTCCTTCATGGCGCGAATGCCGAACGGGGTGGCGGCATTGCCCAGCCCCAGGGCATTGGCGGAGAGATTGAGGATCATCGCCCCCATGGCCGGATGGTCCGCCGGCACATCGGGAAAAAGCCGCACCATCAGCGGACGGATCAGCCGGGCGAGCACGGTGAGCAGACCGCCCTCCTCGGCCACTTTCATCAACCCCAGAAACAGCGCCATCACCCCGACCATGCCGATGGAGAGGGTGACCGAGCCGTTGGCCGCCTCCACCATGCCGTTGGTCAACGCCTGCATGGGGGAATCCCCGGCAGTGCCGGGAATCCAGCGAAGATCACGCCAGGCGGTCACCCCGAAGGCGATCAGGACCAGGGCGAAAAAAAAACGGTTCATGCGCGGTATCGATGCATCCCAATGGCGCGAAGGTCTGGAACCCCATCCTGAGGTTTCAGACCCTCGCGGGGGTCAGTCAGAACGTCTCGAACTCATCATCCCTGGTCGCCGGGGCCGGCAGCGCCGGAACCCGTGCGCCGCCATTCACGCTCCGGGACGGAGCAACCCGCGCCGGGGTCGGGGCCGGGAGCGACCTGGAGCCCGATTTTGACAAACAACCGACTGGAACCGTCTTGCCGATCTTGAAGAAGCCCATGCTCCCCTGCAATCGGGTCGCCTGCTCGGAGAGTTCGTCGGCGGTGGCGGCCATCTCCTCGCTGGCCCCGGCATTGAGCTGAATCACCTTGTCGAGCTGCTGGATCGCCTGATTGACCTGACGCGCCCCCTGGTTCTGCTCCACGCTGGCGGCGGCGATCTCACGCACCAGTTCGGCAGTGCGCTGAATGTCCGGCACCAGCCGTTGCATGATCGCGCCGGTCTTCTCGGCCACGGCCACGCTGGAGGCGGAGAGATGTCCGATCTCCCCGGCGGCGATCTGACTGCGCTCGGCCAGCTTGCGCACCTCGGCGGCCACCACCGCGAATCCCTTGCCATGCTCGCCGGCCCGCGCCGCCTCGATGGCCGCGTTCAGGGCCAACAGGTTGGTTTGCCTGGCGATATCTTCGATGATCGAGATCTTCGAGGCGATCTCCTTCATCACCCCGACCGCCTCCAGCACCGACTCCCCACCCTCGCGGGCACTGGTGGCCGCCTGGGTGGCGATCTTCTCGGTGGTCTGGGCGTTGTCGGTGTTCTGCTGGATGTTCGAGGTCATCTCCTCCATCGCCGCCGAGGTCTCCTCGATCGAAGCGGCCTGCTCGCTGGCACCCTGGGAGAGATTCTGGGCGTTTTCGGTCATCTCGCGACTGCCGTTGGCCACATTGTCGGCGGCGGTCATCACCTCTTCGACCACACCGCGCAGCTTGCACACCATGTCGTTCAACGCCATCGCCAGACGCCCGGCCTCGTCCCGTCCGGTCAGGGTCAGGGAGGTTCCAAGATCCCCGGCGGCCACCTTCTCGGCAAACCCGAGACTCTCGAAGATCGGCTTCGTGATCGAGCGGGTCACCACCCAGGCCAGCAGAAGTCCGAACACGATGGCCATCAACGACACGCCAATCACCACGCTCCGGGTCTCCTGGGCATTGATCAGCATCTGATTCTCGGAGAGGATCTTGGACTTGGTGATGTCGCTCATGGCGTGGAAGAGCTTTTTCACGTCCGCCAGATGGACCTGGGTCTCGCCGGCGAAGATCTGCTCGGCCTTCTCCTTGCCCATGAGATTCTGACGGGCCCGCTCCTGCATCAGGGCCAACGTGGCACGCACCTTGGTCAGGGCGGGAATCACCTTCTCCTGGTAGTGCTTGGCCGCCGCCGTGACGTTTCCGGTCACCAGCGCGTTCTTGATCGCCGCCCCCTCCTCGTGCAACGCACGATGATCCGGCTCGATGGCATCGAGCATCCGCGCCAGCTCCGGATCCGAGGCGCGCATCCGCTTGCCATCCTCGCCGTACATGAATTTCCCCAGTCCGCACTTGGTGGGATCGAGCTGCACGGTGAGATCCTTCTGGCCTTGCAGGATCGCATCCTGCACCTTGCCCGACCAGACCAGATGATCCACCTCGCGCTGGGTCAAGAACTCCGGCAGACGCGGATCCGCCCGTTGAAAGACCTGACTGATCTTTCTGGCCGAGTCGTGCAGATTCTTGTGGGGCTCCTCCACCGAGGCGAGCACCGGTTTCAAGTCGGGGACCAACTGCTCGGCCTGCTGACGCCCCTCGCCGTAGTACCACTTGCCGAAGGCGCACTGGGTGTGATCGAGCTGCACCCCCATTTCGGTGGCCTTCTCGTCGTTGATGAAGGCGCTCACCTTGTTGGCCCAGTTGAGGTGATCCACCTCGCGCTGCAACAACTCGCCACGCAACTTGTTGCCGGCCACCACCTCCATGCCGTCATGCACCATGCCGGAGATCCCCTTGAGGGACCATCCCGCCACGACCATCAACAGCACCAGTACCAGTCCGATGCCGGTCAGGATCTTCTTGCCAAGACTAAAGTTCTTCCACATGGTTTCAGTCTCCCCTCCATTATTTTTCGCTCCCGAGCGGAGCGGTGAATCGTTGCGTGGTGAACACCTCGAAACGGGCATCGGTTTTCCAGCCATCCGCCGGCAGGGCCGCCTTGAGAGAGAGATGGGTCAAGGTCTCCTCGCGACTCCACCCCTGCTCGGTGGCGACGTTCGGCAAGAATACCGCCCGTCTTCCGGCCTTGCTCATCACGATGCCATGCTTGCCCACTTCGAACGCCTCAACAGCGGCGATCGGACGCAACGGGGTGAGCACGCTCACCTCCAGTTCCAGTCCGGCCAACTCCGTCCGTGTCACGGGGCGAAAACGTCGATCGCGTAACGCGGCGTTGACCCCGTTGTCGATCACCGCCTCATACAGTGGCAACAGCGGTTCGATGTGACCGATGCAACCGCGCAGACGCTCTTCCGGCATGGTGTTGAGGGTCACGAACACCCCGCGCGGCTGTTTCAAGCTCTCCGTGAGAACCACCCCATCGAGCAACCGGTCCACGTCGATGGACTCCACCCCTTTCTCCACCGCCAGACGCACGGTGCGCACCGCCAACCGGTGCAACAGTCGCAACTCCTCCCCGGAAAGCTCCCGGACATCCGGGGCCGCGTCATCGACGGGATCCCCGCCCTTGGAGAGCGGGGCCGGATCGCGAAAGGAGGCGGCCAGATAGCTCACCGAGTTGGAATTTTCGGGCAAGGAACCGCTGGTGGCATGGGCCTCCAGGTTGGCGACCGTTTCCGGGGTCATCAGGTGGATCAGGATGGTCAACGGACCAAAGGCACAGGCGGTGATGCCGGTTTTGGTGCGATGGGCGTAGAGTCCCGCCGCATCCCGCGCCTGGACCCGTTCCCAGGCGCCCATGTCGAGGGCGCGAATCTTCCCCTCGGTCTCCCCATCCACCGGGAAGGGAAGATAGTCATAGGCCGGACCGAAATGGGTGAAATCTCCGGATACCACCAACAGGGTCTGTTCGTCGAGCCAAGGCCGCAACGCGCGGGCCGCCTTGCGGCTTAAGGCCGGATCCACCCCACCCACCAGCAGTGGCACCAGTTTCCAGCCTGGTTGCAGCGCCTGTTGCAACCAGGGGAGCTGCATCTCGATGGCATGCTCTTTCGCATCGACACCGGGGATGCGGCTGGCGATCCCAGAGGTGGCCAAACCCTTCAACGCCTCGTCATCCAGGGGGATTTCCCCCAGGGGGGTCTGGTAGTGGGTGACCTCCGGCAGGGCCAACCCCTGAAACGCCCCCTGATGGGAAGGGCCCAGCACCACGACGCGCTTGAATGATTTGCCGGCCACCATCCGGAACGCCGCCGCCGCCGTGGCACCGCTGAAGCGATAGCCGGCATGCGGGGCCAGCAGGGCACGCACCGGCGCACCGGCGACCTCCGATGGCGGGGGGAGTTTGGAGAACGCCTGCTCCAGATCGCCTCTCAAGGCAGCCGCCTCGCCCGGATACCACGATCCGGCCACGGCAGCGGGACGAATGCGCTTTTCGTCCGTCTGCCCGGCATGGGCCAGGCCCGACGCCAGGACAACAACCAGCCACAACCCAACCCAAAGGATTCGCCCGTTTTTCATCCCCGCTCACCCTGCCCAGATGCAAGGGGCCGCATAATCCACCGCATCGAGCCCGCGTTCGATCGGTCCAGCCCACGCCTCATCGGGGCTGGCCAAGGGCACGACGAGCAGCAGACCGCACCCCGCCACGCCACCCAACAACTCCCGGCGCGTCGGTGGATCCGCGCTCCCGGCGTCTCTCTCGACGCTCTCCGTCATGACCAAACTCCCGCGATTGGCTCCCGACAGGTCGGACACCTACCATCCGTTAAGTACATCTCCCGTATGGTGAAGCCAAAACGACGGATCAGCAAGGTCTGATCGCGCGGACAGAGGGTATCCTCGCCGGTTCCGCCGGCCAGATTGCCGACATACACATGCTCCAATCCGTGGGCGCGCGCCACGTCGCGACAGCGGATCAGGGTCTCCGCCGGGGTCGGCGGGAGGTTTTGCATCTGATACATGGGGAAAAAACGGCTGAAATGAACCGGCGTGCCGACGCCCAAATGGTCGCGGATCCAGCGGCACATCTCCCCCACCCGCACCAGATCGTCGTTGAGGCCCGGCACGATGAGACAGGTGATTTCCAGCCAGACGTTGGCCTCCTTGAGGATCACCAGGCCATCGAGCACCGGTTTGAGGGTGGCCCCGCACACCTCCCGATAGAAACGGTCGTCAAAGGCCTTGATGTCGATGTTGGCCGCGTCGATCAACGGGGCCAGGGCGCGCAGGGGTTCGCGGTTGATGTAGCCGGCGGAGACCAGCACGTTCCGAATCCCCTGCTCCCGCGCGATCCGGCTGGTATCGCGCACGTATTCATAAAAGACCAGGGGCTCGGAGTAGGTGTAGGCGATGGAAGGGCAGTTGCGGGAGCGGGCCTCGGCCACCACCGCCTCGGGTGGCGCGGTGTAGACCACCTCCATCTCCTCCCCGCCGCGCTGGGAGAGCTGCCAGTTCTGGCAGAAGCGGCAGTGCAGATTGCAGCCGGCGGTGGCGATGGAAAAGATCGATGAGCCGGGCAGAAAGTGAAACAGCGGTTTCTTCTCCATCGGATCGATGTGGATCGCCGAGGGGCGGGAATAGGTGGTGGCCACGAGCTTGCCGTTGCGATGCACCCGGATGCGACAATCCCCGGCACCCCCTTCCGGGATGACGCAGAGCCTGGGACAGAGCGTGCAGGTAACGGTACGCACGGACGGTCACCCGCCGCGACCGATGGCCAGACGCACCACCACCCCGCGCAGCGGTCCGGCGATACGCAACACCCAGGGAACCGCCCATTTGGCCTTCTTGGCGTAGTAGACCGGGGTCAGAAACCGTTTCCCCAGGGAAAAAAAGGCCCGAGGCGCCAGGGCGAGACGTGCGAACGCCGACATCCCATCAAACCGGGTCGGGTAACCGCAAGCCCGCAGGGTGTCGCCGGCAAACCACTCGAACAGCCGCTGGTCGTCCTCGCTCAAGGCCGCGCGCCACTTCTCCCGGTTGTCGGACTTGACCGGACCGCGCAACAGGTCATGCGTCCCGCCGGTGGAGAGCACCCGCGCCGATGCGCTCAAGCTCGGATCCACCGGCCACGGGGGCACCGGGCGGTTCAAAAAGGCGGCGATGCGGGCCACCGTCTCCTCGGGTCGGGTCAGCAGGGTCTCGTAGGAGATCTCCAGATACTGCGCCGGATGGGCCACCCCCCAGGCGCGCTTGTCACGCACATGCCGGCTCCACAACCAGGCCGCCTCGCCCAGGGTGGCCGGTCCCCACCAGGATTTGAGCCACGACAAGGCCACGTCCCGACCATCGCGCACGATGTGGATCACCCGCATCTCCGGCAGATGGGTCTCCCAGATGGCAAGCGGCAGGGATTCGTAAAAGGAGCTGTTGTCCACCCAACCCGACTGGCCGTGGAACGCGGCGAAAGCCTCGAACCACCCCTGGATCAGATCCCCGAAAGTCAGGCTCTCATCCACCAGCGCATCGAGCCGGTCGCGAACCGCCAAAAGCGTCACCGGCTGGAGATCCTCGAGACGCTTGGTCGGATAGGTGCGCACGGTCAAGATCGTGACGAAATCGACCATGGCCGCCATCAACCGTCGCCGCCGGGCACCCTCGGCCAAGTTGCCCCAGGCCCACACCCCACGCCCGAATGCGGGGATGACATGGGTCTCCAGCGGAGCGGCCAACCCGAACCCCGCCTCCAACAAGGAGGTCAACAGGGTGGTGCCGGAGCGGTCGCAACCGACGACGAAGAGTGAAAGCGGCATCGAATCTGCATCCTGCCATGTTCTTAGAGGCTGTTTGGTGATTCCATTCATGGAATCACCAAACCTGCACGAATCAAACAAATCGATTCGCGCTGCTCAAATTGCTGCGCAATTTGGCGGTCCAAACAGCCTCTCAGACAGGAAGAGGTCGTCAGAAAGCCAAAAATCAGATCTCGTTTCAGGTCACCTTAATGACTGCACGAGATTATTGTCAAAATAAATCGCATTCACGCGCCAATTCGCGCGCTTGACACGGAGAACTTGGACATGAAAGGCATCATCCTGGCCGGCGGTTCCGGCTCTCGGCTCTATCCTTTGACCATGGCCATGAGCAAACAGCTCCTGCCGGTCTACGACAAGCCCTTGATCTACTACCCGCTCACCACCTTGATGCTGGCCGGGATCCGGGATATTCTCATCATCACGACACCGGAAGATCAGCACGCCTTCCAGCGACTGCTCCAGGATGGTTCCCAGTGGGGCATCTCCCTCTCCTACGCCGTGCAACCGGTTCCCGGCGGCACCGTGCAGGCGATCCTGATCGGCGAATCCTTCATCGGTCGCGATACCGTGGCCCTGATTCTGGGTGACAACATCTTCTACGGGGAAGGGATGCCCGGCATCCTCAAGGATTCGGCGCGCCTCGAAGAGGGGAGTCTGATTCTCGCCTCCTACGTCCAGCATCCGGAACGCTATGGCGTGGTCAACTTCGACGCCGACGAACGGGTGATCAGCCTCGAGGAGAAGCCGACCCATCCCAGCTCCAACTGGGCCATGACCGGACTCTTCTTCTATGCCGGCGATGTCGTGTCGGTGGCCAAGGAGGTGCGACCCTCCCCGCGCGGCGAACTGGAGATCACCGATGTCAACAAGCATTACATGCGCCTCGGCCAATTGAAGCTGCGCCTGCTGGGACGCGGCAATGCCTGGTTCGACACCGGCACCCATGAGTCACTGCTGGAGGCGGCCAACTACGTCGCCGCCGTGGAACGACGCCAGGGATTGATGATCGCCTGTCCGGAAGAGGTGGCCTACAACCTGGGATACATCGACCAGGCCGACCTGGAACGGTTGGCCCATCACTACGCCAGAAACGACTATGGAACCTATCTGCAACGCCTGCGGGCCGCCAAACGCGCCTGGTGACGATCGCCCATTCCCATGAAGATCCACACCCCGAAAAATATCCTGGTGACCGGTGGCGCCGGCTTCATCGGCAGCCATTTCATCCACTTCTGGCTGCAAACCCACCCTGGGCCGCGGGTGGTCAACCTCGACAAGCTCACCTATTCGGGATCCCTCGACCGGTTACGGAATCTGCCCGACCCCTCCCGTCACCACTTCGTGCACGGGGATATCGGCGATGCCGACCTGGTGGATCATCTGCTGCGTACCCACGAAATCGACACCCTGGTCCACTTCGCCGCCGAAACCCATGTGGATCGTTCGATCCACGGACCGGCCCCCTTCATCCAGAGCAACATCGTCGGCACCTTCACCCTGCTGGAGGCGACGCGACGCTTCTGGCTCGAGGAGAACCACCTCTCATCCGACGCCTGCCGCTACCATCAGGTCTCCACCGATGAGGTGTTCGGGGCCCTCGGCGAAGGGGATCCCCCCTTCACCGAAACCACCCCCTACCATCCCAACTCCCCCTATTCAGCCTCCAAGGCCTCTGGGGACCATCTGGCCTGGGCCTATCACCACACCCATGGCCTGCCGGTCACCTTTTCCCACTGCTCCAACAACTACGGTCCGGCCCAACAAAGTCAGGCCTTCATCCCGACCGTGATCCGCGCCTGCATCGACCGCAAACCGATCCCGGTTTACGGCAACGGCGGGAACCGGCGCGACTGGCTGTTCGTCACGGACCACTGCCGTGGCATCGACCGGGTGATCCACGCCAGTCAGCCCGGCGAACGCTACAACTTCGGGGGCGGAGACGATCCCACCAATCTGGAGATCACCCGTCAATTGTGCGCCATTTTCGATGAATACCGTCCCATCGGCCACCCGCATGCCGATCTCATCACCTTCGTGACCGACCGTCCGGGTCACGACTGGCGCTACGCCATCGACGACTCCAAGGCGCGCGCCGCATTGGATTGGCGACCATCCGTCGATCTGACCACCGGTCTGCGCCGCACCGTGGCCTGGCATCTGGAGAATCTGACACCATGAACAAACCGGTTCGCGATCAATTTTTGGTGTTCGGCAAGCCCGTTCTGGAGGAAGCGGAGATCGAGGAGGTGCTTGACAGCCTGCGGAGCGGCTGGATCGGCACTGGTCCGAAGACGGCCCGCTTTGAGGAGGATTTCAAGCGTTATAAAAACGCGCCATACGCCATCGCGGTCAACTCCTGCACCGCCGCGCTCCACCTGAGCATGATCGTGGCGGGACTCGGGCCTGGGGACGAGGTGATCACCACCGCGCTCACCTTCTGCGCCACGGTGAACACCATCCTCTACGTCGGCGCGACGCCGGTGCTGGCCGATATCGATCCACACACCTTCAACCTCGATCCCGATCGGGTGGAGGAGAAGATCACCCCGCGCACCCGCGCCATCGTGGTGGTCCACTACGGCGGTTATCCCTGCGACATGGCGCGCCTCGAGGCGCTCGCCGCGCGCCATGGACTGATCATCCTCGAAGATTGCGCCCACGCCATCGAAACCGAATACCATGGCCGCAAGGCCGGAACCATGGGCGATTTCGGCTGTTTCAGCTTCTATGTCACCAAGAATCTGGTCACCGGCGAAGGGGGAATGGTGCTGACCAAAAAGCCGGAACAGGCGGCGCGCATCAAGACCCTGGCGCTGCACGGCATGACCCACGACGCCTGGAAACGGTTCGGCACCGAGGGGTTCAAGCAGTACCAGGTGGTGGAGGTCGGCTATAAATACAACATGACCGATATTCAGGCCGCCCTCGGGATCCATCAACTCAAGCGGATCGAACGGTCATGGCTGCGACGCCGGGAGATCTGGCACCGCTATCAGGATGCCTTTGCCAATCTGCCGTTGCAACGCCCGTTGAACTCGACGACGGAGATCCGCCACGCCCATCATCTCTATACCATTTTGTGGGATGAAGCGTGCATCGGCATGCCCAGAAGCCATTTTCTCGATGCCATGAAGGCCAACAACATCGGCATCAGCGTCCATTATCTGAGCATTCCGGAACATCCGTGCTACATCGAGATGTTCGGGTGGCGCATCGAGGATTATCCGGTCACCGCCCAGGTGAGCAGGCAAACCGTTTCACTGCCGCTCTCGGCGGGTCTGAGCGACGCGGACGTGACGGATGTGATCACGGCTGTTTCCGGCATCCTCACGGAGGCCGGGGGCCATTGAGAACCTTGGCGATCACCGCCTGGGGACGGCGGCTGAGCAACACGTATGAGCGGCCCACATACTCCCCCAGAACCCCGATGAAACTCATCTGCAAACCATTCATGATCAGCATCACCACCATGAGGGATGCCCATCCGGCATCGTTGGGATCGAACATCTCGGGCCAGAAGAGTTTCTCCACCACCACCACCCCAGCAGCGAGCAATCCGGTGAGAAAAGCGCCGACTCCCAGATAGGTGACCAGTCGCAACGGTTTGATGGAAAACGAGATCAGCAGCTTCATCCACAACTGGATCGAGCGGAAGAAGGAGTAGTTGCTCTGGCCGGAATGACGGGCATGCAGCCGTACCGGGATCTGTCCGAAACGGGTGGAGACCTGCACCAGCAGGGCATCGATGAAGGGAAAGGCCCCCTCATAAAAGGTGATGTCCCGCACCACCTCGCCCCGCATCAGTCGATAGGAGGTGAACTGGAGATCCCGGGGTTTGTCGAGCAACCACTCCAGGGTACGGGCGTGCAACAGACGCCCCAGTCGTTTCCAGGCTGGATCCAGGCTGTTTTCCATGGATCCGAAGATCACCTCGTCATCGCTGGCGCGCATGGCCGCCAGCAGTCGGGGCAGGTCAAACGGATCGTGCTGGAGATCGTCGTCCATGGTGGCCACGAAACGTCCCTGGGCCAGTCGCAATCCGGTCATGATGGCGTTATCCTGCCCGAAATTACGCCGGTGGTTGACCCCGACCACATTCGCATGACGCGCGCACAAACCGGCGATCTCCCGCCAGGAGCCATCCCGCGACCCATCGTTGACCAGAATCACCTCGAAGGGGATCCCTTCCGGTTCCAAGGCCTGGTGGATGCGTTCGATGAGGGGCCGCAAACAGGATTCGCTCTGGTAGACGGGGATCACGATGGAGAGTTCCATGGGGTTATCCATGACGAGGCGCCGCTCCACGAGTCGGGGGTTTTTGTCGATACGGTGGGATCTTGCGTAAAGGAGGCGAGAATGTCAACCGCGCGACACGCACGGGACAAAAACGAACTTTGCCTTGATTCAGGGGGCGATCCTGATTAATCTGAATGCCAACGGGACCGACCAGGAATCCGGATCACCCCGTTTCTCCAGATCCTCCATCGTCCTCCCGACACAAGGCTTGTCCGGCTGATGCCCTTGCGCGATCACCACGACCGTTTCATCGAACCCCTCGTGACGCTGTTGTTACTCGGCCTGGCCCTCTGGACCGCGACCACGCATCTGATCGGACTCGGCCTGAATGGTAACTTCCTGGATCTCTCCCGCTGGGTCTGGTGGATTCCGTTCGGTATTTTCGGTATCCAGCGACTCCTCGGCACCCCCACGCCCCACCCATTGCCCGACCCGGCCCAGCGCTCACACCCACCCCAATCCACGCTCCTCACCCTGGCCCAGGCGGCCACGCTGGTGGCCCTGTTCGAATTCTCCACCCCCTATTTCCCGTCCAGCCGACTGCATCTGTTCTGGCTTCTCGCCATGCTCCTCCTCGGGCGGGCCTGGCTGAAAGCCTTGAATCACCCGGTTGGTGCATCCGCACCCCCGCCGCCCATGTCGCGCGGGGATATCGCGCTGCTCTGGCTGCTCGTCGTCGGGGCTGTCTCCATCACCGCCCTGGCCCATCGTCCAGACCCGGACGATCAATACTACAGCAACCTGGCGGTGATGACCCTGCAACATCCGGAACGCACCCTGCTCTCCTGGAACGGCATGATCTGGTCGGAAAAGCCGGTGACCTGGATGCCCATCGACCGACTGCCCGCCATCGAACTGCTGGTCGCCTGGTGCGCCTCGCTGACCCATGCCGAACCGATCACCATCTCCCATCAGTTCCTGGCACCCCTCATGGCGGCCTTCACGGTCCTGACCCATGCGGGCCTGCTGCGCCTGGTCGTGCCGACCCTCTGGCTGCGCGTCCTGATCATCGAGATGTTCCTGCTCCTGGCCATTGGCGGCGAAATCCGCGCCAGCTACAGTATCTTCTCCTTTGTGCAACTCCATTTTGGCAAAAGCATCCTCTTTTCCACCCTGGTTCCCCTGCTGCTCATGTTGGCCCTGCGCTTCATGCGCGATGGGACGCGCCGCGACTGGCTACTGCTGTTTTTCGGCCAAATGGCCGCCGTGGGATGCTCATCATCCGCCCTGTTTCTGGCTCCGGCCACCGTCGGCCTGGGATTGACCGCCCTCTGGCGCCCCGACGGCGCTTCGACGCGCCGCCTCTTCGTCGGACTGCTCAGCACGCTCTATCCGCTTGCCTTGGGCATGGGCCTGTTCGTCAGCATGACCAACATCATGCAGGCAATCGCCTGGACTCCCCTGAGCGTCGAACAGAGCCTGATGCGCGTCCTCGGCCAGGGGGTCAACCTCTGGCTCCATCTGCTGGCCTTGCTCGCCGCCTGGACTCTCCTGCCGATGGGGCCGCACCGCCGGATCCTGTTGGGCCTTTCGTTTATCTTCACCACCTTTTTCCTCAATCCGTTCCTCTACCCGTTTCTGGCCACCCATGTGACCGGCCCGGTCTCAACCTGGCGACTGCTGTTCGCCCTGCCGCTCACGGCCTTGACCGCCCTCATGATCGTCCACCTCGCCCAGCGCCTGGTCGGCGCCGCCTGCCGGACGAATCAAGACGCATCATCTCCCGCCACATCCGGAATACGACCGGACACCTTTACCCCGCAACCGATCATCCTCTCCACCCCCCTGTTCCTCGGTTGCGTCCTGATGGTACTCGTCCTCTCCCACCATCCCCGCTGGCGGGGTTTCTGGAGCGAACCCTTCTCACTGGCCGGGGCCATGCTGGTGATTCTGCTCCTGGCGGAACACTTCCAGGCCACGGGACGCATGGTCCAACCGCGAGCACGATCGATCGTGGCCATGCTGATCCTCTCCACCCTTCTGGCCTCCGTGACCCATCTGGCCCCACCCAACCGCCGCTCCCCCCTGACCGCTCCGCGCACCCTGATCCACTGGCCCGGCATCAAGGCCCCGGAACGGGAGTTCACCCTGGCCCGCCAGATCGTCGCCCACGCACCCCAAGGTCAATCCGCGCTCCTGCCAGAGAATCTCGGCGTCTGGGTCACCACCCTGCGCAACCATCCACCCCTGGTCGCCCTCTCCAGAAGCTATCTGGAACAGTCCCACGCCCAACTCGAACCCAATGCCCTGGAGCGCCGTCTGGCCCTGCTCGCCTACATCTCCGGCCAAACCCGGCCCGAGGAGCCACGACGCCTGCTCACCGACGCGCTCGCCTTCTACCGGATCGGCCTGGTCGCCCTGGAAAAGAACAATCCCTGGCGCGAAGAGATCGACACCATCCTCCTGCAAGCCGGCTTCCAGGGCTCCGAATCCCACGGGATTCTCCTCTGGATCCATCCCCCCCACCCTTGATCCAAACATCCTCTCTCATGCCCATTCACGTCCGACAGGCCCGACTCGAGGAACTACCGCCAGAGCACCAGATCGCGGCCAACCAACCGACTCTGGTGTACGCCTCCATGGCCTTCTCGCGCATGCTCCGGCATCTGCTGCCCAACGCCGAACCGGTCCATCTCATCGCCGAGGATCCCGGGGGAGGCCATCCCTGCGGCTTTCTGCACCTCTTCATTCAGGATGGCCCCTGGGGTCCGATCGCCAACTCCCTCCCCTATGTGGGCTCACCGGGCGGACCGATCGTCCCAGGAGACGATCCCCAGGTGCGCGCGGCCCTGATGGAGGGCTATCGGCGACTCCTGGGTGAACGCGGTTGCATTGCCGCCACCTTGATCGCCTCCCCCCTCGATCCCGATCAAGATCAACTTAAATCATTATTACAACCGGATTACATCGACAGTCGCCGAGGATTGATCACCCCCCTTCCCGAGGCGGGGGAAGATGATGAATCGGCCTTGATGGAACGGTTTCACGGCAAATCGCGCAACATGGTGCGCAAGGCCCTGCTAGGGGGATTCCGTCTGGATCGGGAAGAGTCGCCGGAGAACTGGGCCTTTCTCGAACGCACCCACCGGGATAACATGAACGCACTCGGGGCGGCCTGCCATCCCCCGGCCTATTTCGAGGCGCTGCGGCTACCCCTTGAGCCCAAACTCGAACGTCGTCTGCTCATCGCCTGTCTGGACGACCAACCGGTTGCCGGTCTGCTGCTCTACCTGTTCGGCAAAACCGTCGAATACGCGATCCCGGTCATCGATGCATCCCATCGCGGAGGACAACCCCTGACCTTTCTCATCTGGCACGCCATGCTCGAAGCGATCGGCGAAGGGTATCGTCTGTGGAACTGGGGTGGCACGGGCTGGAGCCAGGAGAGTCTCTATCGGTTCAAAAAACGTCTGGGAGCCGTGGACCATCCCTATTACTACTTCACCCATCTGTTCGATCGCTCCCTGCTGACCAGGGATCGCGGGGAACTGATGCGTAACTATCCATATTTTTTCGCGTATCCTTTTCATGCAATCTTGAGGGAACCCCTGGAAGGCCTATGAAATATCTATAAAAATATAATTTTAGTAATCAGTACATTATAAATTACTAAAATATCCACAATTGCACCCCATAGAATTGAATCATCGACAATCCTGGTTTAAAATAATTGCGCGCACCGGCAAAAAAGTGCATACTCCACATAACAATGAGCCAATCCCAGATTGACTTCTTACGACACGCTCCGCCCCATCACAGACCGCTCTACTCGTTTCAAGCTGCCACCATGAGCGCTGTTGAGTGATTCAAATCTGGTGCATGCATACAGAGAGGTGGTAACACCTATCCAGGAGAACCAATGCCATCCCTTATGGCACGCAAGATAGCATTCGCCTGGAGGCTTTTGGACTTTGCCTGATTGGTCATGAGGTTCCTTTTGAATCGCCAGATAAATCAAAGTTCTGCTTCAGGCAACCAAAAAAAATCCGAAAACATGCCTTAAGTACGTTAACCCCAATTAAGATCCACCCCCTTCATCCATTTGGAATTTTCCCTAATGATCCATGCAGATTGCAAGGTTGGCATTGTGATTCCATGCTATCGGGTGCGTAACACGGTCGTGCCATTAATACAAAAAGTGGACAGTAATATATCTCATATATTTTGTGTCGATGACAAATGCCCGGAAATGAGTGGCCAATGGATTTTGGAAAACGTTTCCGACCCGCGCATCAAAGTGCTCTTCCATGACAGGAATCTTGGTGTTGGTGGTGCCACAATGACTGGATTCCAAGCAGCTTTGAATCACGGATGCCAAATCATCGTCAAACTGGATGGTGATGGCCAAATGGATCCCAAAGAAATACCTCGTCTGCTGGCCCCCATTCTGGCAAAGCGGGCAGATTTCACCAAGGGGAACCGCTTTTACGATCTGGATGGGTTGCGAACCATGCCAAAAATTCGTTTGATCGGAAACGCGCTTCTCTCTTTCATGTCCAAATTTTCTACAGGATATTGGCATATTTTTGACCCCACGAATGGCTTTATAGCCTTGCATGTCACGGCTGCGCGTCAGATCCCTTGGAACAAAATCAGTCAGGACTACTTTTTTGAAAGCGACCTCTTGTTCCGTCTCAATATAGCCGCGGCTGTCGTCGAGGATATCCCCATGAAGGCCCGCTACGGAGACGAAATCAGTAGTTTGAAAATCCGGTCGATCGTGTTTCCTTTCTTGTACAAGCACAGCAAAAATTTCTTGAAAAGAGTATTTTACAACTATTTCTTGAGAAACTTTTGTATAGTCTCCATTGAATTGATCATCGGTACGTTGCTATTACTTGCAGGGATCTGGTGGGGAAGCTCTGAATGGCTGATCAGTCTTTCAACTGGCATTCCACGGACTTCAGGAACCGTTTTACTGGCTGTCCTACCGATCCTCCTGGGTGTGCAATTGATATTGACATTCTTGAATTACGACATGAACACCATTCCAAAATTGCCCTTACAAATCCGATTGGCAGAGTGGGACAATTTACCATGAATCACGCGATATTTGATAACAACAATATAAAATGGACCAAGTTTCTACTGGTCTTGATTATAATTATTGGAGCTATACCACGATTCTACAATATCAACAATATTGGCGTATCCGGAAGCGATACTTTTCTCTACTGGCACTTTGCATCATACTGGAGTGAAGGCAATTACACCTTTCAGCTTGACGAATACAGCGCAAGCTTTTACCGTCCGTTAGCCTATTTTGCATATGGATTGGTTGCAAAATTGCTTCCAAATCAAGATTATGCCATCAAACTTTTCAATGGAATCACCGATCTATTCAACATCTTCCTGATTTATCTGATCGGCAAGCATGCGAGCCATACTCGTGTAGGGCTTTATGCGTCCCTGCTGTATGCATGCTCTCCGCCCATGATCAGTTATTCCAGGACTGAGTTGTTGCACACCTTTTCAATTACTTTCACGCTTATTTCTGTGTTTTTATTTATTAAGTTCCTGATCTGCACCAATAATAAAAAAAATCTGCTTCTCGTTGCCACAGGATTTACTCTCTCCATGGCCGCGCATATTCACACAAGCACTGCATTTATTATTTTCGGGTTTGGTCTGTTGCTTCTCTTGAATATCTCACAAAATGGACTGGGCCAGTATCAACAAGGGCAGACAATATTGAAAAATATTGGTATACTTGGTGCATCCTTTGCCTTGCCGATCCTGTTCGTATTGCCACTGTTTATTGACCAGTTACCAGAAATATCACAAAACATAAAATATATGCTTAACGAAAGAAGCGAAACAATTACCAGCCTGGACAGTATTGTTTCAAGATTCCACATTCCACCATCTCTTTATAAAACAATCAAAAGCAGCCTGATTTTTCCCGTTCAAACTGTTTATGGACTGTACTGGATCAACATCATCATGATCCTTCTGAATATGTTTTATCGCCGGACAGCAGGTTTGGCTGTCTTCTCACCCATCATCATAGCAACCGGCTTTGTCCTAAGTCTCATGTTGATCCTGCCTAAAGAAACCGATCAACGAACCTTGACACCCTTGATTCCGTTACTGATCTTACAATTCTGCATAACAACCTACACAATACTATCCACATTCAACCTGAAAGCTACTGCCAATGCCGCGCTAGCCTTGATGACAATTTATTATGTCGCGCAAAGTCTTCCAATAATTATAAAGAATTCTGTAAATGTACCCGTCTCAACGTATAAAACTTTATATAACGAACTCAAGAATTCCTTGGTAGGTTCTGGAACGATTCTGTTCCAAGACAATCCCGCAAACAATGTCAGACCAGAGTCCATCCGTCCCTATTTTTGGAAACAGGCTGTGTATTATCATGATTGCCGCGAACCGCTTGATGCTTTTGTTCAGCGTCATCAAGTGAGATGGATCATGATCCCAGCCGAACCGATCCATTACACCACCAACAGCCTGATCATTCCACCCCCGAAATGGGCTGAATCCTGCTTTGAACACAAACGTGACCATCAGAAGATGCAGCAGGCTGGAATCGTCGATAGTGGTTGGTGGATTCATCGGATTTTCACGGAGGATTGGTTGAATGATATGATCATGAACCAGAAGGGAACAATCATTTACGAATCGCGAAACGGGAAAGTTATCCAACTAAAATAATCTATTGCAACGTCATTTTTTATGACAGGTCAGGAAGATATTGATGATCAAACAACTGTTACACATCCATCAACGACGCGCGCTCTTGTCGAGAATATTTGATATCAAGGGCGATTTCTCCAAACTGGCCGAATCGTGCATTCCCTCCTACACCAATCCCAACAGACTGATCGCGCTCGGATTCTGGTGGCGTCTGTTTGCCTCGGCCCGGTTGGCGGGCCATTTGAGCCATGACCGCCCGGTACTGGATTTTGGCGCGGCGGTTGGTGAGTTGGCTCATTTACTCCCAAAGGGGGTTGACTATCACTTTATGGAAAGTGATCCCTGGTTGGTCAGTGTCCTTGAAACATTGGTTCCGCACGCACAAAACACCCAGATGGAACAGGCTGCTCCCGCGACGTATCAAACCATTTTTGCGTTGGATGCACTGGAGCACAACCACAATCCGGGCATGATACTGGCCCAGCTATCCAATCTATTGGCCCACGACGGCTCCATGATCATTTCTGGCCCCACCGAGAATATTCTTTATCGACTCGGACGAAAAATTGCAGGCTATCCTGATCACTATCATCATTTTACAATCTATCAGTTGGAACAACTCGCGAATGAATATCTTATCTGCGAGCAGACGATCACAGGCCCTTTCTGGCTGCCCCTGTTCCGTATATCGAAATGGAAAAAACGAACCGACGTGAGCCCCCTTTGAGGCTGTTTGGTGATTCCATGAATGGAATCACCAAACCTGCACGAATCGAACAAATCGATTCGTGCTTCTCAAATGGCTGCGCAATTTGGCGGGCCATGCATGGCTCGCATCGGCTGTTTGGCATTTGCCAAACAGCCTCTTAAACCCTGACGGGCCGACCTGTCTGGCCAGACAGGTCGCAGAGGGCTGACACATCAATCACACGGGATCAGCCCGGATCAACCGCCACCCAGCAGCGCCAACACCCGATCCACGCAGACATCCACGCTCGCGTTGCCGGTGTCGAGACGCAGTTCGGGATGCTCCGGGGCCTCGTAGGGGGAGGAGATGCCGGTGAACTCCGGGATCAAGCCGGCCCGAGCCTTGCGGTAGAGCCCCTTGACATCCCGCTGTTCGCAGATCTCCAGGGAGCACTCGCAGTGGATCTCCAGGAAATCGCCAGGGGCCACCAGATTGCGCACCCGCTGGCGATCGGCGGCAAACGGGGAGATGAAGCCGCACAGCACGATCAGACCGGCGTCGAGCATCAACTTGGCCACCTCGCCGATGCGACGGATGTTCTCCACCCGATCCTGATTGGAAAAGCCCAGATCCCCGCACAAGCCGTGTCGCACATTATCCCCGTCCAGGGCATAGGTGTGGCGTCCGGCGTCGTGGAGCCGCTTTTCCAGGGCATGGATCATGGTGGACTTGCCGGAGCCGGAGAGACCGGTGAACCAGATGATGGTGCCGCGATGACCGTTCTTGCGCTCCCGGTCGGCACGGGTGACGGAGAGTTCCTGCCAGACGGCATTGGGACTGGTATTGGGTTGTGTCATGGTGATTGCGAGCCTTCATGCGTGTTGCGAGAGAAAGGCCGATCGGCGCATCGGGCGCGGATGGACCAAGGAGGGTGGAATGGACAAACAATCGTTGGTATCATGGATGAATCCCATCTGACAAGTGGAGAAGATCGATTCCGAGCGCCTTGGAGCATGTGAACACGATGGCACCCCGCAAGATACACGACACCCCATCCATGCGCGTCATGGCCTATCGCAAGCGGCGTCAGGAGGGGATGAAACGGCTGGAGATCTGGCTTTCCGACGCGGAACTGGCCCAATTCGACCAAATCGCCGCCGCCCTGGGCTGCAGTCGGGCGCGGGTGGTTGCGCATCTGTTGCCAAATGCCGGATCCCTGCCGGTCGAGGCCGCGCCGATGCCCGCACCCCCTGCCCGACCCGACCCGATCGGGATGGAAGCCCAGGAGATACCGGAGCACAGCTCGGAGCTCCCGCCTCCCGAACCCGAGACCGCGCCGGAGATGGACCAACCCGTGGTGGCGACGGCATCCCTTCCGGAATCCCCGGACCACCCCCTCGATGATTCGAGGACGGCACGCTTGCCAGTGTTCGTGGAATCCCCTGAGGCGCCCACGGTGGCCGAGATCCTGCGCGCCGCCGAGGCCGCCCATGCCGGCTGGATGACCCCTGTCCTGGAACCACCCGCCCCCCCCGAACCCGACCCCACGCCCTTCGTGCTCATGCCGCCGCTCAAGCATCGCAAACCAGGGGGAAAACCGGAAGAGACCGATTCAGGCGGGCCCGCCTCGGCGGCGTCGGGTGAAACCGGCACCCATCACCGGGCAAAACGGGGACAGGAGGTCTTTCTGGCCTCGTTGAAGAACCTGCATACGGACCGCTGATCCGGTTGCGGATCTCGCCGGCGCGTTGCGATATCAACTTCGAAACCGTTGCCGAATGGCGTCAGGACGGTTATGCTTGCGTCAAAGGTGGATCTTTATTTCCAAGAAAACTTTCATGATGGTGGGAGAACCCCCTTCCCCCCGTCTGCGGAGCCCCATCAGGGCGTTTCGCGGTAAAAGAGACAATCGGGAGCACTGGTCAACATGAAACACGGAACATCCGGCTCGCATGTCGTCCCGGAATTGGAAAAATCCCCAGTTGGCGTGGGGATCATCCGTGAAAGCGGCGCGCTGCATGCCGCCGATGCCGTGTTGCAATCCCTGGCCAAACCCTGGGGATCACCAGAGGCGTGGTGGAGTCGCGTCATCTCCGGAACCCATCTGCCGCCGGTCACCCGCTGTCCGCAGTGCGGCCTGGGTCAACGCCTGGGACGGATCGAGCAGCCCCTCACCCCGCCATCGACCTCGGGTGAGATCATCCTGGCCATCGAGTTCACCGGTCATCCCCATCTGCTCTCCAACACCATTCCGGGCGATCTGGTCGCGGTGCGCGACATCACCCGTGAACGGAGCCACGCCCTCAAGGTCCAGGAAAAACTCGCCCAGTACCATGCCATCTGCGATCAGATGGACGAGGTGTTCTTCCGCATGGATCTGGCCGGTCTCATTCAGGTGATCAGCCCGTCGGTCCACAAACTCCTCAAACAGCGGCCAGGGGATCTCCAGGGAAAACCGTTCGCCGAACTCTGCGTCAATCCCGAGCACTTCCATGAATTGATGCAGATCCTCAAAACCAGCGACCGCATCGAGGATTTCGATCTGATCCTCACCTGCCGGCGCGGCAAGCAGGCCCCGGTATCGCTCTCGGCTCAGGTGGAACGGGACGCGACAGGGGAGCGGATCGCCATTCAAGGGATCTTCCGCGACGCCGTGGAGCGGGCCCGACTCGACGCGATGCTCATGGAGCGCACGCGCCGCTTCCAGGAGACCATCCACCGCCTCGAACGGCAGCAACAGGCCCTGGATCAACAACTCCTGATGAGCATCACCGATCCTGAAGGGACCATCATCCATGTCAATCCGAAATGGTCCCAGGTAAGCCGTTACGAGATCGAGGAGATCCTCGGCAAGAACCACAAGATCTTCGACTCCGGATACCATCCGAAGTCGTTTTTCAAGGAGATGTGGCGCACCATCCAGGGGGGGCGGGTCTGGCGCGGCGAGATTCGCAACCGGGCCAAGAACGGCGACTTCTTCTGGCTTGATTGCGCCATCGTGCCGTTTCTCACCCCCGCCGGACGCCCCTTCCAGTACATCAGCGTCGCCTCGGACATCACCGAACGGGTCAAGAACGAGGCCCGACTGGAGGAGAATCTCCTGTTTCTGCGCCAGGTGATGGACTCCATGGGGGAAGGGGCCTATGTGCTCGACAACCGCGGCCAACTGCTGATGCTCAACCACGAGGGGGAACGGCTGCTGGGCTGGAAGGAGTCGGAGATCCTGCACCGCAACCTCCACGAGATCATCCACCACACCCGACCGGACAACACCCCGTTCTCGATTCGCGAATGTCCGGCCCATCAAAGTCTCCTGGGACGGGCCTACCGGGTGGACGAGGACCACTTCATCCACCGGGAGGGCACCTTCCTGCCGGTCTCCCACGTCACCTCCCCCTTGCTGCGCGACGGGGAGATCATCGGTTCCATGGCGATCTTCCGCAACGCCACGGTTCCCCTCGAAGAGATCCAACAGATCAAGCGCAGCCGCGACAACGCCGTGGAGTCCTCGCGTTTGAAGTCGGTGTTTCTGGCCAACATGAGCCACGAAATCCGCACGCCGATGAATGCCATCGTCGGCATGAACGATCTGCTGATGGACACCACCCTCAACGACGAGCAGCAGGAGTTCGCCGAGATCGTGCGCGATTCGTCCCGCTCCCTGCTGGCGTTGATCAACGATATTCTGGACTTTTCCAAGATCGAAGCCGGCAAGATCGACATCGAGCGGATCGACTTCTCGCTGCTGACCGTCGTGGAGGGTGCCGCCGAACTGCTCGCGCCCCAGGCCCACGACAAGGGGATCTCCCTGATGACCCACGTCTCCACGGAGATCCCGCGCGGGTTGCATGGCGATCCGGGACGGTTGCGGCAGATGCTGTTGAACCTGTTGGGCAATGCCATCAAGTTCACCGAGGATGGGGAGGTGACGCTGCGGGTGCGCCTGGAGTCCCTCTCCGGCAACCAGGTGATGGTCCATTTCGCGGTGGCCGATACCGGTATCGGTCTGAAACAGGGCGACGAGGAGACCAATCGCCTCTTCGAACCCTTCACCCAGGCCGAACGCGGCACGGCGCGCAAATTCGGCGGCACCGGCCTGGGTCTGGCGATCTCCAAGCGCCTGGCCGAACTGATGGGCGGGGAGATCGGCGCGCGCAGCCGACCCGAGGGGGGGACGATCTTCTGGTTCCGTCTGCCGTTCCAGCTCGCCATGCAACCGGTCTCCGACGACTTCGACGCCCAACCCATGGAACTTTTGCCCGGCCTGCGCATCCTCACCGTCATGGAACGGAGCACGGATCAAGAAATTCTCGGCGCCTGTTTCGCCTCCCGCGAGATGTTCCACCACGGCACCATCAACGGCGAACAAGGGCTGGTGGCCTTCCGCGAGGCGGCGACACGCCAGGAACCGTTCCGGATCGTGGTGATCTCCGCCGCCCTCTCGGACATGGATTGCCAGATCCTGGCCGACCTGCTCCGCCGGGAGGCCGGCACGCGACCCCTCTCCCTGATCGCCCTCATGGACTGGGAGGACAAGGAGGAGCGCACCCGGTTCCTCAAGTCGGGATTCGACGGCGTGCTGGTCAAACCGATCCGCCGCGCGGAGTGGATCCGTCTGCTCGCCGAACAGATCCAACCCGACTCCGCCCCCACCCCCCCGGACGCGATCAGCGTGACCCCGAACCGCGAAACCCGCACCCCGGAACCGGACGCCTACGACGCCCTGGAATCGGGCAATCTGCTGCTCCTGGTGGAGGACAACCTGGTCAACCAGCGGGTCGCGCTCCTGCAACTCAAAAAACTCGGCTATGCCGCCCACGCGGTCTCCAACGGACAAGAGGCCGTGGAGGCGGTCTCCCATCTCCCCTACGCCCTGGTGCTGATGGATTGTCAGATGCCGGTGATGGATGGCTTCGAGGCCACCCACGCCATCCGCAAGCTGGAGCAGTCCACGGCGCGCCATATCCCGATCATCGCCATGACCGCCCATGCCATGAAAGGGGATCGAGAGCGCTGCCTGAACGCCGGCATGGATGACTATCTCTCCAAGCCGGTCTCGCCGGAAACGCTGAAGCAAAAATTGCAGTACTGGATCCCGAAAAGCATCGGCGCGCCGCCGCCGGTGGAGATCTCCCAATTGCGACAACTTTTCGGGGATGATGACGAGATGATCCGGGAACTGCTGCACCATTTCCGCCCCTCGGCGCGGGAACTCCTGGACAAGCTCGCCGAGATGATCCAAAAAGAGGATGGGGAACGGGTGCGGGAGGCGGCCATGGAACTCAAGGAGGCCTGCTCCAACATGGGGGTCTCGGCCATGGCCCATCTGGTGCGGGTCATGGAGCAGGCGGCACGCGGCCTGGAGTGGGAGGAGACGCGTCGCACCCTGGCCCATCTGGAAAGCGCGTTCAAGAATGTTGAAAACTTCATAGCAACGTTTTAAAATCGGGTCCGGTCTGTCCTCCACGGCGGCACCGGACGCGCCTGGTTCCAACCAGGCCTGATATAGCCTGGCAATTCGGCGGACCTTCCCTGGCCCGCGTCGGCTGGTGGGCCACGGCCCGACAGCCCCTGACCGATAAAGAAGGATTCGCGCGATTGGCTGACATGGAACAAAACGCCGGGGGGCGGCAGGTGGCGGGTGAGATCGCCGAGCAGGTAACCTTGCTGCTCGAGACCACCCTGACCGACTTGCAACGGGAGCGTTTAAACTATATTCGCACGGCTGTCGGCACGTTGCTGAGCCTCCTGGGTGGCGATGGGACATCCCTCACGCCGACCCTCGAACCAACCGCGCCTGGGGAGCGTCCCGCCGAACCCATCCCGCACGCCCACCAGGCCCAACCGCTGGTCCTGCTGGTGGAGGACAACCCCTTCACCCAAAAACTGATGACCCGCCTGTTGCTGCAGCAGGGGTATCGGGTCGAGGTGGCCCAGAACGGACAGGATGCGTTGGATCAACTCGCGCGCCATCCGGTGGACCTGGTGCTCATGGATCTGCGCATGCCGGTGATGGACGGTTTCCAGGCGACGCGGGAGATCCGTGAACGGGAAGCCGCCAGCGGCGCGAAACGGTTGCCGATTCTGGCGGTGACGGCACTCCTCGGGGAGGAGGATCAGCGCCACGCCATGGAGGTCGGCATGGACGGCTATCATGCCAAGCCGGTCCGGGCCACGGTGCTCTTCTCGGAGATGGAGCGCCTGCTCTCCATCCCGGCGGAAGGCGGTACCGCCCCGCCCGCCCTGCTCGAGGCCGACGGGGCACGCTTGATCGTGGACATGGACCGTCTGCTCAAGACCGTGGATTTCGATCTCGATCTGCTGCGGGAGATCACCTCGCTCTATTTCACCGACGCTCCACGTCAGATGGCGCGCATCGAACGCGGTCTGGCCACCGGTGACGCCAACGAGGTCCGCGAGGCCGCCCACAGCCTCAAGGGGGCCACCGGCGCCTTTGGCCGTGTCGAGGTCCATACCCTGACCTTTGAAATCGAGCAGGCCGGCAAGGCGGGTGAGTTGCGCCGCGCCGCGGAGCTTTGGCCGCGCCTGGGCTCGGCCCTGCGACTGATGGAAGAGACCATTCAAAAAGAGATCCGTCAATTATCCGGAGAATCGTCGTGACGCTGTTGCACCCCTTTCGTGCCTGGCGCCCCCGCGCCGGGTTGGAGGCGCGCGTGGCCGCCCCCCCCTATGATGTTCTCAACAGCGACGAGGCGCGCCGGATGGCAGACGGCAATCCCGACTCTTTTTTAAGGGTCTCCAAGGCCGAAATCAATCTGGAACCGTCAATCGCGGCCACGGACGAACGGGTCTACACCACCGCGCGGAAGATCTTCGATCGTTTCCAGCAAGACGGTATCCTCACCCGCGACGATGCCCCCGGCTATTACATCTACCGGCTGACCATGAACGGACGCGAGCAGACCGGCATCGCCGGCGTCGCCTCGGTGGCGGCCTATCTGGAGGGGCGCATCAAGAAGCATGAGTTCACCCGACCCGACAAGGAGAACGATCGCACCCGTCTCTCCGACGTGCTCGATGCCCACTCGGGCCCGGTTTTCCTGACCCACCGCCACGATCCGGCCATCAAGACGGCAACCGAGTCCTGGATCCAGACCCATGCCCCCTACTGCGATTTCCTGGCCGACGACCAGGTACGCCACGCCCTCTGGCGGGTGAACGATCCCGGTGTGATCGAAACCCTGCGCGCCGCCTTCACGCGACTGCCCGCCATGTACATCGCCGACGGTCACCACCGCGCCGCGGCGGCCTCGCGGATCCATCTGGCCCGACGCGACCAGGATCCCAATCCCGAAGCGGCCCATGCCGGTTTCCTGGCGGTCACCTTTCCGGATACCCAGGTGCGCATTCTCGACTACAACCGCCTGATCACCGACTTGAACGGACTCGACGCAATCACCTTTCCGGATCGCATCGCCACCCTGCCCCGGGTGACCCTGGCCCCGGCCTTTCAACCGGTCAAACCCGGCTCACGCCATGAGTTCGGCATGTATCTGAAAGATCGCTGGTTTCGCATCAAGGTCGCCCTCGAGCCCGAGTTGGAACAGGATCCGGTGCGCCGCCTGGATGTCACCATCCTCCAGGAGCGGATTCTCGAGCCCCTGCTGGGGATCCGGGATCCTCGCAAGGATACCCGCATCGACTTCGTGGGCGGCATTCGCGGCCTGGGCGCCTTGATGCAACGGGTCGATTCGGGCGAGATGGCCGTGGCCTTCTCCATGCATCCCACCGCCCTGGACGAACTCATGCGCGTGGCCGACGCCGATCACGTCATGCCGCCCAAATCCACCTGGTTCGAACCCAAGCTGCGCGATGGCCTGCTGATTCAAACCCTGTAATCCCCCACGAGGATGCATCACCCCTCCGACTCTTGAATGGACTGACAACAAACATGGAACACATTGGCTTTCCCCTGGAAATTCTGCTGATTCTGGTGGGCGTGGTGATCTTCTCCGCGGCCCTGGACCTCAACGTCTTTCAAAAAACCGACACCATGTCCCTGAAGGCGGCCACGGGCTGGACCCTCTTCTGGATCTGCATGGCCCTGCTCTTCTACGTCTATCTTTTGGAGCGGTTCGACAAGCGGTTCGCCGATCTCTTCCTGGTCGGTTTCGTGCTGGAAAAATCGCTCTCCCTGGACAATCTCATGGTCTTCATGGTGATTTTCAACAACTTCAACCTCACCGGGGCCATTCAGAGCCGGGTGCTCTTCCTCGGCATCCTGGGCGCGATCGTGTTCCGGATCGTCTTTGCCTCCATCGGCACGGCCCTGTTCGCCTGGTCGCCATGGATCGGATTCGTCTTCGCGCTCATCGTCGGCTGGACCGCCTGGAAGATGCTCACCACCGATGACAGCGACGAAGCGATGGTCGATTACTCCCATCACTGGTCCGTGCGCTGGACCGAAAACCATTTGCCCATCTTCCCGCGTCTGAGCGGTCTGCACCTGTTCATCGACGAGGCCACGGCTCGGGCCGAGGCCGAACGCGACCCCTCGATCCGCTATCAGGCCGGCATGAACCGCTACGCCACGCCGGCCCTGCTGTGTCTGGTGGTGGTGCAGATGACGGATGTGATGTTCTCGTTTGACAGCGTGCCGGCGGTGGTGGCCGTCACCCAGGAGCCGATCCTGGTCTGGAGCGCGATGATGTTCGCGGTGCTGGGTCTGCGGGCCTTGTACTACGTCCTGGCGGCCATGGTGCGCATGCTGGTCCATCTTGGCAAAGCGATCGTCGTGCTCTTGTTCTACATCGCCCTCAAGCTGGCCATGGGCGCCTCCAACGAGATCTTCCACTGGCCGGGGATTCACATATCGCCGGCCACCAGCCTGACCATCGTCGCCTGCGTGCTGGGACTCGGGGTGCTGGCGTCGTTCCTGTTTCCGCCCAAGGAGCAGGCGGGCCAGTAGGTCGTTCCCCCGGCTCTCTCCTCAAGCCCGTCACCGGCCCTGGTGACGGGCTTTTTTTCACTCCCCGAAGGCCGACCAACTCACCCGCAACTCACGGGGACGCTCCTCGGCACGGGTCATCACCAGCAGCGTGAATCCGGTTGCATCGACCCCCTCCACCGAGAGTTGAAAATGGAGGCGCTCCTGGCCAGGCTCCATGCCCACCACCCCCAGCACCACCCTTGGCGGACGGGCGAACCCTTTCTCGAAGGGGACCCGCTCGCGGAACTCCCGTTCACGCTGGAACAGATTGGCGATGCGCCACCCCTTGTCCTCCTGACGGGCCACCACCGCGCCACTCTCCAGCCGCGATTCGACGACTTTGGGGCGGGATTCAAGCGTCTC
>JADGAY010000181.1 GCA_015231775.1 Magnetococcales bacterium | reverse complement strand
TGGGATTGGCGGGGGGGAGCATCGGCGTGGCGCTGCGTTGGTGCGATCCCGAGATGCTGGAGGGGCGCCAACGTCTGTTTTGCGATCTGGACGCCCTGGGCAGTCGTTCGTTGGCGGATCTGATCGAATCGGCACGCATCTGGAGCGAGACGGAACGGTTTGCCCTGGTGCCGGAGTTGTTGGAGACTTGGTGCGCGGAGCGGATCCGCCTGGAGGTGGCGGGCGGACGGGTCGGAGAGGTCGAGCGATGGCTGGAGACCGTCTCCGCCGTCACGACTCTGGTGCGTGAGTGCCGGACGATCAATCTGAATCCGCGCTTGACCTTGGAGTCGATTTTCATCCGCCTGGCGCGGATGCGAGGAGTGGCGTTTTGAGATGAGTGAAGCGTGGCGGGATACGGTGTCGGACGAACCGGAGGATGAACCCAACCCTGGGACGGCGGGGTCGGAGCGCATGGGGTTGGATGACCCTGCCGAGACTTTGGGGAGCCATCCATACGAATCCGGATGGGATGACTCGGTCGTGACCTTGGGGAAGAGCCTCTCCGTGGCCGGGTGGGACGACCCTGCCGTGACCTTGGGGGAGGCGGAGAGGTCGGATTCCGGCCTGGGGGATCTGGAGGATGAGAGCAAGGAGGAGGAACCTTACGCGCCGGCGATGATGAAGATTCCCGTGCCGGTGGTGGTGCCGGCGGGACGCAAACTGGTCGGGTTGACGATTCCGGACTCCTGCATGGTCTATCGGGTGGCCTGTGATCCCGGCGCGGTATCGGTGGGGGATCGGCTGTTGGTGCAGGTCTCCGACGGCGAGGTGGTGGCCACCATTCGCCACATCTTCGAGTTGCCCTCCGAACCCTATCCCGGTCCGATCCGGCGGGTGGTGCGGCGCCTCAACGACAAGGATCTGCGTTTTCTCGAGTGGCGCGCCGAACAGGAACTCAAGGCGCAGCGGATCTGTCGCGAGCGGATTCGCGAGTTGAAACTGCCGATGAAGCTCTCCAAGGTGGGCTATCCTCTGGGCGGCAACAAGGCGATCATCCATTTCACCTCCGAAGAGCGCATCGATTTTCGCGATCTGGTGCGGCTGTTGTCGGCGGATCTGCGGGTGCGCGTCGAGATGCGGCATGTGGGGGTGCGCGACGAGAGCAAGCTGTTGTGCGGCTTGGGTCCGTGCGGCAAGATGCTCTGCTGCGGTCAATTCTTGACCCGGTTTCATCCGGTTTCGGTGCGCATGGCCAAGAATCAGGATCTCTCCCTCACGCCGGAGGGGATCTCCGGGGTGTGTGGCCGGTTGATGTGCTGTCTGGCCTATGAAAACGATGTCTATCTCGCGCTGCGCAAGAATCTCCCCAAACTCAAATCCAGGGTGACCCTCAAGGATGGTCGGGAAGGGTTGGTGCGGGGACTGTTTCCCCTGGTCAACCGGGTGGAGATTCTGTTTGGCGATGGTCTGATCGAGACCATGGACCTGGACAAACTGGCGGGTGAGTTTGTCGGCACGGTGAATCCGGATGCCGAGGAGCGTGCCGACGGGCCGGAGGGGGACGACGAGGCGGCACGGGGTGCGGTTGCGTCCACCGGTTTGTCGCGTGGCAAACGGTGCCCGCCGACGCGGTGCGCCCGTCCCGAGACCGGAGGAAGGGGCGAGGCTCGACCGAGCGGGGCATCGGGTGGGGCGACGCGGGATGGGAGTGCTGGGCAGGCTGGCGAGAGGCGGGGCGAACGAACCGAGACACGGGGCGGCGAACGGGCGGTCGAACGGGCGCGGGGAAGAAAGCGTCCGGCGGAGACGGCGGAGACGGAAGGGGTGACCCCGGCGGTGATCGAAATACCGTTGGAGGCCGTCGAGCCGGAGGAGGGGACGGAGGGGGTGCGCAAACGTCCATCACGACGCAGACGGCGCGGCGGGAAGGGGGGTGGGACGGGCGGCGAAGCCGGATCCCAGAGCCGATCCGACACGCCGGAGACCGCCCCCACCGGAGTGCCCGCGCTACCCGGCGGGGATGGGGCGTTCGAGGCCAGGGGTGGCGATGAGGGCGGAGATGATGTCGGGGATGAGGAGTCCAGCCAGGCCGAACCGGGAAAACCGCCCCGGCGTCGGCGACGTCGGCGACAAAGGTCCGGCGCCCGGCGCGAAGGGGAGGGGAACGGCCCGGACGGCGCGGCTCCACCATCGACCAGCGGGGAGTCTTGAGCGATGTTGCGTTTTGCGGACAGTCATGCCCATCTGAATTTCCCCGATTTTCGGGATGACCTGCCGGAGGTGCTGCACCGGGCCCGCGGGGCGGGGGTGGCGTGGATCAATGCCATCGCCACCCGCTTGAGTGAGGTCGGACCGATTCTGGAGTTGATCGGGGATGATCCGGATCTCTACACGTCGGTGGGGATCCATCCCCACCATGTGGCCGAGGTGCCGGAGTCCTCGGTGGAGGCGATCCTGGCCCACTGCCATCATCCCAAGGTGGTGGCCATCGGCGAGACCGGCTTTGATCTGCACTACGAATTCAGCCCGCGCGCGCAACAGGAGATGGTCTTTCGCAACCACATCCGCGCCGCCCGCGAGATGGGACTGCCGCTGGTGATCCACACCCGCGAGGCCGAGGAGGAGACCCGGCGGGTGATGGAAGAGGAGAGCGCCGCCACCTGCGGCGGGGTGATCCACTGCTTCACCGGTTCGGCTCAAATGGCCCGCTGGGCCCTGGATCAGGGGTTTCATCTCTCCTTTTCCGGAATTCTCACCTTCAAGGCCGCGCGGGCGTTGCAGGAGGTGGCCCGCACCCTGCCGTTGGAGCGTCTGCTGATCGAAACCGATGCCCCGTATCTGGCGCCGATCCCCCATCGAGGCAAGCGCAACGAGCCGGCGTATGTGGTGCGGGTGGCGGAATTCCTGGCGCAACTGCTGGATCGTCCCCTGGAAGAGGTGGCGCGGGTCACGACCGAGAACTATCTGCGCCTGTTCCGCATCCCTCGGGAAGAGCCGCGCGCGCCTGGGGCGGACGAAAAACTGACCTATGTGATCGGCAATGGCCTGTATATCAATTTAACGAAAGCCTGCACCCTGCATTGTCAATTCTGTCCCAAATGGGAGGGGCAGACCGTGGTCAAGGGGCACGATCTGACGCTGCGCCGCCAACCGGATGCCCAGCGGGTGATCGCGGCGATGGGGGATGTTTCCGGCTATCAGGAGGTGGTCTTCTGCGGTTTCGGCGAGCCGACCTTGCGTCTGGAGACCCTGCTGGAGGTGGCCGCCGAGATCAAGCGTCGCGGTCCCATGCGGATTCGCATCAACACCGACGGACTGGCCAACCGGGTTTTCGGCACGGATGTCACCCCCCGTTTCGCCGGCTTGATCGATGCCTTGTCGGTGTCGCTCAACGCCCAGGACGAGGCGACCTACGCGCGTATCTGCCGTCCGGCCCTGGGACAATCGTATGAGTCGGTCAAGGGGTTCATTCGCGCCGCGCGGGCGCATGTGCCGGAGATCACCGCCACCGCCATCCAGGGTGTGGAGGGGGTGGATGTCGCCGCCTGTCGCCGTATCGCCGAGGAGGAGTTGGGGGTGCGGTTTCGGGTGCGTTATCTCGACGCCCTGGGTTGACGCGGGAAAAAGCGCCCTCAGGCGTCGGGCAGCCGGGCCGCGGGCGATTTCGGGATGGCGGCGGCCAGGCGTCGGGCGCGGTGACGGTTGATCATGCGCACGGTCCAGATGTACGCGAGCCAGCCGGTACCGAATCCCCACGGCAGAGAGCCGATGAACAGCGGCAGACCGAACAGCTCCCACAACTGCGTCAGTTCCATCCAGAGCGATTCCAGCCAGTCGGATCCGGTGTGCATGTCGTGCAGGGCGTTGGTGAAAAACTCGAATCCCGCCGGTTTCTCCCAGCGTCCGAGCATGAGCTGTCCGGTGAGATAGAAGCCGTAATACATGGGGGGCACGGTGGGCACGCTGGTCAATAGCGTCCAGGCGCAGGCCACGCCGAGGTGAAAATCCCAGCGCGGCATGAGGAACCGGGCCACCGTCCAAAGTGCCACCACCATGGGGATCTGTGCCCCCACGGAGGGGGTGAAGTTAAAGAAAAACCCCACTGCCGAGGCACGGGCGTAGAAGGCGGGATCGTGATTGCCGCGCAGCATGGGGGTGATCAGTTGCCGGCGGGCGGTGACGCGCAGGATCGCCCAACGGCGACGCCAACCGGTTGGTTTGTCCAAGGGCGGTTTCACCGGTTCAAGGGTGTCAACCGCGGATGGGCTGCTGGTGAGGGGGTCGAAGCGCATGGTCGGCGTGGTCTTTTGGAATTATTTTTTAGGAAAGAGTCAGTACATGATGAAGGTGAAAACAAGGTTTGTTTGGATGATCCTGATCGGTTTGGCCTGCGGTTGGTCGATCGATCCGGCACTGGCGGGTGAGACGTTGGAGAACAAACAGGTCTATCTGACCTTTGACGACGGTCCGCTCACGGGCACGCGGGAGATTCTGGAGGTGCTGACCCGCACGGAGGTGCCGGGCACCTTTTTTCTGGTTGGCGAGCATGTGGTGGCCAACGCCGAACGCGGCGAGACCTTGCGACGGCTCCGGGAGTCCCCCTGGGCACGGATCGCCAACCACTCCTACAGCCACGCCAGGGAGCGTTATCGGACCTTTTACGCCGACGCGGATGGCATGTTAACCGATTTCCGCAAGAATAACGAGGTTCTCGGTTTCACGCAACCACCCTATCCGACCCGTTTGCCCGGTCGCATCGACTGGCGCTACGAGGGTCGCTACATCAGCGCCGATTCCCATCCCAAGGAGAGCGTGACCAAGGCGTCCAAAGGGGTCGAACAACTGTTCGAAAATGGTTTCGTGATTTATGGCTGGGACATCGAGTGGGGTCGTCCGGGCCGCAAGAATCCCCTGGAACCCGCGGAGTCGCTGTTGAATCGCATCCGCCAGAGGCTTGCGGCTGGCAAGACGGTGAAACCGGATCGGATCGTGATCTTGATGCATGATTTTCACTTCAATGTCAAAGCAGCCCTGGAGTCGTTGGAGACGCTGATTCGCGGACTCAAGGAGGAGAAACTTGCCTTCAAATGGATCCATGATTATTGAATGGGTGGATGGGAGAGATCCCGCATGGCCTCTTGAAGCGGTTCCTTGCGGGCGTTTGATGAGGAAGCGCACGATCTCCCTTGCGTTAAGGCGGGAAAGTGTGTTTGAACGGTTCGCGGGTGTCGCGTGTGAAGGGTTCGTGACCGGGTTTTTTGGCTATTGAAGGGTGATTGCCATGTCGCATTGTCCAACCTGTCAGATGCCGGTTTTCAAGAATGAGCAGATCTGTCGGCGGTGTGGAACGGATCTGGAGGCGGTCATGCCGGAGGGTGGCGGCCTGTTGGGCAGATTGCGACGCCTGTTGTTCCAGGGATGGCATCCGACCGGAGCCAAGACGCTGATCGTGGGTAGCGCCTTTTTGTTGGCGGCTGGTTTGAGCTATTGGATCCATGTGAGCGAGCAGCGTCAACTGGAGGCGCGACAGGCCGCCGAGCGACGATTGATCGAGGAGCGGACCGAGGCGGAGCGGCGTCGTGCCGCTGCCGAACAAAAGGCCGCCGCCGAGAAAATCGCCGCCGAACAAAAGGCCGCTGCCGAGAAAACCGCCGCCGAGAAAGCCGCTGCCGAGAAAGCCGCCGCCGAACAAAAGGCCGCTGCCGAGAAAACCGCCGCCGAGAAAGCCGCTGCC
>JADGAY010000180.1 GCA_015231775.1 Magnetococcales bacterium | reverse complement strand
GAGGATGGGAATGCCCGGCCCATCACCTATGAATTGGCAATCAATCTGGATCGCCAGGGCCGTCCGTATGTGGTCAGCGAGGGGTTGCGGCAGCGGCGCAAGGGGCAATCCCATGGGCATCCTTTCTCGTTTCTCTATCTTCGGGAGGGGAGGGGTTTTGTTTGGTCTGGGGCTGAAAGTTATGCTCCAGATTCATTCGAAAAACTATCTAGATCAGAGGATGGCGATATTTTATGGGATCCTGATGTAGAAAATCCTGAAAGCGATGCGGTCGAACTGAGCGATCAAAGGTACTTGGGTATCGTCACGCTGGGGTCTCTCAAGGGTCATACGCGCATCTCAAAATTTCGAGATTTTTTGACAGGATGGTATTTGAGTTACTTCTCACCCAATGCCGCGCGCGCGATCTCCAAGGCCGGGACGCAGAAGCATTTGAATGAATCAGGCAGCAATATCGGCAATGTGGTGCAGTTTTTGGAACGAAAACACAAGGGACGGATTCAGAAAATTCTTAAGCAGATTTCCGATAAGATCCCAAACATTGGCACTGGGCTCGGACTATTCTGGAGCGCAAGAGAGCAGACACTAGCGGACAATATTTAATCAATCTCGCTCTGAAGCGATTTTCTTGGGTGTTTATATATATCTTTAGATTATTCGGTTGCGCGTCAGATTGCTTCAACAGGTTGTGTTAGCCTTTGCCAAGCATGGTAAAGAATAGTCGGAGCCTAGTGCCCAAACATTCAGGAGATTAAAATCCATCGTGACGAAATCTCCAAAAATCTCTATCTGCTCTTCTACAGCCCATCCTTCAAAAATCCGTTCACCCATTACCAGATGTCCGACGGCACGTTGAAGATCTTTTCCTATCTATTGCTGCTCAACGATCCGGAGCCACCGCCATTCTTGTGCATCGAGGAGCCGGAAAACGGACTTTATCACAAACTGTTGGAAGTGTTGGCCACCGAGTTTCGCGCCTATGCGGAATCCAAGAAAGGGGGGACGCATGTTTTTATCACCACGCATCAGCCCTATTTCGTCGATGCCCTGGAGCCGGAAGAGGTGTGGGTGATCGAGAAGGGCGTGGATGGTTTTTCCAAGGTCACCTGTGCCAAGGATATTCCGTTTGTCCAGAACATGGTACTGGAGGGGCAGCCGTTGGGCTCCCTGTGGGCCTCCGACCATCTGGATGCGAGGGATCCGGCACATGCATCTTGAAATACTCGTGGAGGGGCAGACGGAGCTGACGGTGCTCTCCATGCTCATGCCTCGGATCATCGGACCGTATCAACAGCCGCACACCTGGAAGATCCATAAACATCGTGGCATCGGCTCTCTGCCCGAAGATCCCTCCGCGCGACCGAATTGGCTGGATACCTCCTTATTGCACAACCTGCCGTCCAGGTTGACTTCTGGAACCGTTGGGAAACGCTCCCGAATCGTCCTGGAACAGAAACGGATCTGGGCGCGCCGGATCGTTCCTGAAATGGATGTGGAGCGGAATCGTTCCGGCAGTTTCCACTGTTTCCGGGACGGCCTGCGACGTTTGACCGCGTGAAGGTCAGACAGGTCGGATGGGGGGTGACACGCGCTGCCTTGATCCTTGAAATGATTTTGTGATCCCCCCGGCCACCCTGTTCCAGCCCTCTCCGGTTCCATGCAATCTGGCGTGGCAATTCATTCTGTCGAATCACCTTTTATGGATCATCCATTTCCCTTATGATTGACCTTTGCACGGGAAGCGGCACGGACGTGGCTCTTGCCATCCTATTTTGGGTCATCCGGGGGAGGGGATGGTCACATCTGAACAGTTTGGCATCGCCGGGACGCCCGAGCGGGTGCCGTTTCGCCAGAGGCTCGCCTACCGTCAGGTGCGCCTTGCCCTGTGGGTGGGGCTGGTGGTGGGGGTGGTGTTCGGTCTGCTGGAGTTGTGGGCGGATTCGCCCCTTTGGACCAGCGCGGGCAGCCGCTTTCTCTTCGGGGTGGTTCAGGCCCTGGTTCTGGCCACGCTGTTGACCTGGCTGTTCCACCGTCTGCTCACCCGTCCGATTCGTCGCATCGGTCGTCAGTTGGCCCGCGTCGATCCTGCCCGTCCGATCCATCTGCCCATCACCGTCCCACCCGAACACCAACAGAGCGAACTCGGGCTGCTGGCCCGGCACCTCAACCACGCCCTGACCCTGTTCGACAATGCCCTGCTGGTTCACAAGGAGACCGATCGGCTGCTGAAACGGACCCAGTTCAGCGTCGATCACGCGGCGGAGATGATCTGTTGGATGGATCCCGAGGGGCGGTTCATCTATGTCAACGAGGCCATGTGCCTGGCCACGGGCTACCCTCGGGCCGAGCTTCTGGCCCGCACCCTGTTCGACATTCGCGTCGATCTGACCCAGGATCAGTGGGCGGACCATTGCGCTGCGCTGGCGCATAGTGGACAGTGCTGCATGGAGTACGCGGTGCGCACCCGGAGTGGGGAGGATCTCTATCTGGAGGTGCAGACCACCCTGCTCAAGATCGAGGGGTTGACCATCCATTGCCACTTCGCCCGCGACATCCGACCGCGCAAGCAGGCGGAACGGGCCATTCGTCGCGCCAATCGTACCCTGCTCACCTTGAGCCATGGCAACGAGACCATGATCAAGGCCACTTCCGAGCAGGAGTTGTTGAAACGCATCTGCCGGTTGATCGTCGAGGAGGGGGGCTATCGCATGGCCTGGGTGGGTTTCGCCAGTGCCGATGGTCGCATTCTGCCGGCGGCCCAGTACGGTTTCGACGCGGGCTATCTCGACAATCTGGAGATCACCTGGCTCGATTCCGAAACGGGACGCGGCCCGTCGGGCACCGCCTATCGGACCGGCAAGCCGACTCTGGCGCGGGAGATCTCCAGCGATCCGGATTTCGCCCCCTGGCGGGAGGAGGCGGAACGGCGTGGGTATGTGTCGTCGCTGGCGTTGCCGTTGCCGGTCGATGATCTGTTGCCCCTCGGCACGCTCAACATCTATAGCGGCTCCCTGGATGCGTTCGATCCCGAGGAGATCCAACTGCTGGAGAACCTGGCCCACAATCTCGCCTTCGGCATTCTCAAGTTCCGCGAGGCCGAGGAGCGGCGTCGGGCCCAAAAGGCGATGCGCATCTCCGAGGAGAAGCTGCGCTCTCTGTTCCACCACTCCCCGGACCACATCATGACCCTGGATCGGGAGGGACGGGTGCAGTATTCCAACCGCGCGCAGGCGGACCCGCGCCTCGACGCCCTGCTCAAGTCGCGTCTGTCCGATCTCAAGCCCCACATCGCCGAGGTGTTCGCCAGCGGCGAGGCGGTGGAGTTCCCCCTCACCGACGGCGAATCCTCCTGGTGGGAGGCGCGTCTGGCGCCGATCTACCACGACGGGCGGGTCTCCGAGGTGCTGGCGGTCTGTCAGGATGTCACCGAAAAGCATGTGTTGCAGGCCCAGAACCTGCGCAATGCCCGTTTGGCCTCCCTGGGGGTGTTGTCGGCGAGCGTGGCCCACGAGATCAACAACCCCAACAACGCCATCCAGTTCAACGTGCCGATCCTGGCGGCGGTCTGGGAGGATGCCAGGCCGATGTTGGTCAATCTTCACGACCGTTCCGGCGCCTTTTATCTGGGCGGCATGCCTTGCGACGAGGCCATGGAGGTGGTGCCGCGTCTGCTGGATGGGATCCGCATGGGCGCGCAACGGATCCAGCTCATCATCTCCGGCCTCAAACACATGGTGCGGCAGGACAAGGGGATCCTCACCCAGCGGATCAACATCCTTGACCCGATCCACGCGGCCATGATGATTCTGCAAAACCAGATCCGCGCCGCCACCGATTATTGCCGTCTGTGGCCCCCGGAACAGCCGGTGATGGTGCGGGGCAATGCCCAGCAATTGGAGCAGGCTTTCATTAATATTCTCCAGAACGGCTTGCATGCCTTGACCTGTCGCGAGGAGGGGATCGAAATCGCCATTCGGTCGGATCCCGGGGCGGGTTGTCTGGAGGTGGTATTTCGAGACGAGGGGCGTGGGACTGATTCGGATCATGTGGGAAAATTGACAGATCCATTTTTTTCCACCAAGACCGAATCCGGCGGCATGGGATTGGGTTTGTCGATCACCAAGACGATCATCGAGAATCACGCGGGCACGATCGCCTTTGCCTCGGAGCCGGGGCGGGGGACGGTGGTGACCGTGCGATTGCCATTGGATGTCAGCACGACGCGGGGAGAAGCGGCATGAGCGAACCCAACAAGAAGAGCCTGCCGATTGTGCTGGTGGATGACGAGGAGACGGTGCTGTTCAGCTCCAAGATTCTTCTTAAGACCGCCGACGTATCGCCGGTGGTGACCATGACCGATGGTCGGAATCTCATGGGGTTTCTGGAGGAGCATGGGGCGGCGGTGGTGGTGTTGGATCTGGTGATGCCGCACACGCCGGGCACCGAGCTGTTGCCGCGCATCAAGGAGCGGTTTCCGGAGGTGCCGGTGATCGTGATGACCGCGAATCTGGAGATCGATATCGCGGTGCAGTGCATGAAGGATGGGGCGTTCGACTATCTGGTGAAGCCCGCGGAGAACAGCCGGTTCATCTCGTGCGTGAAGCGGGCCATGGAGTTGCGGTCGTTGCGGCGGGAGGTGGGGACGCTCAAGCACTATTTGTTGGAGGACTCGCTGCAAGACACGGAGGCCTTTGCCCCGATCATCACCAAGAGCCGCAAGATGCGCGCGGTGTTTCAGTATGTGGAGGCCATCGCCCCGTCGTCGGAGCCGGTGTTGATCATCGGCGAGACCGGGGTGGGCAAGGAGTTGCTCGCCCAGGCGGTGCATCAGGTGAGTCACCGTTCCGGGCAGTTGGTGGCGTTGAACGTGGCCGGATTGGACGACAACATGTTCTCCGACACCCTGTTTGGCCATCGCAAGGGGGCCTTCACCGGCGCCAACGACAACCGCGAGGGGATGATCGCGGCGGCAGCCGGGGGATCGTTGTTTCTGGACGAGATCGGCGATCTCAAGGAGTCCTCCCAGGTCAAGTTGTTGCGTCTGTTGCAGGAGCGCAAGTATTACCCCCTGGGTTCGGATGGCTACATGAAAACCGACGCCCGCATCATCTGCGCCACCAACCGGGATTTGAAGGGGTTGATGGCGGAAAAGAGCTTTCGTTCGGATCTCTATTTTCGTCTGTCATCCCATCAGGTGCGCATTCCGCCCTTGCGAGAACGCAAGGAGGATATTCCGATCCTCACCGCCCGTTTTCTGGAAGAGGCGGCCCACGCCATGGGCAAGCCGGTGCCGATTCCGCCGCCGGAGCTGTTCCATCTGCTCAACACCTATGGTTTCCCCGGCAACGTGCGGGAGTTGCGGGCCATCACCTTCGATGCGGTGGCGCGCCATCAATCCGGGGTGTTGTCCCTGGAGCGGTTCCGGGAGAGCGTCTTCGCCACCGGCACCCCGGAGGAGTCCGACGCCATGCTGGAGGAGGACAACCCCTTCAAACGCATGAGCGCCAAACTCCCCACCCTGCGCGAAGCCGAGGTGCTGTTGATCGAGGAGGCCCTGGAGCGCTCCCAGGGCAACAAAAGCGTGGCCGCCACCCTGCTGGGTGTGTCGCGCCAGACCCTGAACTACCGGTTGCAGCAGCTCAAGAAAGGGAGTGGCGGGCGGGAGTAGTTTTTATCGTGATGCCTGTGGCGGTGGTCGCATTCCAACGCCAACGGGTTTTTTTGATGCATT
>JADGAY010000011.1 GCA_015231775.1 Magnetococcales bacterium | reverse complement strand
CACGCTGGACCGGTTCGGCTTTGTCATCGATCCGGACACCTTGGGGGTGATGACACGCTGGACCGGTTCGGCTTTGTCATCGATCCGGACACCTTGGGGGTGATGTCCGATCTGGTCGCCTCCGGGGAGTTGCGCGCATTGAGCGCCGAGCGGATCTGGCGCGAAACCGAAAAGGCCCTGGCAAGCGACGCGCCGCTGGCCTATTTCCGGGTTCTGGATGCATGCGGCGCGCTGGCGGAACTCTTTCCCGAGTTGGCCGCGCTCAAGGGCCAGGTCCACACCCCCATCCATCACCCGGAAGGGGACGCCTTCGAACACACCCTGTGGGTGTTGGAGCGGGCGACACGTTTGAGCGCCGATACGACGATCCGCTTTGCCGCGCTCTGTCACGATCTGGGCAAGGGGTTGACCCCGGAGACGGAACTGCCACGCCACATCGCCCATGAAAAACGCGGCGTGACGGTGGTGGAGGGGCTGCGGGACCGCCTGCGCATCCCCAAGGCGTTCGGCACCCTGGCGCGCCTGGTGGCCGGCGAACATATGCGTTGTCATCGCGTCATCGAGATGCGACCCGGCAAGGTGGTGGATCTGTTGGAACGCCTGGATGCCTGGCGCCGTCCCGAACTCCTCGAAAAGGTTCTGCTCGCCTGCGCCGCGGACTCACGGGAGAATCCGACCCTGGGCCACTATCCAGCCGGCGCACTGCTGCGGGCCGCGTCGCGGGCCTGCCTCGGGGTCGATGCCAGGGCTCTGGCGGCAGGCGGAAAACAGGGCAAACAGCTCGGCGAGGCGTTGCGCCAGGAACGGATCCGCGTGGTCAAGCGGCTCCTCATGCAGGCGCGACACAAAGAATCCACAAACAGTGTGTGAAAGAGAACATGGAACTGTTTCATTCGATCATTCTCGGGATCGTGCAGGGACTCACCGAATTCCTGCCGATCAGCTCCTCGGCCCATCTGATCCTGGTGCCCAAACTGCTGGGTTGGCCGGATCAGGGGTTGATGTTCGACATCGCCGCCAATACCGGCAGCCTGCTGGCGGTGTTGGCCTATTTCCGCCACGACGTGGTGCGTTTGACCGTGGGATTCGTCAAGAGCTTGCGACCCGGCGGCTTTACCAACAACCCGGATGGCCTGCTGGCCTGGGCGGTTGGTTGGGCGACCATCCCCATCGGGCTGGCGGGCTTGACCTTCAAGCACCAGATCGAAACCCTGGCGCGGGTTCCGACGGTGATCGGCACCACGACGCTCTTCTTCGGCGCCCTGCTGTGGGTGGCCGACCGACGCGGCAAGCGGTTGAAGGGGATCGAAGCGTTGACCTGGAAGGACGCGGTGTTGATCGGCGTGGCGCAGATGTTCGCCCTGATTCCGGGCACCTCCCGATCCGGTGTCACCATGACCGCCGGGCTCTTCATCGGCTTCACCCGCGAGGCGGCGGCCCGTTTCTCGTTTTTGATGGCCATACCGGTGGGGGTTCTGGCGGCGATCCTGGAGTTCCGGGATCTCTACCGCATGTCCCCAACCCTCTCCGAATGGCTGTTCATGGGGCTGGGACTGGTGGTCTCGGGGATCTCGGCCTTCGCGGTGATCCATTGGCTGATGAACTGGTTGCGCCATCAGAGCCTGGTACCGTTCGCCATCTATCGGATCATCCTCGCCCTGGTGATTTTTTTCGTGGTTCTGTGACAAACCCCATGTTTGAATGAGATGGCCCATGAACACGCTGGAAAAACTCCATGATCCGGATCCGGCGCGTTTCGCCCGCGCCTACATCGGCTATCTGTGCGAGATCTTGCAACGCATCGATCCCCAACAGATCGCCGGTTTCATCGCCACGCTCCTCGACGCGCGGGAGCGCGGGGCCACGATCTTCTTCATGGGCAATGGCGGGAGCGCCGCCACGGCCAGCCATTTCGCCAACGATCTGGCCATCGGCACCCGCTCCCATCACAAACCCTTCCGCGCCCTGGCCATCACCGACAATCTCTCGGTACTGACCGCGATTGCCAACGATTACGGCTATGAAGGGGTGTTCGAGCGACAGTTGCGGGTGTTGGGACGGCCTGGGGATGTGGTGGTGGGGATCTCCGCTTCCGGGAACTCGCCGAATCTGCTCCGTGCGTTCGAAGCGGCCCGGGAGATGGGAATCAAGAGCGTGGCCCTGACCGCCTTTGACGGCGGGGCGATGCGCGCCATGGCCGACGCGGGGATTCATGTCCCCACGGATCCGAAGGAGTACGGCCCGGCGGAAGATGCCCACATGGTACTCGACCATCTGGTTGGGGCCTATCTGATGCAGTTGGTCAAACGCGGGGGGTGAATTGACTTGCAGATCCCCCCATGACACCTATGGGAAATTGATGAAACCGTTCAAAAAGGTAGGAGTAATCCTCGGGTGCGGGATCGATCTGGAACACTGATCAAACTCGATGCTTTGAGAAAAGCAGCCACCACGCACAACGGGTGATCGATGAAACTGCCGGAGTCGTCCATCCAGGCCCAATTCTCGCGGCGTTACAAACGGTTCCTGGCCGACTTCCAGACCGGGGACGGGTCGATTCTCACCGCCCATTGCGCCAATACCGGCTCCATGCTCGGACTGCTCCAGCCCGGCGCACCAGCGCTGTTGTCCCACGCCACGGATCCACGACGCAGGTTATCCTACACCTGGGAGTTGGTTCACGAACACCAATCCTGGGTCGGTATCCATACCGGGCGCGCCAATGCCATTGTCCGGGAGTATCTGGCACAGGGGATGCCACCTGCCCTGGGTGGCTACAACCGCATCCAGGCCGAAGTCACCCTCGCGGAGTTGTCGGAAACCGGATCCCACGCCCGTGGCTCATCCTCAAAGGGATCCCCATCCCACCACAGCCGCCTGGATTTTCGCCTGGACGGGGAGAACCGGCCCCCCTGTTTCCTGGAGGTCAAGAGCGTCACCTTGCGACAGGGGGATGAGGCCCTGTTTCCGGATGCGGTCACGAATCGGGGGCGCCAGCATCTGGAGGATCTGGCCAGGCTGAATCAGATGGGGTATCGAAGCGTGATACTCTTCTTGGTGCAACGGGAGGATTGTCAACGGTTCAGGCCGGCAAGCCACATCGATCCGGCCTATGCCGCCACCCTGAGACGGGTGGTCGAGGCCGGGGTGGAGATCATGGCCTTTCGTTGCAAGGTTGGGCTGGAGGCCATCCGTCTGGATCAGGCCATCCCTTGGGATCTGGGGTGAGCAGGGAGTTAACGGGACGTAAACAGGGACGACCGCCCCACATGCCAATCGCCCCACATGCCCCGGCGTGGGGCGCCCCACATGCCCCGGCGTGGGGCTTAATCCATCGTGATTCCAGCGCCGGTCAGGAGATTCTTGCCCACCTGATGATCCTCGGGAACCAGGCGCTCCTTCTCCCCGCACTGCACCTGATATTGATCGCTGGGCATCTGCCAGGCGCCAAGGATGGAGAATTTCGCGTCGTAGAGTATGAAAACCAGATAGTTCCATCCACCCTGGTGCGCCTTGGATACGTAGACCTTCTCGGATCCGGGCCCACGACGGGCGCAGCGCACGATGTAACGCTGCTTGTTGTAGATGAAATCCAGGTCGCTCGGTGCCGGAACCACCCGATCCTGCATGTGCAGCGAATACCGTTCGTCCGACATCCCCACCAACAGCGCCGCATCCCGAGCCGCGATCACCGACGATTGCAGCGGCAGGAGACCATAGCGCTCCTCCCACTCCAGGGCCAGGGTGACCAGACTGTCACGGGTACGCCGACGCTGTTCGTCGGAGGGGATCGAGGCGGCGGAGGATGATCCACCCGGTGGCACCTCCTCGACCTCCACCTCGACAACCAGTTCCTCGGGCTTGGCCGGTTCGGCAGGAGCCCACTTCGTGCGCGGTCGCATCTTCCAGGCCACGAAACCCACCAGCATCATCACGATCCAGATGATCAGGAAGTTCCGGAACTCCTTGAAACGCCGCACGGCGTTGTCCATCTGCTCCTGTTCCTCGGCGGCGCGTCCCTGGGCGGCGGCCTCGGCATTGGCGGTGCCCATCGGCACGGCTCCGAGTGGCAAGGCGGGGTCCGCGATCGCCTCGCCCACCAGCAGCGTATCCACCGCGGCCAGGACAAACCCCTCCGCGCGCATGGTCGCCAGTGACAGCAACATCCATGCGACCAGCGCAAATCCGGTCCATCTCCTACCGTAACGGATCCCGCTACTCATCCCCCTCCTCCAGGATCTTCTTCCCCTCCTGCTCGTAGCGTTTTTTGTGGCCCGGCCAGTAGGCCCAGGCGATGATTGCCACGAACAGCACGAAGAACCAAACCAACGCGAACTGACGCGAGAACGCCACCATGGTATCGAAATCCATCTTACCCTCCCAAACCCGAGGCAGAGACCTGAATCCGACGCGCCAGACGATACTCCCCGCCCGTGCCGCTCACGCGCACCTTCAACTCCCAAATGCCGGACAGAGGCACCATCAACCCCACCTCGTAGCGACCTGGGGAGATCTCCTTCATCACGAACTCCCGATCATACCCCTGTTGCACCGGACGCACCAGAGTTCCCTCAACATTGGCCCCGACCAGGGGGGAGCCCTGTTGATCCAGGACCGTCAAACGCAAGGGAGCTTCCGAACCCACCTTCAGGGCGTCGTCGTCGAGGGTGACGCGCCACCCCATGGCTTCCTGCTCCTGTTGCGCCTTGAGCACCTTGTTGTAGGCCAACCCCTTGTCGTAGGCCTTGTCGGTCACCAGACCGGACCAGGAGTTGAGGCTCAAGCGGACAAAAATGGCGTTGACCACGAAGACCACCACGAAGAACAATACAATGGCGGTCGGCCAGGGTTCAAGCCGAAATCCTCTCTTGCTGCGCCCATCCTCGGTTGTTGGATCCATCATGGCCTCATGAACACGCTCTTGTAGGTTGCCGTTCCACCAGTCGGAGATTGGGCGTCCAGGGTAAACTGGAAATCCAGACTTCCCGACTCCACGCTGGCACACGCCTGCCGCACATAGGCCGAGTAGGTCGTCACCGATCCGGGTGTGACCGACAACAGGGGACGTCCCTCGGCATCACGTTCGGTCACCGCGCCCACCACCAGGGCCGCGCCGGGCAGACCGGTGATCCCCAGGGCGTAGGTTTGGGGCGTCGAGGTCATGTTGAGGACGCGCACGGTGAAGTTGTTCTGGATGCTGCCATCGGTTTGGGTGATGTAGAGCGGCTGCCGATGGCCGATGGCCGTGAACTCCACGGCATCGTGGCGCTCCATGTAGACCACGATACCACCCAGGAAGATCGACAACAACAGCGCATAGACAATGGTGCGACCACGGATCCAGCGGGTCTTGCCCTCGCGCATCTCCCGCAGCGAGGTGTAGCGGATCAACCGCTCCTTCATGCCGGTTTTCAGCTTCACCTCGTCGCAGGCGTCGATGCAGGCCCCACAGGTGATGCACTCGTATTGCTGCCCGTTGCGGATGTCGATCCCGGTGGGACAGACGGTGACGCAGGAGTTGCAATCGATGCAGGATCCCACCGCCTCGCCCATCTCGGTCCGCTTGCGACGGTTGGATTCGCGGGGTTCGCCGTACTCCGGATGGTAGGCGACGATCAAGGTGTCCTCGTCGAACATCACCCCCTGGAAGCGGGCGTAGGGACACATGTAGATGCAGGCCTGTTCGCGGGCAAAGCCGGCCATCACGTAGGTGGTGACCGTCAGGAAGCCGAGGGTGAACCAGGCCGCGAACGGCGCGGAACCATCGAGGAACTGTTTGAACAGGGTCGGCGCGTCCCCGAAGTAGAGCACGAACGACAACCCGGTCAACAGACTGACCAGAAACCAGACGCCATGCTTGGCGATCTTGATTCTCAGTTTGGCCAGGCTCCACGGCGAGCGATCCAACTTCATGCGGGCATTGCGATGGCCCTCGAAGAACTTCTCGATGAGCAGGAACAGATCGGTCCAGAGGGTCTGCTGACACATGTAGCCGCAGAAGACCCGTCCCGCCAGCGCGGTGATGAAGAAGAGCCCAATCGCCGCGGCAACCAACAAAAAGGCTAGCAGGATGATATCTTGCGGCCAGATCACCCAATCAAAGATGTAAAATTTCCGGCCCGGCAAATCGTAGAGGATCGCCTGGTTGGGCAGACCTCCAGGACGCTCCCAACGCATCCAGGGCAACAGAAAAAAGATGCCCATCTCCCCGGCATAGAGCCAAAGGCGGAATGTACGGAAGAAACCGGACTGATAACGCGGATAAATTTTTTTCCATTCCGCATACAACGAGGTCGTGTCCATGATGTTCGTCACCTGACTGGTTGACAGTGATCAATCTTTGCAAATAATTCGCTTTTTTCATTGCACACAGTTAAAAATGTATATATAACGTTTCCCAATCAATGTCACGGGAAACCTCATCCAGACCCAAACAAAAAATTATGTTTTCGAATTCTCATAAGTAAGGAGGACGGAATGGACCAAAACCTCGCACGAACGTATGACTATGAAGTGATCAAAAAGTTCTCCATCGGCGCTGTGATTTATGCGGTGGTGGGCTTTTTGGTCGGCGTGATCATCGCCCTGGAACTAACCTTCCCGGAACTCAACGCCAACATCCCCTACATCTCCTTTGGCCGCCTCCGTCCCCTGCACACCTCGGCGGTGATCTTCGCCTTCGGCGGATCGGTGCTCTTCGCGTGCAGCTACTACATCGTGCAGCGCACCTGCAAGGCGCGTCTGTTCTCCGACTTCCTCTCCAACTTCACCTTCTGGGGCTGGAACCTGGTGGTGGTGCTGGTGGTGATCACCTACCCCCTCGGCATCACCCAGGGCAAAGAGTACGCAGAGCCGATCTGGCCGATCGACCTGTTGATCACCGTGGTCTGGGTCGCCTACTTTATCAACTTCGTCGGCACCCTGGCCCGTCGCAAGGAACCCCACATCTACGTGGCCAACTGGTTCCTGCTCTCGTTCATCATCACCGTGGCCATCCTGCACATCACCAACAACCTGGCCATCCCGGTCAGCCTCACCGACTCCTATCCGGTGTGGGCCGGCGTCCAGGATGCCATGATCCAATGGTGGTATGGTCACAACGCCGTGGGCTTCTTCCTGACCGCCGCCTTCCTGGGCCTCATGTACTATTTCGTCCCCAAGCAGGCCGAGCGTCCGGTTTACTCCTACCGTCTCTCCATCGTCCACTTCTGGGCGCTGGTCTTCATGTACATCTGGGCCGGCCCGCACCATCTGCACTACACCGCCCTGCCGGATTGGGCCAGCACCCTCGGTGCCACCTTCTCCATCATGCTCCTTCTCCCCTCCTGGGGCGGCATGATCAACGGCATCATGACCCTGTCGGGCGCCTGGCATAAACTGCGCACCGATCCGATCCTGCGCTTCTTCATCGTCTCCCTCTCCTTCTACGGTATGTCCACCTTCGAAGGGCCGATGATGTCGATCAAGGCGGTCAACGCCCTCTCCCACTACACCGACTGGACCATTGGCCACGTTCACTCCGGCGCCCTCGGTTGGGTGGCCATGGTGTCGTTCGCCTGCCTCTATCACATGATGCCGCGCCTGTGGAACACCCAGCTCTACTCCCTGCGCCTGGTCAACGTTCACTTCTGGCTCGCCACCATCGGCGTGGTGATCTATATCGTGCCGATGTGGATCTCGGGCATCATGCAGGGCCTGATGTGGCGCGCCTATGACTCCTTCGGCAACCTGAGCTACTCGTTCGCCGAAACCGTTGGCGCCATGCATCCGTATTATCTGTTCCGCGCCATAGGCGGTATCGTCTTCCTGGTCGGTGCTCTGGTGATGGTCTACAACATCGCCAAGACCATCGCTGGCGCCAACCAAAACCCGGCCAAGGCCGTTTGATAAGGAGGACCACGATGCAACACAGTACCATCGAAAAAAGCATTCCACTGATGGCCGTTCTGACATTGATCATGGTCTCCATCGGTGGTCTGGTCGAAATCGTTCCGCTCTTTTTCATCAAGAGCACCATCGAGAAGGTGGAAGGGATGCGTCCCTACACCCCCCTGGAGCTGAAAGGCCGCGACATCTACATCCGCGAGGGGTGCTACAATTGTCACTCCCAGATGATCCGTCCGTTCCGCGACGAAACCGAGCGTTACGGGCACTACTCCCTGGCCGCGGAGAGCATGTACGATCATCCGTTCCAGTGGGGCTCCAAGCGTACCGGTCCGGACCTGGCCCGCATCGGCGGCAAGTACTCCAACGAGTGGCACCGCGCCCACATGCTCAAGCCTCAGAACGTGGTGCGTGAGTCGGTGATGCCGGCCTATCCCTGGTTGCAGGAGAACGAACTCAAATTCGACGACATCGAGAAGCGCATGAAGGTGTTGTCGATGGTGGGCGTCCCCTACACCCCGGACCAGATGGCCAACGCCAAGCAGGATCTGGCGGCCCAGGCCTCCCCGACCGCCGATGGCGCCGGTTTGACCACCCGTTATGGCAAGAAGGTTCCGAAGGCGGACTTTGACGGCAAGCCCGAAAAGCTCACCGAACTGGATGCCCTGCTGGCCTATCTGCAAATGTTGGGCACGCTGGTGGATTTTTCCGGCCAACAGGCCAAGGCCCGCTAAGAGGAGAAGGAGACCCATACCATGGCGGACAACAAAGATTTGGATACCACGGGCCACAAGTGGGATGATGATGAGGGGTTTCCCCTCCAGGAATACAACAATCCCCTGCCCAAATGGTGGTTGAACAGTTTCTACGCGACCATCATCTGGTCGGTGGTCTACTGGGTGCTCTATCCGGCCTGGCCGCTGCCGGACGGATTCACCCCCGGCACGCTGGGCACGACCATGCGTGGCGAGTATCAGAAAGAGATGGACGAGGCCAAGGCCAAGCAGAAGGTCTTCAACGACAAGCTGGACAAGCTGTCGCTGAAGGAGATCAGCAAGGACAACCAACTCCTGCAATTCTCGATCTCCGGTGGCAAGGCGCTGTTCGGTGACAACTGCGCACCGTGTCACGGTCCGGCGGGCATTGGCGTCAAGGCGGGTGGCTTCCCGACCCTGGCGGATGACGACTGGCTCTTCGGTGGCGATCTGGACACCATCCAGGAGACCATCACCAATGGTCGGAACGGGCAGATGCCGGCGCATGCGAAAGCGGCGGGCGGCAACTTCACGGATGCGCAGGTGGATGATCTGACCCAGTATGTCCTATCCCTGTCCGGAAAATCCACGGACAAGCCGGCCATCACCCGTGGCGACGCCCTGTTCCGGGGCGAAGCGGCCTGCACGACCTGCCACGGCGACAAGGGTAACGGTTCGCTCAAGGGTACGGTCAACGGCGAGAAACCGCCTCAGGTGGGTGCTCCGAACCTGACCGACGGAATCTGGCTCTATGGTGGAGATCAAAAGACCGTGCGTGAGTCGATCGCCAAGGGTCGCATGGGTGAGATGCCGGCCTGGGGCGCGGGCATCAAGGAGTCAGGTCGTCAGTTGAGTGCGCTGGACATCAAGAAGCTGACCATTTACGTGCACAGCCTGGGTGGCGGGCAGTAAGTTTTTCGGACAGGCATACCCAAAAAGGTCCAGGGAGCGATCCCTGGACCTTTTTTTTCGTGGAACGACCGAAGGGTGGTCCACCGTCGGGGGTACTCCCCCATCATGCAAGTTCATCCCAATCCCTGCCGATCCGGCACAAAGGGAAATCATCCCGGACCCGCCGAATCACCCCCCCCTCGACACGCATGCGCGATCGAACGCAAACAATCCTCATTCAAGATCCGCAACCGCTTCCCCTGAATCGACACCACCTCCTGCTCACGAAATCCACGCAAGGTGCGACTGACAGTCTCCATGGAGAGCCCCAGATAGTTGGCCATATCGTTTTGGAGCATGGGCAGACGAAACGCCTCGCCCTCGAAACCATGGCGACGGTACCGATCGGACAGATTCAGCAAAAAGGCGCCCAACCGCTCCTCGGCGGTACGACGTCCCACCAGAAGGGTCTGATGGTGATCATGTCGCACCTGATCAACCAGGATCCGAATCACCTGTTCCTGAAAAAAGGCCATCCGTTCACCCAAGACATCCAGATGCTCGAAGGGCAACCAACAGACGGAACTGGCTTCCAGCGCAACGGTGGAATAACCGTATTGGCTGGAGTGAAGGGCATCCAAACCAATCAACTCTCCAGGCAGACTGAAACCAAGGATCTGATCACCCGACGGATCCTGGTGCGAGAAACTTTTGAAACTACCACTTTTGACTGCGTAAATTCCACGGAAAGGCGCAACCGCATCAAACAGAATGGCCCCCTTGGCCACCGGGATGCGTCTGGACAAGAAGATATTCAGGGATAAGAGATCCGACCCTTCGAAAAACTTCAGAAAGCCGTGCAACTTGCACTGGGCGCAGGCGACCTCCTGGGAATCGGGGCACGCCTCCTCCGCGTCACCGGTCTGCTTGATTGCGAACTGATTCAAACCATTCATGCGTGGAATTCACCTTCTCAAGCACCACCACAACCACACCGTCCCACCCCATTTTTCGACGCAGAATACGGCACAATCCGCACTGCGGTCCAATGAATTTTGAGACCCGAGAGCAGGGAAAAAGTTCATAAAGAGAAATAAACGCTGACTCATTTTTTCTTCACACATTTTTGACAAATGTCAAAAAATGATTTGACACCCACACACATCGATGTTAACTTTCGGCGATAATAATCGAGGCTTGACAATTCAGTTTCTCCTTGAAAAACGTGTCCATCCTCAATTGGATTCATTGATAATCTTGATCTTTAGGAGGGAGTCCGATGTCGAATTCCACAACCGGTCACAACCACGCCCAAGCGCATCACTGGGAGACCAGCGCGGCGCCTCTGCTCGTGGTGCTTGGCGTCCTTTTTGCCGTGGTCTTCTGTTTTGTTGAATGGATCACCTACAACAACAAAATGCTGGCCATCATCTGCGCCGGTATCGGAACCCCCCTGTTGCTGGCCGGCATCGCCAAATGGACCGCCGAGGCGCTCACCCAAAAGCCGGTCATGGAGGGGCTTACCCCCATCGCGCTGCCGATCTTCATCGTTTCGGAAGTCTTCATCTTCATGGGCCTGTTTGTCTCCTACTGGACCATGCGTCTCTCCGCCGGACCCAACTGGCCCCCGGCTGGCACCCCGACGGACATGAATCTCGTCTTGCCGATCATCATGACCGTGATCCTGGTGGCCTCCAGCTTCACCTATCACATCGCCGAGATCAAAAGCGAACAGAACAACATGGGCGGCTTCCGCCTCTGGCTGTTCCTCTCCATCATCCTGGGCGCGATCTTTCTGGGCTGCACCGCCTACGAATACAACCATCTCATCCACATAAATTTCGTCCCCTCCACCAATGCTTACAGCACGGCCTTCTATTCGATCACCGGTTTCCATGCCTCCCACGTCGTGGTCGGTCTGGGATCCTTCCTCACGGTGCTGATCGCCGCCCTGGCTGGCAAAACCAACAAGTCCCTCACCTTCTGCGTGGGGCTGTACTGGCACTTCGTGGACGTGGTGTGGTTCTTCGTGGTTTCCCAGGTCTATTATTGGTAAATCGATGAACATTCAGCAAAGGTTGCCCGGTGGAACTTCCCTGCGCGACCTTTGTTGAATGCCTGTTTGGCCAGGAGTGAATGAGAATGCGGAAAATTGCATGGCTGATGGCCATGACGCTCTGGGTGGTGTTGCTTGGAGATGGCTGGGCCATTTCCAAGCCCACGGATAATTCCGACATCGACCCGACCCTCTTCCGCGTGGATGAACAGAAATTTCTCGGCGTCAAGTTCGGCAACGAGGTCACCCTGCTCGATGAACAGGGAAAACCGTTTCAGTTCGCGGATCTTCCCAATAGGCCCTTCGTGCTCGTGCCGGCCTACTACACCTGCGACGGCGCCTGCTTCAACATCGGCATCTCGTTGAAGGAGTTGCTCAAGGATGTCAAGTCGCTCGAGGCCGGAAAAGGTTTCAACGTGGTGTTCGTCTCCTTCGACAAGAACGATACCACCGAGGGGTTGACCAAGTTCGTCCAACAACTCGATCTCCCGGATGACCCGATTCGCGGTTGGCGTTTCACGAGGTTCGAGCAGCCGGACGTGATCAAACGGGAGATGGACAAGATCGGGTACAAGTTTTTCTGGTCTCCGGCTGACCGGACCTTCTTCCACCCGACGTTGATCCTGATCCTCTCCCCAGAAGGCCGGGTGGCGCGTTACCTCAATGTCCTGAACGTGACGCCCAAGGATGTCGAACTGGCGCTTCTGGAGGCCAAATCCAGCCAATTCAAGCCTTCCGAGAGCTTGGATTACCTGGTGAGCCTCTGCTACAGCTACAATTTCAAGGAAGGCCGCTATACGTTGAGCATACCGGTCTTCGTGGGACTGGGTTCATTTCTTCTGGGTATCGGATTGTTGTTTGCTTCACTGGGTATTTATCGTTTGATTCATCATCGCAAGAACATTAGAAAATGAGGAGAACATTCATGAAACGGGCAGTTTCCGCGATGGTCCTGATGGGCCTCGGGTCGGCAGCCGCGCTGGCCGAGGCAGGGGCGAAAGGTGGGATTCCGGATCCGGCGGCAAGCTGGAATCACCTTTGGCACGATGTGCTGCTGGATCTCTTCATTATCGGCATCGTTTTTCTGACCGCAGGTCTCTACTGGGTCTGGAAGTATCGCGCCAGTCGTCCGAATCAGATCGGCACCGCTCCGAAATTTGACAAGATCACCCTGATCGGTCTCGCGGTTGTCCCCTCCTTCATCTTCATGGCCGATGACTTCTACCTGGCGGCCAAGGGGTGGACGGTCTGGAACGAATACCGCGACGTGCCGCGCAACGCCATGGAAGTGAAGGTGACCGGCAGCATGTGGAGCTGGAACTTCGAATATGACAACGGCGCATCCTCCTCGTTCGTGGTCGATTCCAAGGAGGGTGATGGCCTGGTGGTGCCGGTCGGCAAACCAGTGGTGCTGCGCATGACCTCCACCGATGTGGTGCACTCTTTCTTCCTGCCGGACTATCGCGTCAAGGAAGATCTGATGCCGGGCCGCGTCACCTATCTCTGGTTCAACCCGGTCAAGGCGGGCGAGACCATCGCCACCTGCGCCGAGTATTGCGGCAACCGCCACTCCTTCATGTGGACCAAGGTCAAGATGGTGCCGCAGGCCGAGTTCGACGCCTGGGTCGCGAAAAAGAAACAGGGCGCCTGATCGCACGATCGGTTGGCCTTCAACGGATATCATAAGGAAGGAAATAGGGGATTGAAGCGATGAGCAGCGCATCATCTGGTTTCAAATTGGGAGAGTGGATCTTTACCACGGATCACAAACGCATCGGCGTTCTCTATCTGATCGGCTCGATCGCGGCCTTCGCGGTGGCCGGTCTCATGGCCCTGTTGATCCGCATCGAGCAGTCATCCCCAGGCCCGACGATCGTGTCGGATGCCTACACGGGTGGCGATCAGTACAATGTCTGGCTCTACTTTCATGGCGCGGCCATGATCCTGGGCTTCCTGATTCCCGGCCTCACGGGCTTCGCGGCCAACTACCTGCTGCCGCTGATGATCGGCGCCAAGGATGTGGCCTTCCCGCGCATCAACGCCCTGTCGGTGTGGCTGTTCTGGGCCGGCATCGTCGTGGCGCTGTTGACCTTCATCGTTCCGGACAAGCCGGACGTGATGTGGACCGGCTATCCGCCCTACTCCATCACCACCGCCGGCAACACCGCCCTGTATGTCTTCACCGTCCATCTGATGGGTTTCTCCTCGATCCTGGCCGCGGTGAACTTCCTGGTGACCATCATCTACATGCGCGCGCCGGGCATGGGCTGGAACCAACTCAACATGTTCGTCTGGTCCTGCCTCACCGCGCTGATCATCCAGTTGATCTTCGTGCCGGTGCTGGCCGCCGCCGTCACCCTGCTGCTGTTCGACCGCTACCTGGGCACCCACTTCTTCGATCCGGCCAATGGCGGTGACGTTCTGCTGTATCAAAACCTCTTCTGGTTCTACTCCCACCCGGCGGTGTATGTCATCTTCCTGCCGGCCATGGGCATCTTCTACGAAATCTTCGCCACCATGGCCAAGAACCCGATCTTCAACTACAAGGCGGCGGTTTACGGCGGCATGTGTTTCATCGTGCTGATCTCCGGCGAAGTGTGGATCCACCACCTCTACTACTCCGGCATGCCGGACTGGCTGCGCATCGGACAGATGATCACCACCCTGATGATCTCCGTCCCGGTCGGTTTGATGACCATCTCCCTGTTCGGCACGCTGTACAAGGGCGCGATCACCTTCAATGTGCCGATGTACTATGGCACGGCGGCACTGTATCTGTTGCTGATCGGTGGCTTGACCGGCATCCCCCTGGCCATGACCGTCATGGCGGTGCATCTGGGTGAGACCTCCTTCGTGCACGCCCACTTCCACTTCATCATGGGTATCTTCTCCACCTTCGCGGTGTTTGCCGCCGTGGACTTCTGGTTCCCGAAGATCGCCGGCAAGATGCTCAACGAAAAGCAGGGCAAGCTGGGCTTCTGGTTCAACTTCATCGGCGTCAACATCACCTTCTGGCCCCTGTTCATCATCGGTGTCGAGGGGATGCCGCGCCGCTATTGGGACTATTCCCAGTTTCCGGTCCACTTCGGCTCCTATCACAAGATCGCCACCATCGGTGCCTTCATCGTGGCCATCGGCATGGTCCTGACCATCAGCAACTGGCTCATCAGCGCCATCAAGGGCGAAAAGGCTCCGAGCAATCCGTGGGGTTCCAACTCCCTGGAGTGGACCCACACCGCCACGCCTCCGGGCCCGGGCAATTTCCCGACCCCGGTTACCGTGGATGCCAACTGGACGCCGTACAACTACAAGTAAGTCACATCTCCGGGGAGGTTGTTGACCGCGCCTCCCCGGCCCCCTCCTCTTCTCTTCTTCCTACCTAGACGTGAGAAAATGATCAAGGCCCCGAATTTGGAACCGCGTGCCATCACGCCTGAACTGCGCCGGAAGATGAATCTGGCAGGCATTGTTTTCTTTATTTTCGCATTGATCTTGATCGCCTTCTTGACCCATAACTTCTCCAAGGAGTACGATCCGGCCCACCGTGCCATCAAGGACAAGGAGGCCATGGAGATCAAGGCCGCCAAAAAGGCCGCCGAAGCCAAGAAGTTCGCCGAGTCACAAGCCGCGCAATCCCAATCCGTGAATCCGCCGGCGGCTCCGACTTCACCCCAAACGCTTCCCGTTCCGCCCAAGCAGCCCTGATCGCCTGGGCAATGTTCACGCGCGACTGTGGATGACGCGCCAGTTTACCGCACGCTTTTAGAGGCTGTTTGGTGACTTCCTGGAATCACCAAACCGGCACGAATTGAACCAATCGATTCGTGCCACTCAAATTGCCGCGCCATTTGGCGGGCCATGCAGGGCCTGCATCGGCTGTATGGCATGTGCCAAACAGCCTCTCAGATGACTCTTTCCTCCACCCGAGGCGGATACGGCCATGTCCTTGACCTTGAATCAATACATCGAGCTGTGCAAGCCCAAGATCGGATTGATGATCGCCTTGACCGCCGTGGTCTCGCACATGGCGGTGGCCGATCAGTACCGCGCCTCGGCGATTTTTGCCCTCGCCATCGCGATGATGTGTGGCTCGGCGGGTTCGGCGGTGATCAACCACTTCTGGGACCGGGACATCGACCGCATCATGCCGCGCACCGCCCGGCGTCCCCTGGCCATGGAGGACGACTCCCAACAGAATCCGGCCCGCATCCTCTGGTTGGCCCTCTTCTTCACCGTGGCCGGCATCACGCTCATCACCTGGTTTTTCAACCATGTGGCCGCGATCCATCTGGCGCTGGGCACCTTCCTCTACGGCGTGGTCTACACCATCTGGCTCAAACGCCGCACCTGGCTCAACATCGTCATCGGCGGTTCCGCCGGGAGCTTCGCGGTACTGGCGGGGGCCACCTCGGTCAACCCGGAGCTGTGCACCCTGCCGGTGCTGATGTCCCTCGTGCTGTTTCTGTGGACCCCTTCCCACTTCTGGAGCCTGGCGATCTATCTCAAGGAAGAGTATCAGCGCGTGGGCGTGCCGATGCTGCCAGTCGTGGTCGGAGAGGCCAAGACCGCGCGAGTCATCCTGGGCAATACGCTGTTGATGGTGGGGATTTCGCTCCTGCCATGGTTCATGCATGAGCTTGGCGCGATCTACGCCATTGGGGCCCTGCTGTTCGGCATCGATTTCATCCGCCTCAATGTCGCCCTGCTCAAGGAGCCGAACAACCGTCCCCTGGCCTGGAAGAACTTCATGGCCTCCATGCGCTATCTGGGCGGGCTGTTCATCGCCATTCTCGCTGACAAAAACTGGCCGGTGGGCGGATTCTGAAAAGCGCCGCGCGGGTATCCGCGCCCCTGAAACCGGGGATCCGTAAGCGGTCAACACCCACGGATCCGCCGTCTCTCCCGCAATGTCACCTGCTCTTCACAACCGCTGAGAAACCCAATTTTTGTAGAATTTTGCGCCCGATTTGCGTCCAGCTCATGGCGCGGATCGAACGATAGCGCCTGTATCCCGCCGGACTGTTCATGTACCAATCGACCAGCGGAAAGAGAAACGACCAGCGCATGCACAACCAGACCGTCACATCCTGGATGGGCGAACGTTTCCAGAGTGACAGGTTGACCATGTCGGCGTACATCTTGATCTTCTTCTTGAAGGCCAAGGGATAGGCCAGGGCCGACAACGCGTAATAGGTGTTGGGCTGATTGTCCGGGTCGAGGAGCCCCTGTCGCACCGTCTCATCGCGCAGTTCAGTGGCCGGCAACGGGTAGAAGGTGGTCGCCTGGGCCGTGGTCGGCTGGATCTCCTGCAACAACCGCACGCTCTCGCGCATCACCTCCTCCTCCTGCCCCGGCAGTCCCATCATGATGAAGGCATGGGTATGGATACCGTGCTGGTGCATGAGGTCGAAGCTCTTCTTGATCTTGTCATCGCTCATGCGCCGTTTGAGAAGCTGCTGACGGAAGGTCTCATCGCCGCTCTCGATGCCGATGGAGCAGGAGTAGGCCCCCGCGGCCTTGATGTGGGCCACGCGCGTCTCACGGATCAACTCCGGTCGCTCCATGAAGATGAACGGCGTGCGCAGATCCTCCAGCCCCTCCTTGAGCGCCAGGGTACGGGCATCCGAGGTCATGATCACCTCATCCACGAAGTAGATCATATCCAGTCCATACCGGGCGCGAAAATGGTCGATCTCCCGGCGCAACTGGCCGACATCCTTTTCCCGTCGCCACCTGCCCCCCTGCTTGTTGAGATCCATGAGCGCGGCATTGCTGCAATAGGTACATTGATACGGACAGCCGCGACTCCCCTCGAACACCCCGCACACCGAAGCACCCGGCACGAGGCGCAAAAAGGAGTGTTCCCGGTAGTGGCGTTCGTCGAACAGCTCGAAGCGGGGGAGCGGCGCGTTGGCCAGATCAAACATCGCCCGCAGGGGGTTGCGGATCAGGGTCTCATCGCGAAGATAGAAAAGACTTTGTATTTCATGCAGATGGGCGCGTCTTCCATCTGCCAACGCCTGGACAATCTCCAGACAGACCTCCTCGCCATCGCCCGCCACCCCAAAATCCACCAGACCAACCAGATCATTTGGCACCAAGGTGGCGTGATGTCCGCCGGCAATGATCAGCAAATCGGGGTGACGGTTCCGGATCTCCTTGAGAAGTTCCCGCACCACCGGGAACTCCATGGTCCGGATCGAGAATCCGAGGAGATCCGGTTTATGACGGGCGATATCGGCAAGGATATAATCGAGAAAACGGGTCGCCTCGACAAAGGTCAGGTCGCAGATGGCGACCTCGACGCCATGATGGATAAGGTAGGAGCCGAGGGCCAGCAATCCCATCTGTGGGGTTCTGGGTCGTGTGACGTTGGGATAGACAAAGAGGACGCGCATGGCGGATGTCGGCTTCACGAGGGCATGACGGCGTGGAAGGAGCTCTCGCGTGTCAGATCATCCATGCGAGCTGTCTGGACGAGCAGAGGGGAGAAACCGTCTGTCGATTCCATCAGCGCAGGGCGTGTTTCTTCATCCGATAGAGCAGGGTATCGCGGCTGACATCGAGGAGGCGGGCCGCGTGGGTACGGTTGCCGTTGGTCTTGAAAAGCGCGGCGCGGATCATGTCGCGCTCCAGGGTGTCGAGACTGATGCCGCCGTGGGGTAATGCCACCTCGCCGGTGGCGGGAACACCTTCGGGATGCCCCACCTGGCCCAGGTTTGGACGGGTGGCATGCGGGTGGAGTTGGGCCTGGACGAAGCGTTCGTCCAACCGTTGTCCAGCCTGAAAAATCACGGCGCGCTCGCAGAGATTGCGCAGTTCGCGGATATTGCCCGGCCACGGGTAACTGCGCAACCATTCCAGGGCCGAATTGGTGAAAATCGGCTGGGTCACACCCTGTTGTCTGGCGAAACTCTCGAGAAAGGCGGAAGCGAGCAGTTCGATATCCTGACCGCGTTCGCGCAGCGACGGCAGGCTCAACGGCACGACCTGAAGGCGGTAGTAGAGATCCTGACGAAACCGTCCGGTGGTCACCAAGTCGCCCAGATCCCGATTGGTGGCGGCGATAACGCGCACATCGACCTTCCTGGGCTGTTCCTGTCCAAGGGGCTGGCACTCGCCATTCTCGAGGAAACGCAACATTTTCGCCTGTATGGAGAGTGGCATGTCGCCGATCTCATCCAGAAACAGCGTGCCGCCATGGGCAGCGGCGATCCGACCGACCCGCTCGGTGAGGGCACCGGTGAAGGCACCCTTGGCATGTCCGAAGAGTTCGCTCTCCACCAGGGATTCGGAGAGGGCGGCACAATTGACCGGGATGAACGGCCCTTTGGTTCTGGGGCTGGAATCGTGGATCGAGCGGGCCAGAAGCTCCTTGCCAACCCCGGATTCCCCCTGGATCAACACCGTGGCATGGGTGATCGCCACCAACCGCGAGGCGCGCAGAACGGCCACGAAGGCCGGAGAGTTGCCCATCTGATCGATGCGGGAGGAGGATCTCATGGCGCCAAAAGACCGTTAATCAGGTTTGAGAATTCATGTCCATGATGATTATGCACTTTCCAGCCAAGTAAAAGCAAGTTCAAAATTCCGATGGCGAGCAGAAGCACCGCGATGATGCGTCCCAGACGGGAGATCCCCCCAAACCGCACCAAGGAACCGGCGAACCAACCGGCGGAGAGCATCACCGGCATGGTCCCCAGACCGAAGAGCAGCATCATGCCGGCCCCCGACGGACCGGAACAGGTGCCACTGCTCCACAGCAGCGCACCGTAGACCAGGGAACAGGGGAACCATCCCCACACCACCCCAAACAGGAAGGCTTGACCGAGGGTCCGTGGGGTCATGAAGCGCCGCGCCAGTGGTTCGAGTACGTTCCACAACAGGCCGCCCAGTCGCTCCAGTCGATGCATCTCCGGCAAGCGTCCCATCAGAAACAGACCATTCCCGATCAGAATCAGCGCAGCGAACCCCTGGAGCAGGGTATGACCGTATTCGGGGGAGAGGGTTTCGAAGAGGGTGTTGCCAAAGACTGCCACCAGGGCCCCGGCCAGGGTATAGCTGGTGAGTCGTCCCAGGTTGGCGGCGACGAGAAAGGGCCAGACAGGACGGTTCTGACTCCCGAAACTCGCGGAGAGGTGATACGACATCGCCCCAACGATGCCGCCGCACATACCCAGGCAGTGCAGCAGGCTGGAGAGGGCCAGAAGCAGGGGGATCAGCAGAGAGAAGTTATCCACAAAGGTTCCATCGGGTGCGACGGACGGGGCGGAACAGGCCATGAAACAGGTTTCAGGCGTGCCACACGGGAGGGATGGGGCGTTCTCCCCCCATCCGACCTGTTTACTTCTTGGTATCGTCCTTGGCGCGGTTGCTCCAGAGCCAATAGATGGCCAATCCTGTCAAAGTTACGTTAAAGATAATACCCACAATCCAGAACGTACTCATTCACGGCTCCACTTATTCCGGCAAACAGGGCTCAATGCACCTTGATATCTTCGACGCCAAGATCACGACAAATTTTCCTCGCCATCAAATCCGGAATCTCCTGATGCCTTGGAATGGCCGTCCGACGGTTATCAAACGGATTTCTCCACCAAGAGTGATTGCCACCTTCCCGCACCAATTCACAACCTTGTGCGACCAGGTACCGCATCTACTCTCGACGTTTCACAACGCCATACGCTCCTCAAAATACTCTGAACCTACCATGGACAGGGCATCTCGCCGATTCATCTCAATAGCCTCCTTGAGCGTCACGGCCAAGGATTCGAGCAAGGCTTCACGCGTGCTCTCCTGAGCATTGACTCCAGCCACCTCCTCGATCCAGCCGATCCACCAGCCATCCACCTGTTTGGTTACCGCGGTATAGGTTTGCATCTGGACGCGACTCCAATTCAAACATGAACCGGTTCATTAAATCATTCTTTCCAAGGTTTTCCTTTATCCTGGATATCCCACCAAATTGCAACCAAAAAGCGCATGCTTCAGGGTCGCAGGGTGGTGAAGGCGATGCGGCGAATCCCCTGCTCCTGCACCAGGGAGAGCAGCTCGGCCAGTTTCTGATAGGCGGTGGCGCCATCGGCATCGATGCGCAGCAGCAACTCCGGATCGCGGGCGGCGGCCTCTTTGAGATGGGCGGCAAGCGCCTCCCGGTCGATGGCGCGCTCACCCAGTCGCATGGTGCCATCGGCCTCCAGGAGGATGATCACCGGGGTCTGGGCGGCGGCCATTTCGCCGCTTGCCTTGGGAAGAGCCACCTTGAGGGAGTTGGCCATCACCGGTGCCAGGATGATGAAGATCACCAGCAACACCAGCATCACATCCACCAAGGGGGTGACGTTGATCTCCGAAAGCGGGCGATCCTCGCCCTCCGCATCACTCAGCCAGCCGGCCACGTCCGTCTCCTTGGCGCAACGCCGCCAGACGCAAGAGATTCCCCTCGGCCAGGGTCATCAAGCGCCGCAACCGTCGCACCAGCATGTTGTAGCCAACCGCCGCCGGAATGGCGGCGAACAGGCCAGCGGCGGTGGCGACCAGCGCCTCGGCCACCGGGCCGGCCACGAGATCCAGCGACAGGGCCGAGCCATGCCCCAGGCCGGCCAGGGCGTGCATGATCCCCCAGACCGTGCCGAGCAGGCCGATGAAGGGGGTGGAGACCCCGATGGAGGCCAGAAAGGTCAGACCGCTCTCCAGTTCGATCCGCGCCTCGCGCACCGCCAGGGCCAACCGTGCCTCACCCAGCGCCGTGCCATTCCGTGAGTCGGGTAGATAGGCGCCGAGCAACGATTCGAAGGCAGAGCCCCCCTCACCCGCTTCCAGGGCGAGACGCACGCGTCGCTCGCGTTTGAGCAGTCCCTGAAAGCGGCTCCACTTGTGCAAAATGATCGTCCAGCCGCCGATCGACAGGGCGATCAGCAGCAGAAAAATCCCCTTTACCACCCCATCGGCATGGACCCACCACGCCAGCCAGGAGACCGATTCGTTCAATGTCATCCCCTTGTTTGGATTGTCGCTGACAAAAAAAGCCCCCTATTGTGACATCGACACTACCCTTCCCGCAACACGAAGCGAATGGGAACGGTCACGGTGGCGGCCACCGGGACTCCCGCGCGTCTGGCCGCGACGAAGCGCCAACGTGCCACCGCATCCAGGGCGGCCTGGTCCAACGCCTCGAAGCCGGAACTCTGTTGCAACGCGACCCGCTCCGCGCGGCCATCGGCACTCACCTCCACCCGCACCATCACCAACCCCTCCTGTCCCAGACGGCGGGCGGAACGGGGATAGTCGGGACGAGGATTCCCAGCCAGCGCCGCGCCCAGGTCCATGGCACGATAGACCGGTTCGACCGGCGCGCTGGCCGTCGGCGCGGGGACCACCGGTGGGGCGCTCATGGGAAGCGGCGCGACATCGGTCGATTCGGCGGGAACCGGTTCGGCACGCCGGACGATCGGCGCCGGTTTGACCACCTTGCGCGCAACCGGTGGTTCCTTGGGCGGCGGCGGTTTCACCGGTTCCGGCTCTGGTTTGGGCGGGGGAGGCGGTGGCGGGGCCACCGGTTCCTCGGGTTTGGGAGGCGGCTCCTCGGGAGGCGGGGGTGGCGCGGGCAAAACGACCGGTTGCGCCGCCTCCCGCAATTCGAACAACAGCTCGGAGCGCTCCAGGCGTGGCTGGGACGCGGGCCTGGCCCAAAAGCCCGCCACCACAAAGCCATGCACGAGCAGGGAGAGCACGAAAGCCCGCCAGACTCGCCCTTCCGCCTCCCTCGTCACGACGCACGCGGTTGTCACGGAGCCGGTCATACCCCCCCAAATCCCTTATATCACTAAAAACAAACGCTCCCGATGGTCTCGGGAGCGTAGTCTTTAGCCATGCATGATGTCAATACGGCATCACGAGACACCGCTTCCATCCCGAATCAGAACTTCACGCTCAGGCCCGTATAGAAGGTCCGACCCATGCCCGGAACCGGCGTGCCCCATGGCGGCTCGGTTGAAGTCATGGTCGCCCCCTGCCCGACATAGGCCCCACCCAATGGCAGATTGTAAAATTGATCCAGCACATTTTCCACCCCGAGATCCAGACGAACCTTCTCCCATTCATAGCTTCCACGCAGATTCAACAGACCATACCCGGAGGTCTTGAGCTCGTTGCGGGTCTGGGAGACATCATTTTTCGGCGCGACCAACTGCTCCTCGATGGTTCCGGTCCAGCCATCCCGTTGGTGCACCAACGACATTTTCCCGTTCAGAGGCATGATATTGTAGAGGTTATCCCCGGTGGTGCGATTCTCACCCACCACATAGTTCACCATGCCGTTGAGGGTCAGTGCGCCATAAGTCGGGGATTCCGCCAGCAGCACATGACCAGAAACATCCAATCCATACAACTGCGCACTCTGGTTGATGTACTGCAAATACACATAACCCGTGGTGGCGCCCTGAGAAGACTTGTCCACCGCCCCTCCGGGTGTCGCGAGTGCCCCGGTCGCCGTTGTGCAGACATCCCTCGGACAACGCCGCACATCGATGTAATCCTCGATGTGGGTAAAATAGGGGGTGAGCTTGAGATTCCACTTGTGCGTCCCCTCCCCGCGCCAATCGGCGGACACACTGATCGTGTTGGCCACCTCCGGCTTCAGGTCGAGATTGCCGATGTAGAAGTTGCCATCCCCGAACATGTTGATCATCTCCATGGCCATGGTGTGCGGCGACCATGCATAGCGCTCGTAAAGATTCGGGGAGCGCGACTTGCGCGCATAACCGGCTTCGTAACTGCCAGAGGCAACCGGCGTGTACCGCAACAAGGCGGTCAGATCGATGTTGTTGTCGGTGCGCTGCCGATCCGCCGCATTGAATTTCCCAGGAGGACTGTTCGGATCTGCCGGGTCGCCGTAACCGGGCCCTTTAGTGCCATTGTTATACCCATGTACCGTTCCGGTATCCATCATCACATTGTCGCTGCGGAGACCCAACTGCGTCGTCCATTGCGGATTCCAACGGGCCTCCCACTCCGCATACAGATCGATCCGATCTCTTTGACCATTGTTGATGTTCCAGAATGTATCCGGCGACATCCCGCCGTAAGGAGTCGCACTACCACCGCCGAAGGTATTGGTATAAATCGCCGGAAGCGTCGCCGGTGACGGCGGCCACCAGTCGTCCAGACGATGGCGCAATCCCTCGATACCCAACCGCAACGTATCCCGCTCCGACAGGGTGATCTCGCCCTTGACCTCTGCCCCTAGGTTGGTGCCATCGGTGAACATCGGCATGCCGGGAGCAATCAGGCTTGTCGCATTGATGGCCGTACCGTAGGTAAACTGCTTGTTCGGCCCAAAATCCATCCGGTGACGGGTATGCTCGTCGTAGACCCGCGCATCCAGATTGCCCCAGTTGAATTTGCCGGTGTAGTGCAGATTGCCGTGCACGCTCTCGTTCAGGGTCATGTCCATGCGCTGGTTGGGATAGTCCTGATAGGGAATGTGCTGCAAACCGAGTTTCAACTCAACCTGATGGTTCTCTTGCTTCACGGCCAAACCGATTTCGTGGTTTTCGGTCTTGTAGCGCGAGGAACCCACCTCGTCACCTTGCAATCCAGCCCGATCAGAGGTGGCTGAAATTTTACCCGTATCGTGGAAAGCTTTTGCAGCCGTATAGTTTTCGGATTTCGCGGTCGAACCGTTGTAGGAGAGGCTCACTTTGTCCCCGGCGACCGTGGCATCGAGATTGCCGCCCAAGGCATCGCCGTTGGTGCGATAGAAAGTGCCGGCCTGTCCGGTAACCAGCATGCCGGCTCCCGGCTTGGCGAACTTCGGTTCCTTGGAGTTAACCTGGATCGTGCCGCCAATGCTGTCGCCACCCACGCTGACCGGCGTCACGCCTGAGTAGACCTTGACGCTCTCGACATTGTTGGGATCGATGTAGGAGAGGGTCGGATTCATGTGGTTCGGACAGGCGGAGATCAGATTCATGCCATCCACCTGGGTCTTCAAGCGATCATCACCCAGACCATGCACCACCGGCAGCGAGGAGACGCCACCACCCGTGTAGAGACTCACGCCGGGAATGTCTTTCAACAGCGATGCGGCATCGCTGGTTGTCGGACGGATAGGGGTCATATCCGATGCAGAGCGTGTCGTTCCGTCCACGATTCCCTGCTCGTCGATACGCGGTGCGGTGACCACCACCTCTTTGAGCACGCTCCCGGACTCCTTCCGGACCGACTCACCCTTGCCCGACGTGGTGGACTCCCCCCCCTCGACGGCCATGGCCAATCCCGGCAACGCGAACAGCGCGGCCAACGTCAGACAACGGACTTTCTGAATCATCATCTCTGCTCCTCTTGGAAACGTTTGGAAACGTATGCGATCCCGGAGAAAAGCAAGTTAAAGCCCAGAATAGGAGTGATTGGAAATCAACTATTTAGACATAGAGCTACTGTGTGAGCGTGTGTTATATCACACACATACATGGTCTTTTAACACACTAGAATAACATTAAAATCGCGTATAATATCGCGATTTCACCCCGACACAAACGGCCATGAGGAATCTGGAAAGCGTCGCTGGAAGGTGCGGCAGGGTACGGCACGGTGCGGCAGGGTACGGTAGTGTACGGCAGGGTACGGCAGGGTACGGCAGGGTACGGCAGGGTGCGGCACGGTACGGCTGGGTGCGTCAAGGCGCGGCAGGGTGCGAACGCCGTATTCGAACGTTCACACCGCGCCATCAAGGTGGGGAATCAGTACTTGCCCAGACAGTCCGGCCACCAATGGATGACGTGATCATCCTTTTTGGTCAGACCGCTGATCGGGCCATCCTGGGAGATGACGAAGGCGGCGGAACCTGGATAGTGGCCGACGAAATTGACCGTGGCATTGTGGCGGGTGCCGTAGCGGGAGAAGAGTTCGTCCCGGTCCAGGTGCTGGGCCTTGTTGTTCTTCCAGTAGATGATCCGCTCCTGCCAGATCGGCGCGGAGAGAAACGCCCCGAAGGAGAGGGGGCGCAGCCGGTCGGAGATGATCAGGGCGCCATCCACGCAGGTCATCTGCGCCAGCATCTCCGCGTGCTCGATCACCTTGCGCTTGCACTCGAGGACGGTCTCGCCGATGATGCAGATGGTGGCCAGGGAGGAGGCTTCGGCGGCATCCTTGCGGAACAGCTCCTGCTGATGTTCCACGTCGCACAACTCACCGATGAGGTTGGCTCCGTCGGGACTCTCGGTGAGATTATGCTTGGGGATGATGCAGTGGGATTCGGGATCGATGAAGTCCGAGGGGAGCCAGACAATGATCCCGCCATGGCCGCGCCGATCGGTCTCCATCAGGAGATAATCGATGAAATCCCGGTAGGTATGCCAATATTTCATGCCGAGCTTTTGGAACTCCGGGTGACGTTTCACCACCTCCAGAAAGCGCCAACCCATCAAACCCGAGGTGAAATGATTGTGAACCGGTTCGAGGAATCGGCCTGATTTGAACCGGGCGATCAGATCATCCCCCTGGTAGATCGACAAGGAACCGGTGCGCTTGGTGATGATCGCCAGGGAGTTGGGCGAGGCCTGCTCGAGCGGCAGGGCATCGAAACGGTTGCGACCCCGATGGGTGGTGAAGATGGCGCTCCAGATCTCCAGTTCCGCCGGCTCCTCCTCGCTGCCCCAGACCGCCAGAACCGTGGTATCCGGGTCAAAGGCGGGGGCGAGTTTCACCAGGGTATCGACGGTCATGGGCTGCCGGGGCGACATCCGCAAGACGATGCTCTCACCGGCACGACCCTTGTCGGGCAGTAGTGCCGGGTTGGTCAGGGAGACCCCCACCCGCACGGGACGATCTTCATTGCGCTTCAAACCGGCCAGAAAGACCATCTCCATGATGGTCCGCACCTGCTGAAACAGCACAGGATCCTCCAGGGCGCCGGAATCCGGCTTCCACAGCGCGATGATCTCCTCGATGATGACCGGATCGAACACGACATTCCCCTCCCCGCTACCGCGACACTCCCCATACCCAAGGCCATCCAATCCCGTGGATCCAGCGTGGATGATCTTCCTTTGACCAGATGCAGGATAATGTGAATTTTTCTTCTTGGAAACCGCTCATCTCCGCGCCAGACAAAAAAACAGACCAGGGCAGCATGATCAGGCGGGCAACCAGAAACGCTCCCCGTCCGCGTTCACCATGCGCATGGGATGATCCAGCAGACGACTCAACCGTTCCGGGGTCAACATCGCCTCCCGACCGCCCTGATCGCACCTACCGTTCCCATGCACCAGTAAGAAACGGTCGCAATAGCGTGCCGCCATATGAATATCGTGGGTAACCAGCACCATGGCCCCGGCGGTGACCCGCACCCGCTCCGTGAACAGCTCCAGCAGGGCGATCTGATGGTTGAGATCCAGATGGTTGGTCGGCTCGTCGAGCAACAGCACCCGAGGATCCTGCACCAAAAGGGTCGCCGCCTCCATGCGCCGCCGCTCCCCCCCGGACAGGGTGGCCACCGGACGCTCCTCCAGACCCTCCAACCCGGTCAGGCGCAAGGCGCGACGGGCCAGATCGAGATCCTCCCCGCTCTCTTGTGACCAGAAGGCACGATGCGGATAGCGCCCCCCCAGGACCGTCGCAAGCACGGTGGCTGGCAAGGTGTAATCGATCTGTTGAAAGAGAATGCCGATCTCGCGGGCCACGGCGCGTCTGGAGAGGCGGGCAAGGGGTTGACCGGCCAGTCGGATCTCGCCGCCATCCGGACCGCGCAGTCCGGCCAGGGCGTGCAGCAGGGTGGATTTACCCGCGCCGTTGGGGCCCAGGATCGCCCATCGCTCGCCGGGCCGGATCGACCAGGCCAGATCGCGGCAGAAGTCACGTCCACCGCATCCCAAACGCAACCCTTCGACGGTCAGGAGTGGGGTCATGATGCGCGTGTCATCTGGATTATCCAATGCTGTACTCACCGACCGCTCCGACGCAGAAGCCACACGAACAGAGGGGCCCCGATCAGCGCGGTCAGAACCCCGGCGGGCATCTGTTGGGGGGCGATGAGGGTGCGCGCCAACAGATCGGCCAGGGTGAGCAGCATCCCGCCCAGCAACACCGAGGCCGGCAACAGACAACGATGATCCACGCATCCGGCCAGCCGCAACAGATGGGGGGTCACCAACCCGACGAAGCCGATGCTGCCGACCGCCGCCACCGCGGAGGCCGCGGCCAGGGAGGCGACCAGATAGAGCAGCAGTTTGAGCGGCCCCACCGCCACTCCGAGACTCGCGGCCCGCTCCACGCCGGTGGCCAACAGATTCAACGCCCGCCCCACCGGCCAGGTCACGGCCAGCAACACGATCAGAATCCCCACCAGCAGGGTGGCATCGCCGCCCCGTCCCAGATCCCCCATCAGCCAGAACAACGCGCCGCGCAACCGCTCGTCGGGGAGCAGATACAGCAGAAAGCTCACCCCGGCACCCCAACCCGAAGCCACCACGACACCGGTCAGGAGCAGACGCGATCCCCCCTCCCAACCCGTCGGGCCCCCGGCCAATCCCAGCACCACCAGCATCGACACCAGCGCCCCGAACCAGGCCCCGCCATCGACCCACACCCCGGAGGCTCCGCTCGCCAGGGCCAGAATCGCCCCGCAGGCCGCGCCACCGGAGAGACCAAGCACATACGGATCGGCCAGGGGGTTGCGCATCAACACCTGCATCAACACCCCCGACAGGGCCAGCAGACCACCGACAGCCATGGCCCCGGCCACGCGCGGCAGTCGCAACTCCAGAACCACCCGCCCGAACAGGGGATCCCCGTTGCCGACCAGCCAATCCCAGATCCCGGCCACACCCCCTCCGACGCCGCCGAACGACAAACCGGCCACGAAGACCACCACCGACCCAAACAACAAGAACGGCAGCCGGGCCATGCCACCCGACTGCCGTGCGTGGATCAGACAATGAACCGGTTTACGCCTTGGAGTACTCATGATTCGGCACGATGCAACGATGCAGCCAATCGCGCAGCATCACGGCGTACTTGTTGCCGTTCTCCTCTTTATGGTTTTCGAACTCCTCCATGGCCATGCGCTGCATCTTGTGCCGGGAGAGGGCGTGCTGGATGGCCCGCACCAGGGTACGCCGGTTCACCTGGCCCTTGATCAGGTAATCCTGCGCCCCATCCTCCACCGCCTGGATGGCCTGATGATCATCATCCATGCCGGTGAAGACGATGATCGGGGTATCGAAGGCCATGGCCTGCATGCGCACGAAGGTCTGTTCGTACCCCTGACTGTCGCTTAAATTGAGATCCAACAGAATCAGATCGTACTTGTCCTGTCCGAGTCGCTGTTCAGCCTCCTGGAAGGAGGCGGCATGGGTGAGTTTGTATAACGACGGCGCGTTGGGATCGTCGCGGTTCTCCACGGAATTGGCCAACCAACTCTCGATCACCGTGAAGAACTCGATCTCATCCTCGACGATCAGAAAATGGTAACAGACGCTGAAATCGTGGACATTCGGCAGTTTGCGACACGGTGACAGAAGATCGGTCTTGGATTTCTTGTCATTTTTATCGCCCTTGTCGCTCTTGTCGCTCTTGTCGCTCTTCGATGCACCGGCGGCCTTCTTGCCCTTCTCCAGGCTCTTGGTCGAGCCATGCTCCAGATCAAAAAGACGCTGGGAGAGATGGCGGATCAGACGAAAGGCGATCGACGGATCCTGATGCATCCGCGCCACGAACATCTTTTCATCGATGCCGAGAATGTAGGAGTCCTCCAGGGCCTTGGCGGTGGCGAACCGCTCGTGGTTGGTGGTGAAGGCCGAGGCGATCCCGAAGATCTCCCCATCGCTGATCTCCACCCGCATGCTCTTGCCCGCCGAAGAGTCACGGGTCAGCTCGACCCGTCCTTTCCGCACCATGAAGAACTTGTCGGAGAACTCACCCTGTCGAAAGATGATCTCGCCCTGTTTGTAGAGTCTGCCCAACTCTCGGGTATCATGGTTCATGATCATGGGTCGATCAACTCCTGCCCGCCAAATAGGCTGAAATGGCCGCATCCGCCGTTCGAATCTCTTCCATCAACCGCTCCGCCAGGTCGGATGTCCCATTCAACGATCCGGTTCTGGCCTTGTTGTCCAACCCCACCACCACCTCCCGCAGACGGACCAGGCCGAACTGCGCGGAGAGACTCTTCAACGAATGGACCTCCATGTGAACCTGATTGGCATCGTTGGCCTGCAGCGCCGACCAGACCCGCGCCGACCGATCCGGCAAGCCGGCCTGGAAGGTGCGCAACACCTTGAAGAAATCCTCGCCGAGATCCTCCTGCAACTCTTGGATCTTTTCCCGATCGATTGGTTCCCTTTCCCGGAGCGTCTCCGTGGGGGGCGGGATCTCCAACCCACCTTGACTCCTGGCACGGGCCAGCCACAGGGCGATGATCTCCACCAGGGCATGCCGTTTGAAAGGCTTGCTCAAATAGTCATCCATGCCAGCGGCCAGACACTTTTCCCGATCCCCCTGCATGGCATTGGCGGTCAGGGCGATCACCGGGGTGCGCCTGGACACGCCGGCGGTCAACTCCATGCCGCGAAACTCCCGACAGGCGGCATAGCCATCCATTTCCGGCATCAGGCAATCCATGAGCACCAGATCAAAGTTCGATTTGGCCAGCTTGCCGAGTGCCACCCGCCCGTTCTGGGCCGCTTCGATCCGCACCCGATAGGGTTGCAGCATCCCCTTGATCACCGCGAGATTGATCGGATCATCCTCCACCAACAGAATCAAGGTGTTGGCGGGAATCTCCGCCGGCACCCCCTCTCCGGGCGGGCGGACGATCCCCTCGGGCAGGGCCGAACGGGCCATCTTGAAGGGAATCTCGACCCGGAAGGTACTGCCGATGCCCAATTGACTCTGGACCGTGATCTCGCCGCCCATCATGCGCACCAGACGGTTGGTGATGCTCAACCCCAATCCCGTGCCGCCGAACTTGCGGGTCGTCGAGCTGTCCACCTGGGAGAAGGCATCAAACAGCCGGGCGAAATTCTCCGGACTGATCCCAATGCCGGTATCACGCACCATGAAGGCGATGCGCGCCTGGTCCGCCGTCACCTTGAGCGGTTCGGCCTGGAGCGACACCCCGCCGAATTCGGTGAATTTCAGGGCATTGGACAATAAATTGGTGAGAACCTGCCGCACGCGCACCGGATCGCCGATCAAATCGCGGGGCAGAAGTCCGTCATGTTCGACCCGAAATGCCAACTCCTTGCTGCTGGCCACCTGCCCGAAAATGAACTGCAACTCGTCGAGCAGTCCCCACAGACTGAACGGAATCGCCTCCAACTCCAGACGACCTGCCTCGATCTTGGAAAAATCCAGGATATCGTTGATGATGACCAGCAAATTCTCCCCCGAACGACGGATCGTCTCCACATAGAGCCGATACTCGTCGCTCATCTCCAGATCCATCAACAACTCGGTCATGCCGAGAATGCCGTTCAAGGGGGTGCGGATCTCATGGCTCATCACAGCCAGAAATTCGCTTTTGGCCATGCTGGCCCGCTCCGCGGTCACCATCGCGGCATGCAGATCCCGTTCGTTTTCCGCCAGTCGCGCCAGGGCCTCCTCGGCCTTGAGACGGGCGCTCTCCAGGGCAAAATTCTTCAGCTCCAGCGCGCGCCTGGCCAAAAGCAGATGCTCGATGTTCTTGACCCGCGCCAGAATGATCTGCGGACTCGACGGCTTGCGGATGTAATCGATCGCACCCAGGGCCAACCCCTTGGCCTCATCCTCGAATTCGGTCTTGGCGGTCAGAAAAATCACCGGAATCGCGGCGGTCAGGGGATCCTCCTTGAGACGCCGACAGGTCTCGTAACCATCCATGACCGGCATCATGATGTCGAGCAGGATGATGTCCGGCACCACCCGCCGCACCACCTGCAGAGCCTTGACCCCATGGGTGGCCACCAGGATCTGGAAATGCTCGTCCAGGGCGCTGCGGATGATGTCGATGTTCTCGGGCTGATCGTCCACCAACAGCACGATGCTCTTGCGAGCCTCGTTGTCCCCTTCGAAAGGCATACCCGCGGATTGGTTTTCCATCTCACGTCTCCAAGGTCACGCCCACCCGGGCGGCCCACTGCGACAACACTTCGAGACACTTATCGTAATCATACACTTCCAGATGCTTGATCATCCCCAGCCACCCCTCATGACTCTCCTTGTCACGGGCCCACGGCTCCAGGGCCCGAATCACCCCCTCGGAGGAGACATCGAAATTGCGCAACAGATCCCGCGCCTGAGCGAACAATGGCGCCAACTCGCCAGGATCGAAGACCATGTCCGAGAGATCACCCGGTTTCTCCACCCGTCGCGGCTCCGGAAAGGCGGCGCCGATGGTCAACAGCACCTTCTCCAGATGCCTCTCGGCCACGGCCAACAGAGGGCGCAACGATTTTCGACCCATTCGATCCCGGGCGCCATGCTCGATCTGCAAGGCGGCATGACTGAGATCCATGGCGCCGATGGTCGCCGCCCCGCCCTTCAAGGTATGCGCGACCCGTTCCAATTCCACCCACTCCCGCGCTTCCAGAAGCGATCCCATCAAACGGGCGGCATCCGACTGGGTGAGCACGAACTTGTTCATGACGCGACGATACAAGGTCACATCCCCACCCATGCCACGCAAACCGGCACGGGTGTTGATGCCGGGCAGGGTTGGCAAGGTGTTCCGCGCCTCGACCTCCGAGGCGCTCCCCTCCTCCGCCGGTTGCGACCCCTCGCACAACAGGAGGGGATCGTTCTCCGGAAACTCCTCGACATGCAGCGGTTTGCCACAGCGGACCATGAACACGAAGCGGCTGCCCACCCCTGGCGTGCTCTCCACCTCCACCGACCCGCCCATCAACTCGACCAGACTCTTGGAGATCGCCAATCCCAATCCGGTCCCCCCATGCCGACGGGTCGAGCTGGGATCCCCTTGCTGGAACTTGTCAAAGATAATGGCAAGCTGCTCATGGGGCATGCCGATCCCGGTATCGCGAATCGCAAAACGCAACACGATCTCCGAGGCATCCTCCTCGGCAACCTCCACCGAGACCACCACCTCGCCCTGATCGGTGAACTTGATGGCGTTGTTGGTGAGATTCAACAACACCTGACGCAACCGGACCGGATCCCCCACCAGGTGCAAGGGGAGTCCAAGACGCGGTTCCACCTTGAAATCCAGGGATTTCTCCATGGCCTTGACGCTCATGAGGGCGTCCAGACCAACCAGAAGCTCCTCCAGATCGAAGCCGACGCGCTCGATCTGGAGTTTTCCTTCCTCGATGTGGGAGAAGTCCAAAATATCGTTGATCATGCGCAGCATTCCATTGGCACTCAAATAAAGCTTTTGCAGATAATCCCTCTGTCGGGTGGTGAGGGCGGTGCGCAGACAGAGATGGCTGAAACCGATGATCGCGTTCATGGGGGTACGAATTTCGTGGCTCATGTTGGCCAGAAACTCCCCCTTGATGCGACTGGCCTCCTCGGCCTGCTCCTTGGCGCGACGCAGTTCATCCTCGAGCATCTTGCGCGGGGTGATGTCGAGCACCGTGCCAGTTACGCGAACCGGTTCATTCTTGTCATCGCGATCGATCCGCGCGTTGCCAAACACGAATCGGGCTAGTCCATCGGCGCCAACGATGCGGAACTCCTGTTCAAACTCCAAGGCGTCGCCACGAATGGCCTGCTCCATCACATCGTTGACCCGCTTGCGGTCATCCACATGCACGGCGGCCAGAAAACGTTTATGGCTGGGCAGCAAGGCATGGGGTCGCAACCCAAGGATCCGGAACAGCTCCGCCGACCACTGCACCGTCCCCGCCGACAGATCCCACTCCCAGCTTCCCAGATGGGCGATCCGTTGCGCCTGGTCCAACAACTCCAGGTGCCTGCGGGTCTCCGCCTCGACACGGGTCCGCTCCAAAACCTCCTTTTCCAACTCCCAGTTGAGCCGTTCCAGGGTTCCGGTCCGCTCCAACACCCGGTTCTCCAGCTCCATGCGGATCGCCCACAAGGCACGGGTACGCTCCTCGAAGATGGCGGCCAGCTCTTCGAGTTCATCCCCGGTGCCGACCGGCGTGATCGCCGTGTTCCCATCCTCGGTGGCCAGACGCACCCGACGACAGAGCATCAGAATCGGGTCCGCGGTCTTGGCCCCCAGCCGAAAGGCCAGCAGCATGGAGACGATCACCAACGCCAGGCCCAGCAGGGTGGCATTGGTGATGCTCTCGTAGATCGGCGCCCGAAGGACCGATTTATCCACGGTCAACCGTTGCCGCAATCCCAAACGGGTCAGGATCGCCGAACCGGGGGGAGGGGTCAGGGTCAGCTCGATGAGATCCTCGGAAATGGTCGCCTGGGTCTGGTAGAGCACCCGATCCCCCAGCAGCACCGCATGCCGCACGCTGCGATCCCCTGGCACGATCTCGGAAAGAAGACCGGCGAAATCGAGATGGACGATCATGGCCCCCTGAATGGCGTGATGGGACTCCAGGGGATGGCTCAGGATCAGGTATCGACCACTCGCATCGATCAAGGGGGCTGGACGGGTCCAGGAGAGCGCGTGACGGATGACAGCCGGGTCCGGGTTGACCGGGGCCTCCTCGCGCTGGAGCAGCAGTGGCGCGCCATCGAAATTCACCAGGAAAAAGGCCACGATGTGTCGCCCGCTGGCAAAATTGCGCACCAGTTGCGCCAAATGCGGATCCCGCTCGGTCCCTTCCACCAGGGCGTTGATCACCAGCGGATTGCGCGCGAACTGTTCGAGATTCTGCCGCAAGAAGCCGATGCGGGTCTCCACGCGCTCGAACAGCTCCCCTCCGCGCGCCTCCAGGGAGGTCACCGACCGGGCGCGCAACGAATGGACCATGTCGGCCTGCAACAACCCGAGCACCAACACCAACGCCGCGCCGACGAACGAGGAGAATTGCAGGATGTAGCGACGTCGCAACCGGCCATGAGGCGCGTAGGTGGGTTGAGGGTTCATTCCCCGTTCCTCCCCTCCGGCACAACCAGCCCCTCGGGCGTCAACCGCCCGAGTCGGTAATCCTGGTCATCCAGGGCATCGTGACGCTGCTCGTCGAAGGGGTGTCGCAAGGATTTGATGACGCCATCATACGCCGGCAACCGCTCCATGGCATCACGCACCACGCGTCGATCGGTGGAACCCGCCATACGCACCGCCTCGGCCAGCATGCCCACCAGGTCGAAAGCATGGGCAAAACCGACCGTTACCTGAACCGGTTCATGTTCATCCATTCCCAGATAGCGGCGATAGTCGGCCAGCATGGCCCCTCCGGCGCGGTGATTCGGATCGTTTGGGAAACCGGTTTGCGGAAAGAGCAGATCCATGCCGCCGATCACCTTGCGTTGCATGGCGGTCATGTCACCGCCCAGCAACCCCCAGTGAGAGACCACGGCCACGGTAGGCAGGTGTCGGTGCAGCTCCATCAGGATCGGCACGCTCTCATCCGGGGTATCCACCAGGATCACCACCTCGGCCCCGGACTCACCCACTCTGGCAACCAGCGTATCGAACCGCTCCTGCCCGTTGTCCACCCACTGCAGCAGCACCGGACGAACCCCCCTGGCATTCAAATGGCGGGACACGATCTTCTCGAACTCCACCCCCCAACTGGAGTTCTCGAGCACCAGGGCGATCCTAGAGCCGCGCCGCAAGGCGGCATCCGCCAGAAACGGCGCGGTCCAGCGGTCGTTGAGACTCAACCGGAACACCTGATTGGGACGATAACCGTTCTCGGTCAGATGGCGCGCCGCCGACCAGGGCAAAAGCATCGGCAATTCCAATTCATGCACCAGCTCCACCTCGGCGGCAACCACCGAGCTTTTCTGCCCCCCCACCACGGCCACCAGATCCTCGAGGCCGGCAAAGAACTTCAGATTGTCCAGCCCGCGCGTGGCAAAACCATGATTGTCGCGAGCCACCAAACGCATCTTGCGTCCCAGAACGCCTCCCTGGCCATTGATCGTCTCCATGGCCAGTCGGATCCCGCGCGACAGCTCCAGCCCCGCCCGTGCGCTCTCTCCCGAAAGCTGTGCATCCAGACCGACCCGGATCTCACCGACCCGCGTCGCCTCATGATCATGCAGCATCTGCCATTCCGCGAGCTTGGCCATGACATCGGCGCCGATATCCTCCTCGAAGCCCCGCTCCACCGGAGGCAGAAACGCCCGAAACCGCTCCCTGGCCTCTGCGGACAATTCATGGATCCGCATGCCCATGCCGCGCAACCGTTGCAGGATCTCCGCCTCACGCTCGCCCTGCTCGACACGGGTCCACCAGGCGATCTCCCGCGCCGCCTCCAGCAGGATCTCCTGTTGACGGGCGGTCAACAGATTCTGGACATCGCGACCAATCGCCACGAGGTGGCCCAGATGGGCGTGTCCACTCAAGATCAGATGCGCGGAGGCCAGACGACCCGAATGGCTCTCCAACCCGGCGAGCGGCTGTTCCCAGGCCTGGGCCAAAACGTCGTCCGGGGTGACGAAGCGGACACCCAGACGGGAGAAATAGGCTCGACCCGCCCGATTGTCCGGCTCCACGAGGGCCAGATCGGCAAAGGCCTCGGGATCGGCCAGGGGACGGTCCGCGAGCAGATGGCGAGATCCACCATCCCAGAAGGCGACCCCCTCCAGGTTGAGTTGACGCGCTTTGTCCAGCAACACCCGGCCAAACTCCCCATCCAGGGCCCGATGCCAAGAGTCCCGCGACGGAAAGAGAAACGGCAGGTCGAACACCCGCAGCGCCTCGATCCGCCTGGCCAGAAAGTCGCTCGTGACCAGCACCATCGAAAGCTCGCCACGGCTGACCAGTTTCAACATACGTTCGTCGCCGCCGAACTCCGCGGAGGGGTGGATCGTGAGTTTGAGGGTATCCTGACTCAACGTGGCGAGCCGTTCGGCCAGACGGGTCGCCGCGGCGCGGGGCACCGGCCCAACGGCGGTGGCGATGCCGAGGCGCAGGGAGATCTCACGGTTGTGGATCGCTTGGGATCCAACCTGACTCTCCACCGGATCGCGCAGACTCTTGGCGATGCGTCCGCCCAGCAGTGCGAGCACCACCACCAACAGAACGATCAATATGCGTTTGAAGCTCTTCTCCGACATGCCGACCGTCCTGCCTTCACATACCGGTGTCACGATTGGGGGTTGCCCGGACTGGAAACGACGATCACCCCTCTCCTCACGCCCATTGCGTCGCGATCTAAAGTGACCCGATCCGCTCCCAGGCCACCAATCCCCACACCACCACCGCCAACGCCAGGGCCACGAAAACCGCGGACGAGCCGAGATCCTTGGCGCGCCCGGATAACGGATGATGCTCGGGCCCGATCCGATCCACCACGGCCTCGACCGCGGAGTTGAGCAACTCGACGATCAGGACCACCAGCAAAGAGCCGATCAGCAGCGACCGCTCCACCGCGTTGCCGCCCAGCCACAAACCGATCGGCATCAACAGCAGGATGCCGATCAACTCTTGCCGAAAGGCCGCCTCATGGCGCCAGGCGGCCTGAAAACCCAGCCAGGAATATCCGGCGGCATGGATCACCCGGGTCAATCCCGTGGCCCCCGGCTTCATGCTCGCACCCACCGGTGGATGGTTCCACTCACCATTCCGACTCCCCTGTTTTGATGAAATGTTGTACCCAACGCGCCGCGCGGCGCGAAAACACCAATCCCACATGCACCACCGGCAGGGTGGCATGGACCGCGCCGGGCAGGCGGGTCTCGGAGACCGCCACCACCCCGTCATTCGGAGACTCCACCCCCCAGATCACATGGCTCAATCCCAGGGGGAGCGTACCGGCCAACACGCCGATGCTGCGGCCCTCGGGCACCCGCCAGGGGCGTCCCCCATCCAGGGCGCCGTTCATGCTCTCCCCCAGCAACCAGGAACCCACCGGCCACCTGGCCAATCGTTGCGCGGAAAAGGAGCCTTGAAACGGACTTCCCAACGCCACCATGCGTCCGATCGGCGCTTCGGGATGGCGTTCGAGCATGCGCAACCCCACCAGCCCCCCGAGACTGTGACAGATCAGATGGACCGATCCGGCCTGGACATCGCGCATGGCGGTGCCAAAACGCAACTCCAGGAACTCCCAAAGCCCATCGGCGTTCTGATCCAACCCGCGCCGCACGGTGGGATAATGAAAGGTCAAGACCCTAAACCCCTCCCGGCGCAGGTGCAGATCCAACCACTTGAACTCCGTGCCATCCAACCACAGGCCGTGCACCAACACCACGCTCTCGCTCACCGACATGCCGCCATCCTCATCGCACCACACCTCACCGACGCGCCGCCCCATCCGGGATCCCGCGTCGCAAGCGCTCGTTCCGCGTCTCCATCGGCAACGCCGCCAACGCCCGAACCGAACGATAAAACCCCTCCAGATCGCCGTGATTCTCCTCCAGGATCGCCATGAAGGCCGGCACCCACGCCGAATAGAGCCCCACGGAGAGGATTTTGGCATTGTTGATCCCGTCGCGCCACCAGCGCCCATGGGCACGGCGGGTGGCCTCGCGCTCCGGATCTCCCGGCGCGCCATCCAACCCCTCGGCCTCCATGGCCGCGCTCGCCAAGATCGCCCGTTTCTCCACTCGCTTCTCATCCTGGCTCAAGGGGCCGGCATACAACGCCAGCAACCGTTCCCGAACCGCCTCGACCTGATCCACAAACCGGGCCCGCTCGCTCCAGTCACGCCGCAGACTCGACAACGCCTCCCCCTGTCCGGTCCGCTCCAACCACCGCTCCACGCCGATGCGACTCACCGCCTCGGCAAACGATTCGTTGAAGGTCGTATCATCCGGTATATAGATCTTTTCATGAGCCAGTTCATGAAACATCAGACCGGCCAGACGACTCTCCGGCCAATCGATGAAGGTGTTGAGCAACGGATCGGCAAACCAGCCCAGGGTGGAGTGGGCCGGCGAGGCCGACAGATGGACATCCCATCCCTCCTGCCGCAAGGTCTCGGCCAGACGCCTGGCCTCCCGATCATCGAAATAGCCCCGGTAGGCCAGACACCCCACCACCGGAAAACACCAGCGATGCGGCTCCAGGGAGAGTTCCGGCGTCGCGAACACCACCCGTGTCACAAATGGGCGGCGCAGATCGACATAATCCCGAAACGTCCCGCTGGATGGGAGCAGCAACGCCCCTTCGGCGAAGCGGCGCAGTCGGTCGGCCAGCATCAACCGACGCCGCAATCCCGGCGGGGTATCCGCATCGGCCAACAGCGACTCGACCGGACGACGCTGGATGAGAATCTCCATCTCTCCGGTCGTGGCCTGCCAATAATAGGGCCACTCCCCGCACCCGCTCACGCCAGAGGCCAGGATCGCCAACAACAGTCGGCGTCCGCGCCTCCATCCACCCATGATGAACGATTCTACCCCCATTCCCTTTCCCACGCCAACCCATGCACGCAACAACAATCATTGCAGATCCGGCTGCGACCCCACGCCCAACCACCCACCGCCCCGGCGGATCCGGCCTGGTGAAAAAAGGTGCTGAAGGAGTTCAACCTTAAGATTCAACCATTTTTCATGAATCATGCGTTACCAGGATCAACCCCAACCCACGAAAGAGAACGCTCATGAAAACCGACAAAAAAATTCGCATGGTTCAAAAATCCCTGCGCTTTCCCGAATCCCTGGCCGAATGGCTCAACGACAAGGCGGAAGCGGAACGCCGCTCCTTCAATCAAGTGGTGATCATGACCCTGGAACGGATGCTGGAACAGGATCCTTCCGCCCAACCCGCGGATTGAAACCCATCCGCCGCGCCCCTTCGACCTGGAGATCACACCATGTCCTACCGCCCATGCCTGACCGACTCGCAAGAGGGATACCCGCTTCTCGATCATCTGACCTTGCGCCATGCCCTGGTTGGCTGGCGGAACGGACCCCCGCGCCCGTCGGCGCGGGGTTGGCGCGCGCCACGTCTGCCCGACAATCCACTCGACTGGCGGGATGGCGATCCATGCGTGTCGGATTGGGATGGACCCTACGCCCTGGGCGATTGTTAAACGGCCACCCCAGGGAGCGGACCGTTTCGCCGGGCCTTCCGCGGGATCAGGGGTGGTGCACGCTCTTGGTGGCGCGATCGCTCTCGGGAAAGATGATCCGCGACCCGCTACCGGAGTGCAACTTGGGGGCAAAGGCCGGCTTTTCGCGATAAAGCCGGTCCTCCTCGAGAAACTGCGCGATCTCCTCGGGAGAGACGGGCGGACTGAACAAAAACCCCTGCACCAGATCGCACCCCAAGGAGCGCAGAAACTCCAGTTGATCGGGATCCGAAACCCCCTCGGCAACCACCTGGAGGTTCAGGTTCTTGGCCATCGACAGGATGGTCTTGGTGATCGCGGCGTCGTCCGGATCGGTGATGACATCGCGCACGAAGGCCCGATCGATCTTCAAGGTGTGGATCGGGAACCGCTTCAGATAGCTCAACGAGGAGTAGCCGGTGCCGAAATCGTCGATGGAGAGTTCCAGATTCATTTGGCGCAACGTCTGCAACGTCGAGACCGTCTCGTTGGCGTCGCGCATGAACATCCCCTCGGTCAACTCCAACTCCAGATAACGGGCATCCAAGCCGGAATCTTCCAGGATGCGGGCCACCTTGGTGGGCAGATCGCGATTCTGGAACTGGCGCGCCGACAGATTCACCGCCATGCGGATCGGGTCGAAGCCCTGATCCTGCCACTTGCGATTCTGCCGACAGGCGGTGCGCAACACCCATTCGCCGATGGAGGTGATCAGGTCGCTCTCCTCGGCGATCGGGATGAAGTTGACCGGGGAGACCAGTCCCATCTCCGGGCTCTTCCAGCGGATCAGCGCCTCGACCCCCATCAGGCGACCCGAGGCCACATCCATCTGGGGCTGGTAGAGCAGAAACAGCTCATCGCGCTCCAAGGCCAGACGCAGACCATTCTCGATGGTCATGCGCTTCACCGAAACCGCGTCGATCTCCTTGGTGAAGAAGTGGATGACATTGCCACCCTGCTCCTTGGCGCGCCGCATGGCGGACTCGGCCTTCTTGAGATGAGAGTCCTCATCCCCCTCGTCGAGGGGATAGAGGGTGATGCCGATGCTGGCGGTGAGATAATAGCGTTCCGTCTCCACCGAAAAGGGTTCGCTCAAGGTGGAGAGAAGCTTGCGGGCGATGCGTCCGGCATTGCCCCCCTGCTGGAGACCGGTGGCCAGCACCACGAACTCGTCACCCCCGACCCGTGCCAACGAATCCTCGTCGCGCAGACAGTGGGCCAGGCGCACCGCCACATCACGCAACAGCCGATCCCCCACCTCCCGTCCCAGGGCATCGTTGATCACCGTGAAACGGTCGATCCCCAGGAACAACACGCCGACGATCTGGTTGAAACGGGCCGCGTAAGAGAAGGCCTGGCGCATGCGGTCCTTGAGCAGCAGACGGTTGG